>NZ_CP090419.1:2415000-2723333 GCF_032716425.1 Pseudoalteromonas sp. N1230-9
ATGTTGTTCCCTGCTCTTGCATTTGTAATGGCTATTCTGGCACTGGTGTTTTCAAAATTACACAAGCCTGCGCTAGCACTTGTATCCTCAAGTCTAATGCTTGCAGGTGTGATTCTTACAGCAGGTATGTCAATGTTCCCGTTTGTGATGCCATCGAGCAATAATCCTAATATTAGTCTAACGATGTGGGATGCGGTTTCGAGCCATATGACATTAAATGTGATGTTTATTGCTGCAGTCATTTTTGTACCACTCATTCTTCTTTACACCACTTGGTGTTATGTGAAAATGTGGCGCAAAGTAACGATTAGTGAGATTGAAAACAATACGCACGGTAGCTATTAAGGAGATTTAATTATGTGGTATTTCGCCTGGATATTAGGTGTTCTATTAGCCTGTACACTTGGAGTTATCAACGTCATGTGGTACGAATTTCACCAACATAAAGATTCCATCGCTGATGATGAGCTAGAGCTGTATGCGAGACTCAAAAACAACGATGACAACTAAACCCCGACCAAATCGCGCGCAGCAGCAAACGCTGCGCGCGTTCTTAAAGCAGTATAGCCAGTCCGCTTCAGGGCTTCTGAAACTAAGCATTAGTCTGGGCACACTCAATGCCCTGTTAATGATTGCCTCTTGCTATTTACTGGCAAACGCGGTTCATCAAATTATGTTTGAGCAAGCAAGTTTGCAAGCTGTCACTCCGTTACTATGGCCTCTTGCAGGTCTTATTGTACTACGCGCCCTATTAGTTGCATTGAGTGAACGGGTGAGTAGCCTTGCCGCAGTAAAAATAAAAACGGTGATGCGCAATACATTACTTGCGAAGTTAACTAAACTAGGCCCTGCTTACAGTGAGCACAAAGGACACGGCGCAACACTTAACACTTTACATAATGGTGTAGAAGCGCTTCACCAATATTACGCAAACTACATTCCAAGCGTGGCGTATAGCGCACTTATTCCACTCGCTATTTTAGTGGTTATTTTTCCAACCGATTACAAAGCAGGACTTATCTTCCTGTTAACTGCCCCGCTAATTCCATTTTTTATGATTTTAGTCGGTCACAAAGCGGAGCAACTCAACCAAGAACGTTGGCAACAGCTCGCGGTACTTGGCAATTACTTTTTTGACCGCTTGCAAGGACTGACTCAGCTTAAGCTGTTTAATGCGACCAAACGCGAGCTTAATAATATTAGCCAGATTTCTGATGACTACCGTGGTGCAACCATGGGGGTGTTGAAAGTTGCCTTTTTATCCTCTTTCGCCTTGGAGTTTTTAGCCACCATTAGTGTTGCACTTGTTGCAGTTATTATCGGTTTTAGACTGTTTTTTGGTACCCTTGATTTTGCCACTGGGTTTGTGGTGTTACTACTGGCCCCTGAGTTTTACTTACCACTTCGACAAATGGGCACTCACTATCACGCAAAATTAGAAGGGATTAGCGCCGCTGCTGATATGGTCGACATCGTTAATCACAGCGAGGCACATGAGCATACGGGTACATCACAGTTATCAACACCGCTAAAAAACATACATGTGCATGGACTCACCTATCATTACCCTGACACAAACGAAGGGGTCACCGACATTAATTTTAGTCTGCCAAATAAAGGGTTAATTGCATTTGTTGGAGAGAGTGGCTCAGGTAAAAGTACCCTCTTTGATTGCCTTTTAGGTTTTCACCATCAAGCTAACAGTGCCGTCAATATTAACGGACAGGCACTCAGTGATATCGCACTACATAATTGGCAGGCGCAACTTGCATGGATCCCACAACAAGCCACACTATTTTATCGAAGTGTTGCCGACAATCTACGTCTTGCCAAACCAAATGCAAGCCATGATGAACTTATTGCGGCCACTCGAAAAGCAGGCGCACTTGAGTTTATTAACGCCTTACCAAATGGCTTTGATACTATGCTGGGTGAACAAGGGGAAGGTCTCTCTGGTGGCCAAAAGCAGCGTATTGCCCTTGCTCGTGCATTTTTAAAGGATGCACCAATTCTAATGCTTGATGAGCCAACAGCACACTTAGACAGCCAAACAGAGCACCTAATCAACCAAGCAATCCGAAATTATGCAAACGATCATTTAGTGATGGTTATTGCTCATAGGCTTAATACGGTAAAACACGCGGACAATATCTACGTTATGCAGCAAGGTAAAATTATCGAGTCGGGTCATTATCAACAACTCACTGAACAAGCGGGTCTGTTTGCTAAGCTTGTGAGTCGAGGTGAAGCACATGTATAACTTCATTCGCTTATTAAAACTGTGTAAACCTCATGCTGGCATGCTGCTACTGGGCGCTTTTTTAGCAAGCTTGACTGTGCTTGCCAATGTTGGTTTGCTTGCAATATCTGGCTGGTTTTTAGCAGCAATGGCAGCCGCTGGCATTGCAGGTGTACATATGAATTATTTTACACCAGCAGGAGTGATTCGCTTTTTAGCCATTGTAAGAACTGCATCACGGTACGGCGAACGAATGATCACTCACAATGCTACATTTTTATTATTAAGCGAAATTCGTGTAAAAATGTTTGCAACACTGAGCCGACTCAACAACGTTGATTTGGCAATGAGTCGCAGTGCCGACCTTGTGAATCGTTTGCAAAATGATGTGGATGCCCTTGATAAATTTTACTTAAATGTCTTACTTCCCATCATAATAGCCTTATTTACTATTCCAATTGTCATGGCATTTATGAGCGCATACAACGCGAAGGTGGCTTTGATTTGTTTTATATCATTGATGATAATTGGTGTTCTGCTACCAGTCTTATTGAGTCATAAACTACACAAACAAGCAGATGCCGAGACCAGACTTTCAGCTGAGCTAAAAGCTGAGCTTGCCGATACGTTAAAAGGAAGCCGTGAACTTGCAATTTATCAAGCACATGATGCTCAGTTAACACGCTGCGATACACTAAGTCAGCAATATAATTCGCAACTCTATACTCGCCATAAAGCCATCGCGAACAGCAATGGTTTAAGCACCTTTGTTGTACAGTTAACCATGCTTGCAAGCGTTTTTGTAATTATTCCTTTGGTTGCAACAGGCGCTATGAAAAATGTTGAATTGGCAATGCTCGCACTATTCGTCTTGGCTAGTTTTGAAACTGTACTTACCCTGCCCGCTGCTTTTATCGAGCTCCCTGTCGCTTTAAGTGCAGCAGAGCGGTTATTTTCGCTAGAGGACAAACAAACACCAGCACCTTACAAAAAGCACGACCAAGTAAACAATCAACACGCGCTCGGCTTAGAATTAACTAACGTGAGTTATCAATACTCTGGGGCGCATAATGACGCTTTGAGGGATATTAATCTATCCATTGCAGCTGGCAACAAAGTAGCACTGGTTGGCGCAAGTGGCAGCGGTAAAACAACATTAGTAAATTTACTCACGGGACTTTGGCCTTTACAATCTGGCTCATTAAAACTGTTAGCGGCAGAACACAGTGTTGAACTTAGTAGCCTAGACGCTAACGAACGCTTTATGCAGCTCACAATTGTCGCCCAACAACATCATATTTTTGATGGCACACTAAGAGATAACCTTCGCTTTGCAGCACCGGAGGCGACTGATAAAATGCTTATAGAAGCCTGTAAACAAGCAGAACTTGGCTCATGGCTGAATAACTTAAAAAACGGCCTCAATACCCGATTAGGCACCGCAGGAAGAAAACTCTCTCATGGTCAGTCACGTCGTATTGCTATTGCGCAAGCATTATTAAGACAAGGTAATTTTGTGGTTCTTGATGAACCAACAGAAAGCTTAGATAACCACACTAAGTACAGTTTACTTAATACACTCGAAAAGGTCTGGGCTGATAAAACCGTGCTAACGATCAGTCATGATCCTGTTATGTTGAATCGTGTTGATAAAGTCATTTGGTTAGAACAAGGGCAAATAAGAGCAATGGCAAGCCATGCTGAGCTGGTTGAGAATGAGCCTGATTATGTCGAGCTCATCACTCGTTTTTAATCAAGTTGCTCAACGGTAACGTCAATAACACCTTGCTGCAAAGAAGCTATTTGTGAAAATGCCTTTTTAGACAAATCAATAATTCGACCGTGAACAAACGGACCACGGTCGTTAATACTAACAATCACACTTTTATTATTTGCGACATTAGTCACTTTTACGCGGGTACCAAAAGCGAGATCTTGGTGGGCTGCACTCAATGCTTGTTGATTAAACACTGTACCACTGGCCGTTGTACGGCCATGGTATTTGTCCGCATAAAAGCTGGCTTTACCTCTTTGTACCTTAGCACTTGAGTTTATTGTTGGCGAGCTACTACAGCCACTTAAAATTAAGCTTAACAATGCAAAGACGATGAGTTTGTTCATATTACTAGATCCTTTTTGCTGTGAAGATAGCAAGCACTGACTTAGCAAAACCTGAACTATAAAAACAAAAAAGCCACCTTACGGTGGCTTTTGTAGGAGGTCGCTAATGATTAGCGAATAATTCCGCGCTCAGAGCTTTTCACGAAGTCTATCATCAGCTGAACAGCTGGGTACTTCGCAGCATCTTCGCTCAGCTCAGCAATTGCTTCTTCAACACCTAAGCTCTTACGATAAAGTGTTTTGTAAGCACGTCGAGTTGCCATTACTTCATCACTTTCAAAGCCACGACGTTTCATACCTTCAGTATTGATTGCGACTGGGCCTGCTGGCGTACCAATGGTTGTAACAAACGGCGGTACGTCTTTATTAACGCCTGAGTACATACCAACAAAAGCATGTGCACCAATCTTACAAAACTGGTGAACACCCGAGTTACCCGCAAGGATCACCCAGTCACCTACGTGCACATGACCAGCAACAGAGGCGTTGTTAGCAAAAATCACGTTATCACCCACGACTGCGTCATGAGCAACGTGCGTGTAAGCCATAAACAAGTTGTTGCTACCAATTTTAGTCACACCTTGATCTTGAATAGTGCCACGGTGAATTGTTGCACATTCACGAATGACATTGTTGTCACCCATAATTAAAGTAGTTGGCTCATTCGCGTATTTTTTGTCTTGGCAAGCTTCACCAACCGATGCAAACTGAAAAATATGGTTACCAGAACCAATTGTCGATGGGCCTTTGACAACCACATGAGACTCAATGATACAGTTATCACCAATCGTTACATCGTTGCCAATATAACTATAAGGGCCAACTGAGACATTTTTTCCAAGCTTCGCACCTGGTTCGATTATTGCCGTAGGATGGATCACTATTAAAACTCTCTTCTCGCACACATGATTTCGGCAGTACACACTACTTTGCCGTCAACTTTTGCTTCTGCTGCAAACTTCCATATATTGCGGCGCTCTTTAACAAACTCTACATGCAAATGCATAGTATCGCCAGGTAATACTGGTTGCTTAAATCGTGCATTATCAATGGCAGCAAACAAGTAAAGTTCATTATCGCTACGATTTTCAACTGTTTTAAAACCTAACAAGCCAGTTGCTTGAGCCATTGCTTCTAGGATCAACACACCTGGAAAAATTGGTTGATTCGGAAAGTGGCCTGTAAAAATAGGTTCATTCACTGTTACATTTTTAATCGCATGTAACGACTCGCCTGGCGTGTAATCTAATACACGATCAACAAGTAACATCGGATAACGATGCGGAAGTAAATTCAAGATATCTTGAATATCAAGACTATTTAATTCATTTGCCAAAATAGCATCCTTATTTGTCTTCAATATTGAGTGACTTAGTCAGTGACTCAAGTGCTTTTAAGCGGTCTTTCATATCACCAAGGTTTCGGATATGGGCAATACTACGACGCCATTCTTTGTTGTTTTGATGAGGCAAACCTGATGAGTAAATCCCAGGTTCAGTGATTGCTTTTGTCACCATACTCATGCCCGTGATTATAGCACCATCACAGACACTGATGTGACCATTAATTGCAACCATGCCGCCAATTTGACAATGTTTACCAACAACAACACTGCCGGCAAAAACAGTGCAGCCAGCAACTGCTGTACCCGAACCGATCTCGACATTATGCGCTATTTGACATTGATTATCGATAATTACATTACTATGGATGAGTGTGTCATCAAGTGCGCCACGATCAATCGTTGTTGAGGCACCGACTTCAACTTTATCACCAATAATTACACGTCCTAATTGCGGTATTTTAATCCATTCACCACGCTCATTGGCGTAACCAAAACCATCGCTTCCTACAACTGTATTTGCTTGAAACAGGCAGTCACTGCCAATTTCAACTTCATGGTAAATACTGACGTTAGCCCAAAGCTTTGTTCCTTGGCCTATTTTTACCTGCTCACCAATAAAGCAACCTGGACCAATCTGTACATCGTTTGCGATGACTGCATTTGCTTCTATCACCACATTGGCAGCGATCGAGACATTATCTCCAATTGATGCTGAATCATGAATGACTGCACTAGGGTGTATCCCAACTGATGCACTGCGAGGTGTTGTATCCATTAACTGGGCAAGCTTGGCGTAGCATACATAAGGGTTAGCAATAACCAGCTTATTGCCACTAAAATAGTCGGCATCTGCCGGTGATAAAATCACCGCACTGGCATTGGTACTCTCTAACTGAGAACGATATTTTTTGTTCGCCAAAAATGCAATATGCCCAGATTGGGCATTTGCAAGTGTTGATATTTTTTTAATCTCTTGAGTGCCATCGCCGTGTAGCTCAGCACCCAAAAGATCCGCAATCTGCGAAAGCGTGTAGTTTTGCATATGTAATTTCTATTGCTTACTTACTTTTTCAACAACTTTATCTGATAAGTCAGACACTGTTTTAGGATTAACGTAAATTGTTGTTTCTTTAACTTTTACTTCGTCGTACTTACCTGCTTTAGCAACTTCTTCAATCGCATCTAGAATTAGCTTTTGAACTTTTGCTAACTCTTGGTTTTGACGCATTTTGATTTCTTGCTCTAAAGGACGGCCCTTTTCAGCAAGTTGTTGTTGCATGCCTTGAATCTTAGTACGTAATTCTTCTTTTTGCTTGTCACTCATTGTTGTTGCTTCACGCTTGAACTTTTCAGCTTCAAAACGGATATCACCCTGCAATTTTTCAAGCTCTTGACGGCGTTCAGCAAACTCAGCTTCAAGTGTTTGCTCTACTTTTGCCATTTGAGGAATTTGCTTATAGATTTCTTGCATGTCAACAATAGCGACTTTATGTGCAAATGCACTGGTAGACAAACCCATTGACAAAGTAGCAAGTAGTGCAAACGCTGTTGATTTAATTGATTTTTTCACAAAAAACTCCTTTAGAATGTATTACTAATATTAAAGCTGATGGTTTTCGTATCGTCATCTTCTTCTTTTTGCAATGGATACGCAAAACTGATCAGCATTGGACCCATTGGAGAGATCCATTGTAGTGAAAGACCGGTTGATACCCTAAAGCGCATCGGATCTGAATAATCCTCTAATTTTGCGCGTTGATCAGGGGCTAAGTTTTGATAACGGTCAACGTTAAACTCTGTATCCCATACGTTCGCAGCATCTACGAAGAAGCTTGTACGTACAGAACTCGTGTTTTCTTCATCCAAGAATGGGGTAGGAACAATCAGCTCCATCCCTGCAACCGCTTTGGCATTACCACCAATTCGGCCTTGTAATCTTAATTCGTCAAATTCTGACGCCCCACCAATACTGCCGGTTGTTGTACCATCTTCAAGTGGCGTGCCCGGAATAGTTTGCGGTGTACGTGATACAGCACGTGGTAAAATGGTATTTCTATCAAAACCACGTAATTCCATCTCAGTAATACGGAAGTACTCTTGGAACGGTAATGTTTGATCAAACCCATTGGTTGAACCGTAACCATTGCCATATGCAAGCGCTGCACGTGTTGAGAATACCCAACGATGGTCATTGCTAATCGGCCAGTAAAAACGTGAGTCATAATTTAACTTAAAGTAAGTTAAATCTGAGTTAGGTGTTGTTGCTGTTAGATTAATTGATTGACGCGAACCCGCTGATGGGAATAAACCACGGTTTACTGTCACACGCGACCAGCCAGCACTTAACTCGTACTTAGTAAAGTTAAAGCCAGCATCTGGGTTTTCAGGGTCTAAGAAGGTTTCTCGCATTACGCGTGTTTGCTCGTATTCGGCGATATCCGATAACTCTTCTTCAATCCAACGGATACCGAAATTAATACGGTTTACAGCATCAATTGGGAAACCAATATTGGTACCAATACCATAGCTTTTCGATTTATAGTCGATGAGGCTAAATTTACTTGCATCATAGTTACTATAGAAAATGCTACTGCCCTGCGAAACACCATCTGGGGTGAAGTACGGGTCAGTATACGATAAGCTAATACGCTCTGAACCACGTGACGTATTGATATTAAAACCAATTTGGTTACCAGTACCTAAGAAGTTCGACTCACTGACACCAATGTTAAATTGCAGACCTAAGTAAGAGCCATATGCCAGACCAGCATTAAAGCTACCTGCTGACTGTTCTTTCACGGTAAAATCAACGTCTACTTGATCATCAACACCTGGTACAGGAACAACATTGAAATCAACGCTTTCCATATACGGCAAACGTTGGATTTGCAATTTAGAACGCTCTAGGTTTTGATTAGATAGCCACGCACCTTCAAGCTGAGTCATTTCACGACGAACAACTTCATCTGAGGTATTTTGGTTACCGCCAACGATAATACGGCGCACATATACACGCTTGCCAGGGTCTACCGATAGCGTTAACTGCACTTCTTTATTTTCATCATCGATTTCAGGAATCGTGCGTACTTCTGCATTCGCATAGCCAAATCGGGCTAGGTAGCTCTTGATAAACTCTTCTGATGAGGTAACCACAGAGCCATTGTACAACTCACCCGCTTTAAGTGGAATAACACTTTTAATAAGCTCTTCGCGGCCAAGTAAGTCACCGATAAAGTCAAACCCTTTTACGGTGTATTTAACACCCTCAGTCATGTTTGCTGTCACATAAACTGAATCTCGCTCAGGGCTCACAGACACTTGTGTGGAATCAATATTAAAGCGTAAGTAACCACGGTCTAAATAGTAACTGCGGATTTTCTCAAGGTCGCCTTCAATCGTTTGTTTCTGATAGCGGTCACTTGACATGAACTTCCACCATGGCAAATCTTGTTGAGATTCAGCCAACTTGAGTAGTTCTTCATCTGAGAAAAGTTCATTACCAACAAGGTTTATTTGACGAATTGACGCAGCGTCACCTTCATCAAACTTAAATAATAACTTTACGCGGTTGCGAGGTAGCTTGGTGATGCTAACTTCAACTTTAGCATTGTATTTACCAATACTATGAAAGAACTCAACAAGCCCTTTTTCAATATTATCAAGAACGGTTTTATCAAGAGGCTCACCGGTACGAATATCTTGTTGATCAAGTGATTCGTTTAGCTGCTCATCTTTAATATCTTTATTGCCGTCGAACTCAATCAAGCTGATTGTTGGGCGCTCAGTGACACGGAAAATAACATTATTACCGTCACGCAACGCTTTAATATTATCAAAGTGACCTGAACGATAGAGTGACTTTATGGTTCTTGAAATTGTGTACTCATCAATATTATCGCCCACGTTGATCGGAATATGCGTCAGTGCTGCACCTAATGCAACACGTTGTAAACCTTCAACTTTTAAATCTTCTACAATAAAGGAGTTTTGGCCTAGGGCTGCAAAGCTTGCACCTAATAAACTTGAAACTGCCAAATGTTTTTTTATAGCCATTTTGTTATCTTTATCCTTTACAACTGTATTACCGCTCAACACCTTGTAAATTTAACTTTTTGCGGTGTTTTACAATCGTGTTCAAATTGGAATTTTCCGCTTACTTGTTATAAACGTGATACATCATTGAACAAAGCGAAACATGTTAAAAATATGAGCAGTAAGGCGCCCAATTTAAAACCAAACTCTCGTGTCTTTTCAGAGACAGGCTTCTTACGAAAAAGTTCAATTATGTAATACATTAAGTGCCCACCATCAAGCACTGGCAACGGCAATAAGTTAAATACGCCAAGGTTAACACTGATCAAAGCTAAAAAGCTTAAAAATGCAACCAAGCCATAGCTTACGCTAGTCCCCGCCCCCACTGCAATGCCTACGGGCCCACTTAAGTTTTTAACTGACACTTGACCCGTAATGAGGTTGCCAATCATATCAAAACTTAAGGTTATTAAACGCCATGTTTCTTGTATGCCCAGCACAATACTATCGACGGGGCCATAATGTCTAGTTTCAATGTAGTTTTCTGGCCAAGGCTCAACCTTTGGTGCAACCCCTAAAAACCCTTGCAACACGCCAGCATCATTATCACGGCCATCTGGTGTGACGGTAAGTGACTCAATACTACCTTGTCTTTTTACACTAAATTGTAAGGATTTGTTAGGTGATTGTTGAATAATAGAGACTAACTGGGTCCAATCGCTGATATTTTCACCATTTACGGCTGAGATTGTATCATTTACCTGAAGACCAGCCCGCTCAGCTGCAGAACCTTTGTTGATTTGCGCGACCGTTAATGTCGCTTGAGGTCTAAATGGAACAATACCAATCGACGTTAACGGAGGCACATCTTGTTGGTCTAACTTCCAGCCATCTAGGTTCAATGTACGAACATGCTTTTGGTAATTTTGGTCGCGTAAAGTCACCACAACACTTTGCTCACCTAAACGACTCATTAATGAGAAAGTAGCATCTTGCCAGGTGCTAATATCATCTTCACCTATTTTGATAATTTGTTGGTTTGGTTCGATATTTGCGGCTTCTGCACGACTACCTTGCGTGACCTCACCAACGACAGGTTTTAGTGACTGTACGCCCACCATATACATTACCGCAAGGGCAAAAATAGCAAATAAGAAGTTCGCCATGGGACCAGCAGCAACAATCGCAATACGGGCTTTTACAGATTTGGCATTAAATGATAGATGACGCTGCTCCGGCGGGACTTCGTCAACTCGTTCATCCAGCATTTTAACATAGCCACCCAATGGAATAGCAGCAATGACGTATTCTGTTTTATGCTTGTCGTACCATTTTATAAGTGGTTTGCCAAAGCCAATTGAAAAGCGTAAAACCTTTACGCCGGCTTTACGCGCCACCCAAAAATGACCATATTCATGCACGGTCACTAAAATTCCCAATGCAAGAATGAATGAGCCTAAATTCCAGAAAAAATCAAACATCTTAATTCATGCCCTTTTTAACAAGTTCAAGCGCTTTCATACGTGCAGCTTTATCGCACGCTAATATTTCTTCAAGTGTTTGTACATTAACATTCAAGGTTGACTCTAATGTCTGCGCATTAACACGGAAAATATCTGTAAAGCCAATTTGCCCATTTAAAAATGCCGCAACAGCTACTTCATTGGCAGCGTTGACTGTCGTTGTTGCACCTTGCCCCATTTCACTGGCATCTATTGCTAATTTTAAATTTGGATAACGTGCATAATCAGGTTTAGTAAACGTAAAATCAGCTAGCTCTGAAAAGTCGAGGGGCTTCACACCTGCATCAACACGATCTGGAAAAGCAAGTGCATGTGCGATAGGTGTGCGCATATCTGGATTCCCCATTTGCGCAAGCACAGAGCCATCTTGATACTGTACCATTGAGTGAATAATACTTTGCGGATGAATGACCACTTCAATATCACTGGCGTGACAGTTAAATAACCATTTAGCTTCAATGAATTCGAGGCCTTTGTTCATCATGGTCGCTGAATCAACAGAAATCTTTTGTCCCATAGACCAGTTAGGGTGAGCCACCGCCTCAGCGACTGTAACAGATGATAAGGTGGCTAAATCACGTGTTAAAAATGGACCACCAGAGCCCGTTAACAAGATTTTGCTCACGCCGTTATCACCAAGTAACCCTGATGTGTTTTGTAATGATGCAGGCATGCATTGAAAAATAGCATTATGTTCGCTATCAATTGGCAGTAATGTTGCGCCATGTTGCTTTACTTTGTCGATAAACAACTGACCTGACATCACCAACGACTCTTTATTAGCAAGCAGTACTTTTTTACCTGCTTCAACGGCACTCAAGGTGGGTAGTAAGCCTGCTGCTCCCACAATAGCCGACATCACTGTATTAACCTCGGGGTGAGCCGCAAGCTCGCTCATTGCTTCTACGCCTGCAAGCACTTCGGTCGTACAGGGTGTATTTGCAAGTAAGCTTGATAACGCCTTTGCTGCCGCGTTATTAGCCATAACTGCAAATTTCGGTTGATGCGCTAAGCAAAGCTCAGCCATTTTTTCAGCATTTTGCCCTGCGGTTAACGCAAAAATAGCGAAGCGATCTGTATTTCGAGCAACAACATCTAACGTGCTTAGGCCGATTGACCCCGTTGCACCAAGCACTACCAGTTGTTCAGTCTTACTCATAAACTCAATGTCCATGCATAACAAAGGACAAAAATAGGTGCTGCAGCAGTTAGGCTGTCAATACGGTCTAAAATACCGCCATGACCAGGTAAGCATGAACCGCTGTCTTTTAAACCCGCTTCACGCTTAAACATACTTTCAAGTAAGTCACCCACCGCAGAAAACAGTGCTATAAATGCAGTCATAATGGCATAAACAGGCCAAACAGCCATATCAACATCGCTAAAGTGACAAAAAGCCAACACGAAGATAACCGATGCGACGACACCACCAAGTAGCCCTTCAATGGTTTTATTAGGGCTGACTTTAGGCATTAATTTACGTTTTCCTAAGTTCTTGCCTGTAAAATAAGCACCGATGTCTGCGCTCCAAACAATACCTAAAACCACTAAAATAAGCATTGAACCAAAGTGAGTCGATTCGTTATAGCCCGCACTTCTTAAGGTATTTAACGCCAACCATAATGGCACGAGGGTTAGAAAGCCTGCTATCGCTCGCATCACAAGACCTTCATTCCATGCTTTGGCCATGGCCGGGTAGCGCCATACTAAATAAGTGGCAACAATCCACCACGCGAATGACAAGGTAAACAAATAATTAGCATCGCCCACCAGTTTACCGTTTTGCCAAAGCGACTCTATCGGCCAGTGCCAATTCAGCAGAGCAAGAATGATAGCGGTCGCAGCAACAAAGCCTAGCCGTTTGAATTTATCGCATAAGCCCATAAAAGCAGACCATTCCCACGCACCGAGTAAAACAATACCGGCGGCGATATAACTAAATAAAGTAAGTGGGGTATAAAAAACCAGTACAAGTGCAAGTGGCGCAAGTACAAGTGAGGTTAAAATTCGTTGTTTAAGCAATGTGTGTACCTTCAACTAGTAATTAGGTTTCGGCGAGTAATTGTTTTATTTGTTCACCGGTACAACCAAATCGTCGCTCTCTGGCAACGTAACAAGCGATAGCGTCAGCAAAAGCAGCTTCATTAAAATCTGGCCAAAGCGTATCTGTAAAGTAAAGCTCAGCATAAGCAGCTTGCCACAAAAGAAAGTTACTAATGCGTAAGTCGCCACCAGTACGGATCATCAAATCAAGTTCCACCTGACCTGCCATACTCATGTGGTCGTTCATATGCTGCTCAGTAATTTCATCTGCAGCTAATTCACCTGCAGCGACTTTCTTCGCAAGCTGTGTTGCGGCATTGGTAATATCCCAACGACCACCATAATTAGCCGCGACATTTAATTCTAACCCAGTATTGTTGCGGGTAAGTTCGTGTGCAGCATCTACTTTGTGTCGTAAACCTTCAGAAAAACGTGATAAATCACCAATGATATTTAGTTTTACATTATTTTTATGAAGTTTTTTTACTTCTTTGCCCAGTACGAATAAAAACAACTCCATAAGTGTATTTACTTCGTCCTCTGGGCGGCGCCAATTTTCACTACTAAACGCAAATAGTGTTAATGACTGAATACCTAAGCGAGTACAAAATTGAACAGATTGACGCACCGCATCAACGCCCTTTTTGTGCCCGTAAACACGTGGACGATTTTTAGCTTGCGCCCATCGACCGTTACCATCCATGATTATAGCGACATGCTTAGGCAAACTTTGCTGGGAAATTTTATCAGCGTTAAGAACCATAAATATCGAGTATTCCATAAAAAAACGCCGTCTAGTATACCCTAGACGGCGTTTCAAAACTAATAAATTTAGTTATGCCTATTACCTATTCAGGATGAGTGTCTGAAAGATAAACAGGACGTATTAGATTTCCATCAATTCAGCTTCTTTCGCTGTTAATTGTGTATCCATTTCTTTAATGAACTTATCAGTAAGCTTTTGAATTTCATCTTCTGCTTGACGCGCTTCATCTTCAGAAATGTCTTTATCTTTCAATAAGCTCTTAATGTCGCCATTCGCATCACGACGGATGTTACGTACCGCAACACGGCCACCTTCAACTTCGCCACGTACGATTTTAATTAGGTCTTTACGACGCTCTTCTGTAAGTGGAGGAAGTGGAACACGAATAACTGTACCTGCAGACATAGGGTTTAAGCCTAAGTCTGAAGCCATGATCGCTTTTTCTACAGCTTGTGCTAGTGACTTGTCGAACACGCTAATAGCAAGTGTACGCGAGTCTTCAATTGTTACGTTTGCAACTTGGTTTAACGGTGTATCAGCACCATAGTAAGATACTTGAATACCATCAAGTAACGCAGGGTGAGCACGGCCTGTGCGAATTTTAGATAATTGACTGCCTAGTGCCGCAACACTTTTTTGCATGCGCTCTGACGCATCTTTTTTGATATCGTTAATCACGGTTCAATCCTAATAATCTATTTATTTATTTCATCTGAGGCTTGTGAAGAAATAAGTGTTCCTTCATCTTCACCCATAATAACACGTTTCAACGCGCCAGATTTGTTCATATTAAATACGCTTAAAGGCATTTTATGATCTCGTGCAAGAGTGAATGCAGCTAAGTCCATAACCTTTAATTCTTTTTCAATGATTTCATTGTAGCTCAAGTGGCGATATAGTGTAGCTTCTGGATTTTTCACTGGGTCATCAGAATAAACACCGTCCACTTTTGTCGCTTTGATAACTGTATCAGCTTCGATTTCGATACCACGTAAACACGCGGCAGAATCAGTAGTAAAGAACGGATTGCCTGTGCCCGCTGAGAAAATAACTACGCGGCCAGATTTTAATAAGCTGATTGCTTCAGCCCAGTTATAAGCATCACACACACCATTAAGTGGGATAGCTGACATTAAGCGGCAATTTACAAATGCACGGTGTAGTGCATCACGCATTGCCAAGCCATTCATTACTGTTGCTAACATTCCCATGTGGTCACCCACTACGCGGTTCATACCTGCTTCTGCTAATGAACCACCACGTAAGAAGTTACCGCCGCCGATAACCAAACCTACTTCTACGTCGAGTTCTACAAGTTCTTTAATTTCTTGAGCCATACGGTCAAGTACTTTCGGGTCGATGCCGAAGCCTTCGTCTCCCATTAATGCTTCACCGCTAAGTTTAAGAAGAACACGTCTAAAAATAGGTTTACGATTGATAGTCATAATATTTGGGCCAGCCTTAGTAATGAGATAAAAAATAACCGCGCTATGGTTACACATAAAACGCGGTTATTTTAAAGAATTTTCATCAGTGACGCAAAAGCTAATAGCAGATTAATTTCATCTAATTTCGCCTGCATCACTCAAGCAGAAAATTACTCGCCTTTTGCAGCAGCGATTTGTGCAGCTACTTCAGCAGCGAAATCTTCTTCTTTACGCTCGATACCTTCACCAACTTCTAAACGGATGAAGTTAGAAACAGTTGCGCCTTTCTCTTTAAGAATTTCGCCAACAGTCTTCTTAGGCTCCATGATGAAAGCTTGACCAGTAAGAGAGATCTCACCAGTGAATTTCTTCATACGGCCAACAACCATCTTCTCAGCGATTTCAGCAGGCTTGCCTTCGTTCATCGCGATATCGATTTGAACTGCTTTTTCTTTCTCAACAACGTCAGCTGGTACGTCTTCTGGGTTAACAAACTCAGGCTTAGACGCAGCTACGTGCATAGCAACTTGCTTAAGTGTTTCTTCGTCAGCTTCACCAACTACAACAACACCGATACGGTCGCCGTGACGGTATGAAGAAAGTTTGTCACCATCGATGTACTCAACGCGACGAACATTGATGTTTTCACCAATTTTAGCAACTAGTGCAACACGCGTTTCTTCGAATTGTGCTTTAAGCGCATCGATGTCTGCTTTAGATTCTGCAGCAGCGTCAAGAACTTGGTTAGCGAAACCAAGGAAGTTAGCATCTTTAGCAACGAAGTCAGTTTGACAGTTAACTTCAAGAAGCGCAGCGAAACCGTTACCTTCTTTGATTAAGATTGTACCTTCAGCAGCGATGTTACCAGCTTTTTTAGCAGCCTTTGCAGCACCGCTCTTACGCATGTTTTCGATCGCTAACTCGATGTCACCGTTAGTTTCAGTTAACGCTTTTTTACAATCCATCATGCCAGCGCCAGTACGCTCGCGTAATTCTTTAACTAGGGCAGCAGTTACAGCCATTAGAATATCCTCAATTGAATTCTGTTATTAGGGAAGCGGTATAGGCCGCTTAACAAGAATAACAAGTCTTCACCTTAATTAAGATGAAGACTTGATGACAGCTAATTACTCAGCTTCTACGAAATCGTCTTTCTCAGCTTGAGCAACGATGTTGTTCTCACGACCTTCAGTGATCGCAGCTGATACAGCGCCAGTGTAAAGTTGGATAGCACGGATCGCATCATCGTTACCAGGAACAACGTAATCAACGCCGTCTGGGTTAGAGTTAGTATCAACGATAGCAACAACTGGAATACCTAGGTTGTTAGCTTCACGGATAGCGATGTGCTCGTGGTCTGCATCGATAACGAAAAGTGCGTCAGGAAGACCACCCATCTCTTTGATACCACCAAGGCTCTTTTCAAGCTTTTCCATTTCACGAGTTAGCATTAACGCTTCTTTCTTAGTTAACTTCTCGAAAGTACCGTCTTGGCTTTGCGCTTCAAGATCTTTAAGACGCTTGATTGATTGACGAACTGTTTTCCAGTTAGTCAACATACCACCTAACCAACGGTGGTTTACGTAGAACTGCTCGCTTTGAAGAGCTGCTTCTTTAACTGCTTCGCTTGCTGCGCGCTTAGTACCAACGAAAAGTACTTTACCTTTGTTAGAAGCTGCGTTCGATAAGAACTTAAGTGCTTCGTTGAACATTGGTACAGTTTGCTCTAGGTTGATGATATGAACACGGTTACGAGCGCCGAAGATGAAAGGCTTCATCTTAGGATTCCAGTAACGTGCCTGGTGACCAAAGTGAACACCAGCTTGAAGCATATCGCGCATTGAAACGTTTGCCATTTGTAAATTCCTCTAATAGTTTAGGGTTAGGCCTCCACATATCCCATAGCACCAACACCTAAGCTAATTTGTAACTTATGTGCACCCAAGTGTATGTGACGATACGTGTGTGTGTTAAAATAAAATTGTGTTTGCCTTAAATACAAAAAATCAGTTAAGAATTTATTTGTAAAAAGACGGCGCGCTTTATACCATATTAAAATTGAAAACTCAACATTCAGTGCAAAATTTGTGCACTGAAAAATGACCTAAAAAACAACTTTGGAGCCTCAATGAGTGCTGTGATCAAGACCCCTGAAGAAATCGAAAAAATGCGTGTTGCCGGGCGCTTAGCCGCCGAGGTACTTGAAATGATTGAACCGCATGTGGTGCCAGGTGTAACCACAGATGAACTAAATACAATTTGTCACGATTATATTGTTAACGTTCAAGATGCTATTCCAGCACCACTTAACTATCACGGTTTCCCAAAATCAATTTGTACCTCAGTGAACCATGTAATTTGTCACGGTATCCCAAATGACAAACCACTTAAAGAAGGTGACAGCGTCAATATTGATGTAACTGTAATCAAAGACGGTTACCATGGCGATACATCTAAAATGTTCCATGTTGGTACACCTAATATCCAAGGTAAGCGCCTTGCTGAAGTAACTCAAGAAAGCCTGTACCTTGCCATTAAAATGGTAAAACCTGGCGTTCGCTTAGGTGACATTGGTGCTGCGATTCAAAAATATGCTGAAAGCTTTAGCTATTCGATTGTACGTGAATACTGTGGTCACGGTATTGGTGCAGAGTTCCACGAAGAGCCACAAGTTATGCACTATGGCAAAGCAGGTACTGGTGAAGTATTAAAAGCGGGCATGTGCTTAACAATCGAACCTATGGTTAATGCGGGTAAACGCCAATGTAAGTTGCTTAAAGATGACTGGACTGTCGTAACAAAAGACCGTTCATTGTCTGCACAGTGGGAACATACGCTGTTAGTGACTGAAAATGGTGTTGAAATTTTAACGCTCCGATCAGATGATACTATTGACAGGATCATCGAACACTAGGAGCCAGCCCCTGTGGCATTACCCAATAAAGTAAAGAAGTTGCTTAGCCAAGCTGAGCAACTTAGCGACTATCGCGACTGTTCAAGTTATTTTTACAAATGGCTTCAGAACGAATTTTCTAAACAACCCGTCAGCAACTTAATCAATGCCCGCGCTGAGTTTATCGATCGCTTATTGATTAAACTGTTTCATGACTATGACCTTGCGCACGAAAGTGATTTGGCCCTTATCGCAGTAGGTGGTTATGGCCGTGGCGAATTGCACCCCTACTCCGACATCGACTTTATGTTGCTAGTAAGCGAGCAGCCAAGTGATGCGGTGTGTGAAAAGATTGGTCAATTCGTCACTATGCTTTGGGATCTCAACTTAGAAATTGGTCACAGCGTTCG
Organism: Pseudoalteromonas sp. N1230-9; assembly: GCF_032716425.1. Taxonomy (NCBI): domain Bacteria; kingdom Pseudomonadati; phylum Pseudomonadota; class Gammaproteobacteria; order Alteromonadales; family Pseudoalteromonadaceae; genus Pseudoalteromonas; species Pseudoalteromonas sp. N1230-9. Next base: position 2,433,800 of record NZ_CP090419.1, read on the forward strand.
TACCATAGAACAAGCATTAGAACAAAAGCGCGAAGACGTGACGTTTGCCACCAGCTTACTCGAAAGCCGACTCATTTTCGGTAATCATATTGAGTTTGAAAAGCTCAAAAGACATTTAGACGATACACCCATTTGGCGCTCTGATGAATTCTTTTTGGCGAAAGTGCAAGAACAGAATTTACGTCATAAAAAGTGTCACGGTACAGCCTATAACCTTGAGCCGAATATTAAAGAAAACCCGGGTGGTTTACGTGATTTACAAACCATTATATGGGTGGCAAAAAAACACTTTAGAGCAGAAACATTACAAGAGCTCATTAATCACGGCTATCTTACTCACGAAGAATATCAAGAACTCTCTGAATGCTTAGAGAACTTATGGAATATTCGATTTGCGCTGCACATCGCTGCGGGTCGCTCTGAAAACCGCTTATTGTTTGATCATCAACCTCACGCTGCTGAAATACTTGGTTTTGGTAGTGATGGTAAAGCTTCCGTTGAGCGCATGATGAAACGCTTATTCCGAATTATGAGCCGCGTACGTGAGCTTAATCAAATGCTGCTTTCATACTTTGAGCAAAGCATTTTACCGGGCGCAGGTGAGTTACCTGTCGTTGAGCTCGATCGTAACTTTGAGCGTATTGGTCATCAAATTCGGGTAAAAAACCCATCGGTGTTTTTCCGCCGTGATCAACTATTTGTGTTGTTCGAGCATATTGCTGACAACCCTGAAATCACCCATATTTACCCAAGTACCATCCGTACAATGCGCCAAGTACGACGCCGTTTACTCGGTGATTTACAAGATTACGCAGCCTGCCGCGAAGCATTTTTACGACTTGTTAAGCATCCTAACGGCATGGGTCGTGCATTCACGCTTATGCACAAGCACGGCATGATTGCAGCCTATTTACCGCAATGGCGAAATATTTTTGGACAAATGCAGTTTGACCTCTTTCATGCTTACACCGTGGATGAGCACACGCATAAATTAATCAACAATATTTACAAGTATTTTGATAAATCAAAAGTCAGCGAGTTTCCGCTATGTAGTGAAATTGTCACGCGCATGGATAAACCTGAGCTACTTTATTTAGCAGGTATTTTCCATGATATTGCCAAAGGTCGTGGTGGCGATCACTCAGAGCTTGGCTCTGTAGACGCCCTTGCCTTTGCTAAGCTTCACCGCTTCCCTGCATCCGATGGTAAACTCATTTCATGGCTTGTTGCTAATCATTTACTCATGTCGGTCACGGCGCAGCGTAAAGATATCAATGACCCTGATGTCATTAAAGACTTTGCCAGCAAAGTAAAAACGGAGCGTCAACTCGATTACTTATATTGTTTAACATTAGCCGATATTCGTGCCACCAACGATAACTTGTGGAACGATTGGAAAAATACCCTACTACGAGAGCTTTATTTACACACCCAGCGCGCACTTCGTTTAGGGCTTGAAAACCCGATGGATCAACGTGACCAAATTCGTGATAAAAAACAACAAGCTAAACAACGCTTATTGAACCACGGCTGTAACGAAGATCAGATCGACTTAATTTGGAGTCGTTTTAAAGCCAATTACTTTACCGCTTTTAGTGAACAACAAATTTCGTGGCACACCGAACACTTACTCAGTTGTGAGGACTTAAGCCAGCCCAGTGTGATGGTATCTGATACCGCCATGCATGGGGGAACGCAAGTATTTGCTTATAGTCCATACTCAGGCGGGCTGTTCGCTCGTTTAGTTAGTGTCATCGGCTCAAAAAAAGCACAAATTCAACATGCACAAGTCCTCACAACGAAAGACGGTTATGTGCTGTTTAGTTTTGTTATTCTGGAAGTGAATGGCGATCCAATTGCCAGTAACCGTGCGCAAGGAATTAAACGTGCACTAGACGCTGCAATTAGTGACCCTAAAAAGAAAATCCGTTTTAAGAAGAACCGTTCACAGCGTTTTAAAGACTTTAATATTAAACCCAAAATTGTGCTTCGACCACATGCCCGAAAAGATCGCAGTTTAATCGAAATTCAGGCCGTGGATATCCCTGGGTTACTCACGAAAATTGCCGAAGTGTTTCAAGCACACTTATTACATATTCATGCCGCACGGATCACCACTGTCGGTGAACGTGCAGAAGATTTCTTCGTGGTATCAAATAACGAATACCAAGCATTAACAGACGAAGAACAAGCAAAAATTCATCAAGCATTGCGTAAAAAACTCAACGCAGAAACCGAATAAGAGGACCTTATGTCAGATTTAAAAACCATGATCGAAAACGCCTGGGACAACCGCGATAGCATCAGCCCAAGCACGGTATCAAGCGACGTAAAACAAGCTATTATCGACGCACTTGAACTACTTGATAGCGGCGCTGCACGTGTTGCTGAAAAAATCAGTGGTGAGTGGGTTGTACATCAGTGGTTGAAAAAAGCAGTGCTATTATCTTTTCGTATTCGTGATAACCAGCCAATGAACGATGGTGTTAATCAGTTTTACGACAAAGTACCACTTAAATTTAGCGACTATACTCCAGAGCAATTCCAACATGGTGGCATGCGTGTTGTGCCAAATGCAGTTGCTCGTAAAGGGAGTTTCGTAGGCAAAAACGTGGTACTCATGCCATCTTATGTCAACATTGGCGCTTACGTTGATGAAGGGACGATGGTTGATACATGGGCAACCGTTGGCTCGTGTGCTCAAATTGGTAAAAACGTACACTTATCTGGTGGTGTAGGCATAGGTGGCGTACTTGAACCACTACAAGCAAACCCTACGATTATCGAAGACAACTGCTTTATTGGCGCACGCTCTGAGATTGTTGAAGGTGTTGTCGTTGAAGAAGGTGCAGTTATTTCAATGGGTGTTTATATCAGCCAAAGTACGCGCATTTATGACCGTGAAACAGGTGAGATCCATTACGGTCGCGTACCTGCCGGTGCAGTTGTTGTACCAGGCTCATTGCCTTCAAAAGATGGTTCACACAGCCTTTACGCTGCCATCATAGTGAAAAAAGTTGATCAACAAACTCGCGAAAAAGTGGGTATTAATGCCCTCCTTCGTTCAATTGACGAGTAACTGCTTGCAATAACCGATTTTCATTACAGCGCTAGCCATAATGGTTGGCGCTTTTTTATACTCGTCGCTTTAAGTTTTATTCCTTAAATTGTTACATCTTATTTCAAATACACACTTAATCGCGTATTTACTGCTATTCGGCGTTACTTCTGACACACACTCTATTTACCTCACTGGCACTTTTTTTACATATCACTACAATGCACACAAACTGATTTTGGAACACACACAATGAATCTGACACGAAGTTCGCTAAAGAACCCCGCGAGCGTTATTGTCATCTTGGTGCTGATTATATTGTTTGGCGCATTAAGTATTTTTAAGCTGCCCATTCAGCTCACACCGGATATAGAGCAACCACAGATCACGATTTTTTCTGGCTGGCGTCAAGCTGCTCCTGAAGAGATCGAATCAGTCATCATTGAACCGCTTGAAAATGCAGTAAAAAACACCCCTGGTGCTTTAGAGATTAATACAAATATTAATCGTGGCAATGGGTCTATCACACTCACCTTTGCTGTTGGACAAAATATGCAACAAGCCATGCTTGATGTACTGACAAGTCTTAATCAAGCGCCTCCTTTACCTTTAGATGCTTTTGACCCTGTTGTATTTGCTGGCGGCAACAACCGTGAAGCAGCAGCTACGTTACTCGTTACACCCAAAAACTATAACAGCGACAGTCTTGATTTAGACATGGCGCAATTTCAAAAACAAATCGACGAATTTATAGAGCCACGCTTGGCACGTATTCCTGGTGTTGCCCGTGTTGATTTAGCCAGTGAACGTCCGAAAGAACTACGCATCACTTTCGACCCTCACAAAGCCGCTGCACTGGGTATAAGCCTTGATCAAATTACCACTGTGTTAGCCAGCTCACGCGATACCTCTGGTGGACTTGCTAATGTAGGACGTCGTCAATATACCGTACGTTTTACTGGCCAATATGATTTATCGAGCATGGCACAAATGCGCGTTGGCTATTCTGGCGACAGACCCATTTACCTTGGCGATATAGCAAGCGTTGAGCGTACTTTTTCAGATCGTTTAGGCATGAGTGGTCGAAATGGTAAACCTGCTTATTACATTCGTGTTTCTCGCGCAAACGAAGCTAATACCGTTGCTCTACTCGACGAAATTAATCTTGCTATAAAAGAGCTAAATGAAGGACCTCTTGCTGAGAATGGCTTGTCGATTGAATTAAGCTTTGATGCCTCAGTCCATATTCGCAACGCCTTATCACTCGTGAAAAGTAATCTAGGCTTGGGCGTATTACTTTCATGCTTAATCTTATGGCTGTTTTTTCGCGGTCTAAAAGCGACCTTTGTCATTGCAGCGACCATTCCTATTTCCTTAATGGTTGCGTTTTTAACCTTAAATATTTTTGATCGTAGTTTAAATGTCATCTCACTAGCAGGCCTTGCTTTTGCAGTAGGCTTGGTGCTTGATGCCGCCATAATTGTTCAAGAGAACATAGTGAGGCTCAAAAACGAAGGTTTCGATAGTAAAAAAGCTGCGCTAAAAGGAGCTGCACAAGTAACCGGCGCTTTATTTGCATCTACCACCACCAGCGTTGCTATCTTTTTACCAATATTATTTATGGCTGGAATTGAAGGACAACTATTCTCTGATTTAGCACTCACCTTATCAATTGCTGTTATCGCCTCTATGGTGTGTGCTATTACACTCATCCCCTTAGCTAATCACTTGTGGCCTGACAACAAATTAAAACCTGACCCTTTTCGCGAATACTGGCAAAAGCTGACTAACCTCATCATGACTTTGACAAACACACGGGTTAAACAAATCATGTGGATCAGTGCATTGTTAGGTGGCTCAATCTTAGCAACGATGACCATGCTACCTAAAACTGATTTTATGCCACGTGCACCCACTGATGGCTTTTTCTTTAACCTAAACGCACCTGCTGGCGGCAATGTGCAATTTATAGAAGAGGAGCTATTAATGCGAATCAAAAAGCGCCTGATGCCCTACTATAACGGTGATAAAGAGCCGGGGATTAAAGACTTTAACTTCTTTGCGTTTGGTTCAAACGCCGGAGGTTTTATTTACTCAGCAGACCCACAACGAGTAGAAGAGTTAATGAAGGTAGCCCGAGAAGAAATTTTCATTGATTTACCTGATACGCAAGTGTTTTTCTTTAGAGGCTCAATGATCCAAGTTGCCAATGGCGGTGATGGTCGTAATATTAATATCGATTTAACTGGCCCAAATATGGACGAGCTCATTGCCGGTGCCAATGTCGCACTGCAAGCGGTAAGTAAAGCAATGCCTGCTGCAACAGCAAGGCCACAGCCTCGCTTAGATATGGCAGAACCTGAGCTTAGACTGACACCAAATGACCGTCGAATTACTCAAGCGGGTCTGACCCGTCGTGATATATCACAAGCAATGCAAGCCTACACAGGTGGTTTATTTGTTAATGAATACTTTGATGGTAATGAACGCATGAATGTTATTCTGCGCGGTATTCCTTGGAAAACGCCTGAAGAGTTAAAAGCTTTGCCGATTGTTACACCTCAATCAGGTATTCAAACTTTAGGTGAGCTTACCTATATTGAACGAACAGTGGGGCCAACACAACTTAGGCGCGTGAATGGACGTCGAACCGTTAGTATAATTGTGACTCCACCAGCAGACATGAGCCTGCAAGAAGCGCAGAATATTTTAGCTGAGCAAGTCATGCCTCTAGTGCGAGACAGCTTACCACAAAGTGCCGGTGCAATTTTGGCAGGTAACGCCCAAAAGATGAATTCGGCAATGCAGGAAATGACCATCAACTTTTTCTTAGCACTGTTTATTTTATTCTTATTAATGACAGCATTATTTAAATCGGCCAAAGACAGTGCCTTGGTATTACTTGTAATGCCATTAGCAATTGCAGGCGGCGTACTGGCACTATTTATACTCAACTTATTCACCTTCCAATCACTCGATTTACTCACCATGATTGGCTTTATTATCTTGCTTGGTTTAGTCGTAAATAATGCCATTTTGCTAGTTGATCAAACGCGTGTTGCTATGGCAGCAGGACTTAACCGAGAAGACGCAGTTCGCCAAGCTGTGCTACTTCGTGCAAGACCTGTGTACCTGAGTACCTTAACTAGTTTATTTGGTATGTTGCCACTGATGCTAATGCCTGGCGTTGGTTCAGAAATTTATCGTGGTCTTGCAACGGTCATTGTGGGCGGTATGGCTATTAGCGCCCTATTCACCCTTATTTTGATGCCTAGCTTATTACAGCTTGGCAGACAACAGCCACCTATAAAAACCAAACAAAAACCAAAAACAACGCCTTTAAGCTTGGTGTCAAATCAATGAGTGATAAAACAATGAATATAATTTTACGTAAACTAACGGCAAGCGTTTGTGCTCTATTTAGTCTATTGGTGTTTAATGTCTGTGCTGTGGTGCCTGTTACTGTTGAAGCGGTAACCAAAGCCCAGCTAACCAGCGAAGTAGAAGTCAGCGGCACATTATATGGCAAAAGTGATGTAACCCTAACAGCAGGTGTCAGTGGCCGTTTATTATACGTAGTTGAGCCTGGCACTCTCGTCAATAAAGGGGATACGCTGGTGCGTATGGATACTCTGCCACTTGAGCTGGAGAAAGCACGTCAACAAGAAATGCTAAACCGTGCGAAAATCAACTTACGTTTGTATCAGCAGGAGCTAGCTCGATTAGAGAAACTAGCAAAAGCAAGCAGTGCAGCGGCAAGTCAAGTTGATGATATGCAGAATAAACATGACCTCGCTTTATCAGATATTGCATTAGCTAAAGTTGAACTGAGCGTAATTGATGACCAGCTATCGCGTGCAACAGTTCAAGCGCCCTTTGATGGTGTTATAAGTGAACGCTTTAAGCGTGCAGGTCGCGAGATTAACCGTGCTGATGAGCTAGTAACATTACTCGATATTCATAATTTAGAAGTGCGCTTATATGTGCCAGTGAAGTACTTAAAATTTTTGCATAAAGGTATCGAACTTCCAATAAAAGCAGGTGATTTATCGAACCCAGAAACCACCAAAGCACAAGTAACAGCCGTGATCCCATCAACAGATCCGCGTTCACAAACTGTTGAGGTTCGAGCTTTAATAAAGAAAAGCTCGGAGCAACTATGGGCTATTGGCCAACTTGTTGATGTTGCAGTGCCATTAAAGACAAAGGGCGATGTGCTCTTAGTAAACCGCGACGCACTTATCCTGCGTAAGCAAGGCAGCCATATAGTTAAAGTTGAAAATAATAAGGCCTTACAGATCCCCGTAACTGTGGGCGATGGAAAAGATAAGCTGGTTGAAGTGACTCCTCTCACTGATATTACTTTTAGTGCCGGCGATATGGTTATTATTCGAGGTGCTGAACAGTTACAAACAGGTCAGGAAGTTGAGGTACAAGGTGAGCTTTAAATTAATCTCTTAAACGAAGGCTTAAAATAGTGAATTAGGAGCTACTGTATTCATACTATCTAGTACGAGTTGTGTACTCCTAAACTAAAGTCTACCCGTTTAGGTGAATACACTTATTTTTGATTCGCGTAGTACATCTTTATTAACTCCCCCTTAATATTGGAAAAGCAATCAATATATTCAAAAACAATCCTTTATAACTAGCTATTCATTATTTGATCCAATAAGGTAGTTGATAAGTACGCTTAAAGTTAGCTTTAAAATAAAGGATTTATTTATGGCAAGAAAAACCTTACGCTCAACTATTTTACTACCCGTATTTTTACCGGCAGTCTCTATTATCTTTTTACTTGTGCTTGGTACAATCAGTGACCCTGAACAAGCAGGTAAAGCATTTTCAGTAACGCTATCTTGGATAACAGAAACCTTCGGCTGGTTTTATATGTTATCTGTTGCGGTATTCCTAGTATTTATAGTATCCATAGCAGCCTCTAGCTGGGGTAATATAAAGTTAGGCCCCGCTCACGCAGAACCTGAATATAGCTCATTAGAGTGGTTTGCTATGCTCTTCTCAGCAGGCTATGGTGTAGCACTTCTTTACTTCGGTGTTGCAGAGCCTGTTCTTCACTATTCCTCACCGCCTAGTGGCGCAGCAGAAACTATTGATGCAGCAAAGCAAGCGATGCAAATCGCATTTTTTCACTGGGGCTTCCACATTTGGGCAATTTATGGCGTCGTCGGTCTTGTTCTTGCCTACTTTGCATTTCGCCATGGTCTTCCGTTATCCATTCGCTCAGCCTTATACCCGCTAATTGGTGATAAGATCCATGGCCCTATTGGTCATTGCGTCGATATATTTGCAATTTTGGGGACCCTGTTCGGGATTGCAACCACATTGGGCTTATCTGTTACTCAAATCAATGCAGGCTTACATTATTTGTGGGAAGGTATTCCCATTAATACAACAGTGCAAATTATTACAATCGCCGTCATAACCGGTGCTGCAACTATATCGGTAGTTGCGGGGTTAGATAAGGGAGTAAAACGCTTATCTATACTCAATATGGCTATCGCAATAACGTTAATGATGTTTGTGTTTTTTGTTGGTTCAAGTATCCATATCTTAGAATCATTTTTACAAAATACAGGTAGCTACTTAAGTGGAATTGTAGAAAGAACCTTTAACTTGCAAGCATATACCCGCAGTGACTGGATAGGAAATTGGACACTATTTATCTTTGGCTGGACTATCGCTTGGGCCCCTTTTGTTGGTATGTTTATAGCAAAAATAAGTCGTGGTAGAACAATCAGACAGTTTGTTGTGGGTGTCATGTTAGTGCCAAGTTTATTTACTTTTTTATGGTTTTCCATTTTTGGTGACACAGCATTAAACTTGATAATGAACGAAGGGTTAAATTCACTTATTACTGATGTTGAAGCAAATCACGCTGTTGCTTTATTTCAATTATTCAATGCGTTACCGCTTTCATCATTTGCCTCTTTCTTAACTGTTATTTTGATTATCACGTTCTTCGTGACGTCATCTGACTCGGGTTCATTAGTTATTGATTCATTAGCATCTGGCGGCAGTATTCATACCCCTGCTTGGCAGCGAGTTTTTTGGGCTGTACTCGAAGGTGCTGTTGCTGCGGTATTACTTTTAGCCGGTGGTCTTAAAGCACTTCAAACGATGACCATAGCCAGTGCCCTGCCCTTTGCTATTATTATGCTACTTGCCTGTGCGGGACTATGGCGTGCTCTTCGCATTGAGGGCCACCGAGATGTGAGTCTACAAGCTCATACGCTCATTAATAAAAATTTAGACCTTTCTCTGTGGAAACATCGCTTAAAAGCAATGATTGATTACCCTAATAAGCAAGAGGTGTATGCATTTATAAATAAGATTGTTGTAACTGCAATGAAAGAAGTGCAAAGCGAGCTAATTAACCGTAATTGGCAAGCCTCTGTTGATGTTGACACTGATATTGGCCGAGCATATCTAACAGTAACACGTCATCATCATGTCGACTTTGTATACGACATTAGGCTTACCGAGCATGCTAAACCGAGCTTCGCATATGCCGAGCCCGCTGCTGCAGATAGTGAATCGCAACTGTATTATCGTGCAGAAGTGTTTTTACGTCGCGGTGGGTTGTCATACGATATTTATGGCTTTGAAGAAAATGATGTTGTAAAAGATATTCTCGACCAATTTGAAAACTACTTACACTTTTTAGATAACAGTCCAGGCGATCTTCCTTGGGATCTAGAAAAACATGATGATATGTTAGACACACGCAAAGATTAACAAGCCAAGCTAGCTTGTATCTCTTTGATTTAATCGGTGTAGCATTATTCAAGCCAGCAAAAGCTGGCTTGAATAAGCGCTCTTAAGCAACTTTAAATTGCTTCACAATCTGATCAAGTTCCAGCGCTGTTTGCGCCAGTCCATCAGCAATAGCAGCTGCTTGCTCTGCTCCATCCATTGTTTCATGAGCTTTCTCATTCACATGCTGCACACTTTCACTAATTTGCTGACTGACAACATTTTGCTCTTCAGACGCACTCGCTATTTGTACATTCATATCTTTAATGGTCCCTACTGATTGCGATATTTGTTCAAGCACGCTACCTGTTTGCTCTGTTTTTTCTGCAGTTTGCTCAACACTGACCATATTTTCTTTCATTGAGTCTACTGATTTCTTCGCTTCATTTTGTAAGTTTGAAATCATCACTTGTATTTCTTCGGTGCTCTGTTGAGTACGACTAGCTAATGAGCGAACCTCATCAGCAACAACTGCGAACCCGCGCCCTTGCTCTCCTGCTCTGGCAGCTTCAATTGCTGCATTCAAAGCAAGTAGGTTAGTTTGATCCGCTATCCCTCTGATCACATCCAGTATTGAGCCAACAGATTCTGTTTCAGCTTCTAAATTAGCAATGGTTTTACTAACATGAAGCATGGTTTCTACAAGCTCTCCCATCGCAGCATGCGTTTGCGAGACCACTTGTGTGCCTGTTAAAACCTCATTATCTGCTTTTGTAGCTGCCTCTGCTGCTAATTGCGCACTTTGGGTTATTTCATTGATTGTTGCAGACATTTCATGCATTGCTGTGGCTGTTTGCGTCAGTTGGTCTGATTGATGTTCAGCACCTGTCTTAGAATTTGTTGTGATGGTAGTTAACTCTTGCGAAGTTTGCGAAACTTGAGTCGTTGAGTCACTGATTTGAGTGACCATTTCATTAAGTTTAGCCACCATGTCCCGCATCGCTAAATAAATACCCGTTTCATTACCCTGCTGACTAAAACAATAGGTTAAATCTCCTTGTGCTATTGATTGAACAATACGAGCTATTTCGCTTGGCTCGCCACCAATAGGCGCTTTTATGAGCCGAGATATAAAGATACTTAAAAAAATACCTACAGCAATAATAATTAGCGAAAATACCAAAATCGTATTAATTGCATTTTTACTGCTAGCTTGTAGCATCGGGCCTATTTCATCTTGACGATTTTGACTGGCTAACTTTATTTGCTCTATTTGCTCGGCAATTGCAGGGCCTATGTTATCTAAGGTACCTGATATCACCGTGTTACGCTCGCTAATTGCTTCGTTAACAAGCACTAAGCCTTCAATGTATTCATTGGTTCTGAGTTTTACATCTGCGAGTAACGTTTGCTCTTTATTGCCACTCACTGTTTTTGCCAAACTCTCTAGCCTATCCAATAAAACTGTAAACTCTTGCTTCGCCCTATTAAGTTCTTCTTGCGTGTTATTAACAAGAAACTTAGCGGCATATAAACGACCTAACAGGAGTGACTCTTGTAATTGTGAGCTGTAAAACAAAGCTGAAACATCATTGTTTTGCATACTTAATTGAATTACTTCACTGATTCCCTCGCGCATATATTTACCATTCGCATCAAGCATGTTGGATACGACTTCATTTCTCTTATTAATGAGGTTAACAATTTCTTCAAAGGCTGATTTATAAGTTAACGCCTCTTGCTCTATGGTTGTAATCGCTTTAACTTTGTTTGCGTCGTTAAACTGCCGCTTTCCAGATTGGATGAGATCATTTAGTAATTGGTAGCGATTAGTAAATTCATTAATACTTGCTTGGTTCTGGTCCTTTAAATACTTAAGAGCACTTAAGCGAAGACTTAAAACATTTGATTGGATTCGACCTGAAATATTACTATCACGCGCATTTGCACGATAATCTACAAAATTTTCGTATCCAGAATTAAGTGCTATAAGTGCAACAACACTAACAACACCGAGAAGAAGGACCATTGCACCAAAGGCTAGGTACAGCTGGGTATTTAACTTTAACTTAGTAAACATAACGTTCTCTCTGTTTAACGTTGCGTCCACTGCATTAAGAGTCCTTGATAGGGGGCTTAAACAAAGTATAGAAACAATGTATGTAAATGAAATGTTTAGTACGAAAAAAAATTAATTTACGAAATGTCTGATAAGAGCAAAGGTATTAATTGCATTAAGAACAATTAAAACCTTGCAGTGAGATATGTTTGCTGTGCTCACCCAAGCTATCTTCGTGATGAATAATTAATTCATCTTGATTCACAGTAAAACTAAATTTCCCTAGCCATTGTAATGAAGCTATTGGTTCTTGATGATAAAAACCCTGTTTGTCATAACAAAGATAAGTAAAGTGATGGTAAACATCAGCAAAAACACCATAATCTGCGGTAAAAACATTAATATGTTGTTGCTGCTTAAAATGCTTTGCCTGAGTGCCTGCCACTAAATACCAAAAACAAACAGATGCCATTATCACCACTTGCAACCCTGCGAAGATAAAAGATAACAGACGAATCAAACGAATAGGTTTTGTATCTTGATGGAGTAATCTTTCATGTTTAAGAAGAATAAAAATACCCACTATCACCATCAGTAATTTTATAAACATCAGATAAACCCCTATCTGATACATCATTTTGGGGCTATGCCATTGAATACCAAACACTTGAGGAACAAACAAACTATCGATAAGAGGTAAAAAAATAAACAGAGTAGAAATTAATAAACTTTTATTTTTCATAGTATTCCTTAAAACTCTCATCATGTTACTTTTTCCCCTTTGCAAAAGCAAAAAGGCGTAATCTTGCGATTACGCCTTTAAAAGTTTTAGAGATGCTTTTTATAATGCAGCGAATACGTCATCTGTTTTAGCAGCACAAATAAAATCGTTTTTGTGTAAGCCTTTGATTGAATGACTCCACCAAGTAACAGTTACTTTACCCCACTCGGTTAAAAGACCAGGGTGATGGCCCTCTTCTTCGGCCATATCGCCCACTTTATTCGTGAACTCAAGTGCTTGCTTGAAGTTTTTAAACTTGTAAACACGCTCTAATTGCATAATGCCGTCGCGCACTTCAGGAACCCAATCTGGGATCATTTTGATCAATTCTGCTAATTCAGCATCAGATACTTTAGGCGCATCCGCACGACACGCTTCACACTTTTGTGTGCTTAATGAAGACATTATAAATCCTTAACTTGCTAATTTTTCTTTAGGTGGAAACTTTGGCTCATGTAGCCCCAATTCTTTTGCTTTACTCACCAGCGACATGATATCCATTTGTGAAATATCGAATAAGTCATTGATTGAGCTTATGGTGTAGTACACAGGTTGCATTATATCAATACGATAAGGTGTACGTAGCACATCTAATACATCCATTGCATTGATTTCTGGCTTATCTGAATATACATACTGTGTTTCGCCAGGGCTCGATAAAATACCACCACCATAGATACGCAGGCCTTGCTCAGTTTGCATCAAACCAAACTCAACAGTAAACCAGTAAAGACGCGCTAAATAAACACGATCTTTCTTTTCAGCGGCATAGCCTAACTGGCCGTATTTGTGAGTAAACTCAGCAAATGCAGGGTTAGTTAGCATGGCGCAGTGACCAAAAATCTCATGGAAGATATCTGGCTCTTGTAAGTAGTCAAACTCTTCACGGCTTCGAATAAACGTCGCAACTGGGAACTGCTTGCTTGCTAATAAACGGAAAAACTCATCAAAATCGATCAGAGCTGGTACAGGGGCAACTTGCCACCCCGTAGCCTCAAGCAGCACATCATTAAGCTCACTGAGTTGTGGAATACGATCTGTTGGTAAATTGATTTTCTTAAGACCTGCTAAATATTCATCACAGGCTTTACCTTCGATGCAAGCGAGTTGGCGAGCAACGAGCTCAGACCATATTTTATTTTCTTCTTCGCTCCAATGGATAACCCCATTTTCATCAGGTTGCTTGGAGGTGTAATTACTTGCTTTAGCCATAATAACCTTCTTCGTTAAATCGTGATCAGCATCGATCAGAGTTTCATTAACTTGTTGGTTGATACTATTTAAAAGTAAGCAAAAGTTTAATAGCTAGGGTTGTTTCCGAGACTTTCAAAAACAACCCAACTGTAAACTTAAGATTACACTAAAAGATCAATAAGTTTACACAGCTCGAATTACAAGGGGCTTAACGCCAAATTACTGTAAACATTAAATTACACACTAACTGATAAATGTAAATGCAGTTTTGAGATCGTTAATTATATCGTTAACATCTTCTAAACCAACTGATAAGCGAATTAAACCGTCACTAATACCTGCGGCTGCTCTTTCTTCGGGTGTATAAGGCGAATGGGTCATTGATGCAGGGTGTTGAATGAGCGTTTCAGCATCCCCTAAACTGACCGCAAGGGTGCAAAGCTGGGTGTTATTTATAAATGTTTCACCATCTTCTAGGTTGCCCTTTATTTCAAAGGCAATTACACCACCGGCCGCTTTCATCTGTGAGCCAATAAATTTATGACCTGGGTGTAATTTAAGCCCAGGGTAATATACTTGGCTCACTAACGGGTGTTGCTCTAAATATTCAGCGACGACTTGCGCACTGGTGCAGTGACGCTCCATTCGTACAGCGAGAGTTTTTAAACCGCGATTAATTAACCATGCATCATGAGGGCTAATCGTTGCACCAATATCTTTTAACACGGTCATTTTTATCAGGTTGATATGTTCCTCTGTGCCACACACAAGCCCTGCCACCACATCACCATGACCATTTAGGTATTTAGTTGCACTGTGCACCACAATATCAATGCCAAACGAAGTAGGTTGCTGTAGCAAAGGTGTTAAGAAAGTATTGTCGATAACGCTTATCAGTTGATGCTGCTTGGCAACGTCGGCAATTAAATTTAAATCAAGCACCGCCATGGTCGGGTTGATTGGTGTTTCTGCAAAAATCATTTTTGAATTTGCTTTAACCGCGCCACGTAGTTCAGCTTCGTTAGTCATATCAACAAAAGTGACTTCGATCCCAAAGCGCGGCAACATGTGAGCAAAAAATGCAAAGGTACAACCGTATAACGCACTTGATGCCACTAAGTGGTCACCTTGTTGTAAAAAGCTAAGCACAGATGCAGACACCGCCCCCATACCGGTCGCTGTGGCAGCAGCTGCTTCACAGTTTTCTAACTGGGCTACTTTTTGCTCAAGCTCTTGCGTTGTCGGGTTACCTAAACGGGTATAAATAAAGCCCTGCTCTTCACCGGCAAATCGGGCTGCACCTTGGGCTGCATTAGCAAATGCGAAGGTAGAGGTTTGGTAAAGTGGCGCACTCAGTGCGCCATGTGGGTCATTTGGTTTTTCTGGACCATGAATACATTGTGTATGTAAGTGATGCTTAGTCATTGTGTGTTCTCGTTTTTATTATCAGTACTTCATACTCATAAATAAAACGTAGATACCCACAATGCACAAGCATGCCGGATGCTCAGATGGCTAAATATCACTCAGCCATTTTTATTAACTGTACACAAAAGTTGTCATTTTGTGTTTTCGGTCTCTTTATCACTGGTACGTGAAGCAATTTTACGGGCAATACTATTAGCGGTTTCTTTTAGCAAGCTGCGTTTATGTTCCAAGCGAGGTAACGGACGGCTAAGCTCCATCGCTTTATAGCCTATGCGCGCAGTAAAAATACCTGCACTTAGACCTTGTGCTGCACGGCCCGACAATTTCCCCAGCAATTCAGCACTTAGTGCCGTGGCAGCTAGATCTGATACCAACTCTGCACTGCCAACAAACAACACTTGCTTAACCAATAAGCGATACAATTTAATACGGCTTGCATAACCAAAACCAATACCGTAAATACGGCCAATTTGCTCAATGAGCTTAGTGCCACGCCATAACACCGCCATCATATCGACTAAAGCCAGTGGACTTAGCGCAACTAACAAAGCTGACTCAGTCGCAAAACGGTTAATCAGTTTTTTCGCTTGTTGATCTTGGCTTACCAATAAGCTATCGGCGTATAACGTCATGATTTCTTTATCGGTATGGTGACTCGCTATTTGCTGCTTAAACTCTTCAAACCCTGTAAGCTCCTGATGTTTATTAAGCTTTTCAAGCCACGGCAGTGCTTCACCTACTTGCTCGCTATTGAGTAAGCGGTCGGCTTCACTGCGATGCAATTGATTACGCTTTAAACTTCTCAGCATGCGGTACTCGCGCCAAATAACACGGGCAATCAGTAGCACACCACTGAGAACAGCCGTTAGATACACCGAACCTAAAATAATCGATTGCTGAAACGTCACAAACAGCGACATAGCAAACTCAAGTAACACTAAAACTAAAAAGCTAACAACAAACACCCCTTTTAAGGTTTGCCATTTCGACTTTTTATACACGGGTTCAAGCTCAATGCTATCTTGCAGTTCCTCTTCTGCGTCAATAAATTCGGCGTTCTCTATTACTTTAGCAACAGTTAACTCCTTTGCAGGAGCTTCATTGCTTGCAGAACTTGAAATACGTCGACCAGCCTGAAAGTTAATCTCCTTTGGTTGCTCACTCATGTTAGTTTATCTCCTATCAGGTACTGCATGACATGATCTAAACGAATATGCTTTAACCGTTTATCAGGGCATGGAAGTGGCGAAAACGATAAAAACTCAAAGCCTTGTTTTGGCCACTCTTGTTTGTTGAGAAGGCGTGACGGTGGCTGCGGCGGTAAATACGTCAGCCATTCTTGCTCGCCTAAAGGCTTGCCATAAATACAGGCTAACTGTTGGCCTTTCTCAGCTACTTGGCGCGGCTCTGTAGCGCAAATGGATGACATTGCCATGGTCTCAATTTGCACGCCTTCGAACTTTAAATGATTCGTTTGGTCATGCACGATTGAATCGAGTAATAATGCTAAATCTTTATGATACTGGGCACTAATATGGTCTGACTTATTGGCCGCAAACAATAACTTGTCGATGTTTGGTTTAAACAAACGTTTAAAGAAGCCCGCCTCACCATAATTAAAATGCGCCAACAATTGGTTGATAACACGGCTTTGCTCATGCAGGGTTTCGCTGCCTTCATTCAAGGCGCTGAGCACATCCACCAGCACAATTTGTCGGTCAAAATGACGAAAATGCTGCTCGTAAAAAGGTTTTATAACCTCTTTTACATAGGCTTTATAGCGCTTTTTAAGATGCGCTAAATTTGACCCTTCGGTTATGTCGTTAGGCACATTAGCAACTGGGAAAAACTGCAGTAATGGTGCTCCTTTTAGCTCACCGGGCATCAGCATACGACCAGGTTGCAGCATAGCAAGCTTGGTGTCTTTTTTAAGGCCGACCAATAACTGTTGATAAAGTGCTGCGACATCAGCCAGTTTGCTTTCATCAACACTGGCTGATAAATCAAGTTCAGCAAGGGCAGTTAAAAATGGCTTAGCCTTTTCGTTACGGGCTGTTTGCTGCAAGAGTGAGTATTGTAATTCACACCAATCAGCAAATGATTGCTCCAGCATTGGCAAATCGAGTAACCATTCACCAGGATAATCAATAATGTCTAAATAGAGCGTTGATTGCGGTGCAAAATGACCACGAAGCCCTGAGTTACTTTGGTATTTAATTGCCAAACGTAAGGTGTTTATACGCTCAGTGGATGCAGGCCATGTTGGCTCACCTTCAACAGGTAACAACGCCGATAATGCATTCGTGTAGTCAAATGTCGGAATTGTCAGTGCTTGCTGCGGCACTATTTTTGTAGCGATATGACGCTTTTCACGCATCACATCGAAAAAAGGTAAGTTTTTATCGTCAGCTTGGCTGGTTAAATGTTTAACCAAGGCGGTAATAAACGCAGTTTTGCCGCTGCCACTTAACCCTGTAACAGCTAATTTCACGTGTTGATCTAAACTACGGTGAAGTGCTTTTTCTGCTTTATTTTTTAACGAATTAAAGGTGTTCTTTGCGAATGATTGGCTCATAAAGTGTCTGGCACCTTATTTGCGCTTGGTATCACGATGCAAACAAGGTGCGTTTATATCCTTTAAAGTTTGTTGATTTCACGGCTAACCGTAAATTCTGTTGATGTGACATAGCGTTCCATCTCTTGTAAACGACCATCAACTCGAGCAAGACGATCTTTTAAGTCTTGCAATGCACGGCGAGGTGGCTCCCCTTTTTGCCATACTTTAAATTTTACTTCAAGCGGGTCTTGGTGAATGCTGTCTGCGTTTTTAACTGTTTTTTCAGCCGGTTTTTTATCTAAAATAAACCACGCAGCAATGTAAGCAACAACAATAAATGGACCACCTGATAATAACACTGCTGTCACAACTAAAATACGTACCAGCCAAAGCTCCATATTGAAGTAGTCGCTGATCCCCGCGCACACGCCGGCTATTTTACCACGCTCCGCGTCTCTGAATAATTCGCGTTTGGTACTCATACTTTACGTCTCCACTGCGGAGCCTCTTGGTCAAGTAAGGCTTCTAATGTTTCAACACGCTCTGCCATTTTATCTGCTTTTTGTGCAAGCTCTAGTAGCTGACGATGCTCGTGTTCACTTAAACCTTGGCTCACTTGCTTTTTACTACGGAAGTGTAGAATAAGCCAAAGTGGGGCAACCACCACCATAAATACAATGATGGGTGCCATCAAAACTTCTGCGTTGAACATGATACTCTCCTGTCAATCCGTTATGTGTTTAAGCATTGGGGGACACGCCCCCATTTTATTATTTTTTATCTGCTAACTTTTTCTTAAGCTCAGCTAACTCATCATCAATCTTTTCGTCTTGCTGAAGACCTGCAATCTCGTCTGATAATGATTTTTTACCAAGATCATAAGACTCTATTTGTGATTCTAGACCATCGATCTTGTTTTCGTAACGTTCGAAGCGGTTTAAAGCATCTTCAACTTTTGAGCTGTCGAGCGCTTTTTTCACCTCAAGACGTGACTCAGCAGAGCGTTGACGTAAGATGATTGCTTTTTGACGCGCTTTTGCATCAGCTAGCTTCTCTTGTAACGTACTTACTTCTTGCTGTAGTTTTTCAATGTGAGACTCTACATGCTCAAGCTCAGTTTCAACTGCTGCCACTGCATCTGCTGATTTTTGCTTTTCAATCAGTGCTGCTCGTGCTAAATCATCACGGTCTTTACTGAGCGCTAATTCAGCTTTTTCTTGCCAGTCTGCAACTTGAACTTTCAAAGTTTCAACGCGACGTACCAGCTCTTTTTTCTCAGCAAGTGTTTTTGCTGACGTAGAGCGAACTTCTACTAATGTATCTTCCATCTCTTGGATGATCAGACGAACCATTTTTTCTGGGTCTTCTGCTTTATCTAAGATGGCATTGATATTAGAATTAACGATGTCTGCAAAACGTGAAAAAATTCCCATAACATTTACCTCTTTGGTGTTTTAACTTAATCAGTTGGTATATCTAGTATCAATATGCTTGCCAACTTTTATAGATGTAGAATAACTTAATATATTCAAACAGTTAAACTAAATTTATAAATTTCTTTAGTTCTCATAAATAATGAAATACACTAGATCTTAGTAAAAATGACTAAGAGTTAGGGAATATGAGCCAATTTCGCCAACAGGATAATTTACTCGGCCAATCAGACAGCTTTTTAAGCGTACTTGACCAAGTTTCACAACTGGCAAGTCTTGATAAGCCTGTGCTTATTATTGGTGAACGCGGTACAGGTAAAGAACTGATTGCTGCGCGTTTACATTTCTTATCTAAACGTTGGGAACAAAACTACATAAAGCTAAATTGTGCTGCACTTAATGAAAACCTGCTTGAAAGTGAGCTATTTGGTCATGAAAGCGGTGCATTCACCGGTGCCAGTAAACGTCATGAAGGCCGATTTGAACGCGCCAATAGCGGCACATTATTCCTTGATGAATTAGCGAATACCTCGGCCATGGTGCAAGAAAAGCTTCTGCGCGTAATTGAATATGGCGAATTTGAACGCGTTGGTGGTAAGCAAACGGTTAAAGTCGATACCCGCCTAGTTTGCGCAACCAATGAAGACTTGCCGACCCTTGCTGAACAAGGCGAATTCAGAAGCGATTTACTCGACCGCCTTGCTTTTGATGTTATCACCCTGCCTCCGCTGCGTGAACGCCAAGAAGATATCATGCTGCTTGCAGAGCAATTTGCGATAAATATGGCCCGCGACCTCGAATGGGAATTATTCAGTGGCTTTACGCGTAGCGCCATCGAAACACTGCAATCTTATGATTGGCCAGGTAATATTCGTGAATTAAAGAATGTTGTGGAACGTAGCTTATACCGTCATGGCAATGAACATATTCCCGTTCACCAGATTATTTTAGACCCATTTGCGAGTAAATTTAGACCCAAACAACGTGTTAAAGCCGCAGTGAGCAGTACGCCTGTTGCAAATGTGGAAGCTGCACCTATTGTAACAACACAAAATCAAGAACCTGTGACTCTCAGTAAACCTGACATTCAATTTCCTTGTAATTTAAAACAGCTATCAAATGACTTTGAAATTGATGTGATAAAAAAAGCACTGGAATATAGTCAATTTAATCAAAAGAAAACTGCAGAACACTTAGAATTAACGTATCATCAATTACGTGGCTATTTGAAAAAATACAATTTATTAGATCAGCAGCAATAGTTAGAGGCTAATCAGGTGTTTAAACCGTTACTTGCTTTGTCTTTGGTGTGCTTAGTCGGCTGCCTAGATAGCGAAGAAAAAACCACAGAACAAAAAAACCAAGGCTTAGTGTATTGCGCTGAAGCTAATCCCGTGTCGTTTAATCCGCAAGTGACAACCACTGGTTCAACTATTGATATTATTGCTAATCAATTATATGACCGCTTGCTCAGTATTGACCCTGTCTCTGCCGAGTTTCAGGCAGAGCTTGCCACTGATTGGAAGATTAGCCCTGATGGTAAAGCCATCACATTTATGCTTCGTAAAGGGGTAAAATTTCACACTACTCGGTACTTTACACCAACCCGAGACTTTAATGCTGATGATGTTATTTTTACCTTCAGTCGCCTATTTGATGTTTACAACCCTTACCATTTTGTTGGTGATGCTAACTACCCATATTTTCAAAGTGTGGGAATTGATCAATTAATTCGCCGCATTGTACGCGTTTCTGATTACCAAGTTCGGTTTGAATTATACAACGCTGAAAGTAGCTTTTTAGCGAATTTGGCCACGGATTTTGCTGTCGTGCTATCGAAAGAATATGCTATGCAGCTCAAAGATCGCAAACAAGAGAACCTGTTTGATCAATACCCTGTTGGTACAGGTCCCTATGTATATAAAGAATACCGTCGTGACCGCTTAATTCGTTACTATCGTAACCCTGATTATTGGAAACACCCCGTCGTGCTTGAGCAATTGGTGTATGACATTACACCCAATGGGACAACGAGGGTTGCGAAAATGCTCACTAAAGAATGCGATGTGACTGCGCACCCAAGTAGCGCACAGCTCAGTATTTTGTCACAACGTGAAGATATCAAAGTCCAAAAAGAGCAAAACCTCAATATTGGTTATTGGGCCTTCAATACGGAACGCCCACCGTTTGATGATGTGCGTGTTCGACAAGCCCTCGCTAGCGCTATTGATGTAGATAAAATTATGCAGGCTGTGTATTACGGAAATGGCATAAAAGCACAATCATTATTGCCTCCAGCATCATGGGCTTTTGAAGCACAAAAAGCGATGCCCGAGTTTAACCCTGAGCTTGCTAAAACCTTACTTGCCGAAGCGGGCTATAAAGATGGCTTTGATATGAATATTTGGGCCATGCCAGTAAGCCGAATTTACAACCCAAATGCACGTAAAATGGCTGAATTGATGCAAAGTGATTTACGTAAAATTGGCGTTAATGTCAGTATTGTAGAGTACGAGTGGAACACCTTTTTACAACGTATTGGCGAGCATCGTCACGACAGTGTACTACTGGGATGGGCAGCCGATACGCCTGACCCTGATAACTTTATGAGCCCGTTACTAAGTTGTACAGCTACTTTTAGTGGTAAAAACCCTGCAAACTGGTGTAATCCAGAGTTTGATTTACTGCTTACTCAAGCTCTAGATACCACCGACTTAGAAAAGCGCAAACAATTTTATAACCAAGCACAACGAATAATTGTTCAAGAAATGCCGATATTACCGATTGCACACGGTATGCGTTTTCAAGCGTCAAGTAGTGACGTAAAAGGTATAAGTCTAAGCCCATTTGGTGGCATTTCACTGGCTAACGCGAGGAAGGAGTAATGATTCTAGACTATATTCTTCGCCGCTTAGCCCTATTATTATTTATGATGCTAACATTAAGTGTCTTCACTTTTTCGCTAAGCTTCTTATTCCCAGGTGATGCCCTGACAAACTTAAGCGGCGTTACCAATAGCACATTTGCTCAAACGAATGCGCTTGAGGCAAAATTTCATTTTACTGAAAATTACATAGTACAATATTTCGCATTTTTAGAACGGATTATACAGGGTGACTGGGGCATCTCTTTTGCCTCAGGAGAAAGTGTCTTTGCACATATTATTGATTTGTTTCCTGCGACTCTTGAACTAAGCACATATGCACTTATTGTGTCTGTACTTGTGGGAGTACCAGGGGGGATTTTAGCAGCGGCTTATTATAAACGTTGGCCCGATAAATTAATTAATTCAGGAACCTTAGTCGGCTATTCAATGCCCGTATTTTGGTTAGCTCTATTACTAATTATGGTGTTTTCACTGCAATTAGGCTGGTTTCCAATGTCAGGCCGGATGGGTTTACTGTACGAAATAGAACCCGTTACGGGGTTTATCCTCATTGATATTATTGCCGATGATTTCCCCTATCATGGCATGGCATTTTTAGATGCGCTGCATCACTTGACCTTACCAACAATCGTGTTAGCCATGTATCCAACAACAGTATTGGTTCGTTTTACTCGTGATTCAATGCTCAAAGTGCTCGAGCAAAGCTATATTAAAACAGCCCGTGCAAAAGGCTTAAACCGTGCGCAACTAATTATCCACCATGCACTACGTAATGCATTACTGCCTGTAATCAAGCAAATTGGTCTACAGTTTAGTACTTTGATAACGCTGGCAATGATAACGGAAGTCATTTTCTCTTGGCCGGGGATTGGTCGTTGGCTTATCGACAGTATTTATCAACGCGACTACCCTGCTATTCAAGGTGGCTTACTCGCTGTGTCTATGTTTGTTATTTTAGCTACCATAGTCGCTGAGCTGACTTATACGTTATTCGATCCATTATCGCGGAACCAAGCACATGGCAAAGTTTAATTTATTCTCTGAAGAGTCGAATAAATCGCCACTGGCGCGGTTTTGGCGAAAGTTTAAGACAAATCACCCTGCACTAGTTGGTTTGTGGCTGTTTATAGCACTTGCGTTACTTGCTGCATCCGCTCCACTCCTTGCACCTTACGGCGTGAATCAGCAGCATAGCGATGCTTTATTACTACCTCCTTCTTGGCATGATGCTGGCGATGTTAGGTTTTTGTTAGGTACTGACGATTTAGGCCGAGATGTATTGTCACGTTTAATGAACGGGGCAACTTATACCTTTGGTCTATCTGTTGTTGCTGCACTAATTACCACCGTTATAGGTGTATTAGTTGGTACTTTTGCTGGTATTAGTCGTGGTATTCGCTCAAGCTTTTTGAATCACTTACTCGATATCACGTTATCTATCCCATCGCTGTTACTGGCGATAATTATCATCGCAATTCTTGGCCCTGGTTTAATGAATACAGTTTGGGCTATTATCTTAGCGTTATTACCACAATTTATTCACTCAGTAAGGAATTTAATTGTTGAAGAGCTGAGTAAAGACTACATTACTGCTTTTAAACTCGATGGCGCATCTAATTGGCATATTTTAGCACGTGGTATTTTTCCAAATATTTACGAGCATATCGTGGTTATTTTTACCATGGCTCTGTCAACAGCAATACTCGATATTTCAGCGCTAGGCTTTTTAAAGTTAGGTGCACAACCCCCCACTACAGAATGGGGGGCAATATTAGCTGAAAACCTAGGTTTAATTTATCTTGCCCCTTGGACTGTCGGCCTGCCAGGCGTATTATTATTTTTAGCAGTCCTGTCCACCAATTTAGTGGGTGATGGACTGCGACAAGTGCTTAAAGAACGTAAGGCTGATTAACTATGCAATTACTCGATATTCGCAATCTCACGATAGAGTTACGCACCTCTGACACAGTAATTCGTGCAGTTGATAGAGTTAGCTTAACCCTTAAGGAAGGTGAGGTTCATGCTCTTGTCGGTGAATCAGGCTCAGGCAAAAGCTTAATAGCAAAAGCAATTGTCGGTGTTTTAAATAAACGTTGGCACATTACAGCAGATAGAATGCATTGGCGCGGCGTTGATTTAATGCGCTTGTCGACAGAACAACGCAGAAAACTAGTCGGCCAAGATATTGCAATGATCTACCAAGATCCGAGCCGCTGCCTTGACCCTACAGCCAAAATTTTTGATCAAATAGCTGAAACCCTGCCCGCGCAAGCGACGAGTGGCTTTTTTTTAAAGCGTAATAGACAACGTAAAGACAGAGTAAAAGCATTAATCCACAAAGTGGGTATCAAAGATCATAAAAAGGTACTCGACAGCTACCCTCATGAGCTCTCTGAAGGGGTCTGTCAAAAAGTAATGATTGCCATGGCAATTGCCCGTACTCCTAAATTACTTATTGCTGATGAGCCTACAACTGCGCTTGAAAGCACTACTCGTGCACAAGTATTTAGGTTACTAAAGAGCTTAAACCAATTAAAAAACATGTCGATACTAATGATTTCTCATGAACTAGAAGAGATTATTGAGTGGTCACATGGTATGCATGTTTTATATTGCGGACAAATGGTCGAAGCAGGTCCGACTAACCGTATTTTTAAGCAGCCTCACCACCCGTATACCCAAGCTCTTCTAAAAAGCTTACCTGATTATGAGCAAGGCCTGGCCCACAAAGAGCCGTTTTATGCGCTAAAAGGAACTATTCCGACCTTGCAGCACTTACCGATAGGCTGCCGATTGGGGCCACGTTGTCCACAAGCACAAAAAGCATGTGTTGTAACACCTAAGCTGACTAAACATCATAGCCACAGTTATGCTTGCCATTTTCCCCTCATTAAGGCGATGAAATAATGCAACCTCTGTTAAAAGTTCAAGCGTTATCAAAGAGTTTTAATTTACGTGCAGGGTTATTTTCACGTAAGCGCTTTTCAGTGCTAAAAAATATTTCGTTCTGCTTAAGTCAAGGCGAAACCATTGCGATTATTGGTGAAACCGGTTCAGGTAAAAGCACCCTTGCCAAGCTACTTGCTGGGGCCGATAATGCCGACAAAGGACAGATTTTACTGGATGGTAATATTATTGAAAATGATGGCTTACGTGATAACGACTGTCGTCATATAAGATTGATATTCCAAGACTCTGAAGCTTCGCTCAATCCTGGTTTGACTATTGGCGATATGCTCAATGACTGCTTACAGTACAACACTGATTTAAACAAAGATGAACGTGAAGAAAAAATAAAGCAGACTCTCGCAAAAGTGGGTTTGCTATTAGATCATCAGCATTATTACCCACACATGTTTAGTAGTGGCCAATTGCAACGCATAGCGCTTGCACGCGCTTTAATTCTAGATCCTAAGGTTGTGGTGCTCGATGAAGCTTTATCGTCTCTAGACCCGTCTGTACGTGCACAAACGGTAAACTTATTACTACGTTTACAAAAAGATACGGGCTTGAGCTATGTACTGATTACGCATCATTTAAGTTTAGTCCGCCATATTAGTGACCAACTCGTGGTACTCGATCATGGTGAAATTGTTGAGTACGGGCAAACTGAAGCAATCTTCCAGGATCCACAATCAAAAGTAACACAGAAGTTGTTGAATTGCTGATAGTGAGTTGTCAGCTATCAGTTTAATTCGGCGTTAAAACGCCTCCTACGCGGGTGATTTGAGCACTCAATTAACCTTACTCTTTCCCCTCGGCTTTTACACATCAATTCTGTCACCATGGCTTGGTGGTGTTGATGTAACGATAAAATGTAATGGTTCAGTACCTTGATTACTTAGCTGATGAACTCGGCCAGCACTTACATGCAAACCTTGTTGCGCAGTCAGTTGGTGTATTTGCCCATCAAGCTCGATAGTGGCACAACCACTAAGCACGAAGAAAAATTGCTCTGCATGCTTGTGGTAGTGCTTTACTTCAGCTCCACCCACAGGGACATGTTCTTGAATAACACTCAGTGCATTAGACTTTACCAAATGCCAACCGTCGCAATTATACCAATTCGCTTAATTAAGTGGTCTATTTTGAGGCAATAAAACCTCGTTGATAGCAAGGCAAAAATTTCGTTGTTTAGTTGTTCTAAATCAGAAATTTTTAACGCAGGTAGCGACAGGTTTAATCCCTCAAAATGATTAAGTATTATTCCGAGTTGGTATCACATCCCCATGTGTAATGATCTGCGCTATGTTTGTCTATGATATTCAAAACTTTTTATACATCCCTTGGCTTTGTGGTGCGACAAACTTGTAGCCAAGCTTTTCGTAAAAACCTGGTTTATCAGCCACCATTGTGACATAGCTGCCCTCAAAGGCTGCCGATTCAATGTAACGATCAACATGTTTCATAATCACTCTGCCTAAGCCTTGCCCTTGGTAGTCAGGTGCCACTGCAATATCAACCACTTCAAAATTACAACCACCATCGCCAATTACACGGCCCATGCCAATCAGCTCTTCGCCTTTGCGGATACAAATAGCATAAAGAGAGTTTGGTAAACCAGCTCTAGCCGCCGCGAGTGAACGAGCCGACAAACCCGCTTTGCGGCGCATTTCACAGTATTCTTCGGCACTCGGCAGTTGCTCAATAAGACTATATTGCATAATTACTCCTTCTCTGTGGTAACAAAAAAGGCGCCAGAGGCGCCTTTTACTTAAGTCGTTTTGCTACTTATTCAGCAGCTTGAACCACTTTTGGTACCTGAATATCAGCTTGCGCTTTAAGTGCAGCAATAAATACCATGTAGTTTTTATTCACTTGAGCCATGGTGATATTTTGCTTTTGTTGCTCATTAATTTCAGCTTTAGGTGCTTCATTAACAGCTTTTAATGCAACAATTGCTGTATCACCATTGCTTAGGTCAACAACATCAACAACTGGCTGATCTTTAGGGTGTGCCATTTTAAATGCTTGTTGAACAATTGCAGGCGACACCGTGTAAGCTTGACGAGCAAGCGCAGCTTCTTGACGAACAGTTAGTCCTTCAGCCGTTGCTACATCATTTAAGCTCTTTCCAGCTTCAATATCAGCATACAGAGTACGTGCTTTTTCTTTAGCAAGTTCTGATGCTTTTTGTGCTACTAATGTTGCTTTGATTTGCTCAGAAACCTCTTCTAGCGGTTTAGTTGTAGCCGCTTTATGATCGTTTACACGCACAACGATAGCATGCTCATCACCGACTTCAATCACTTCTGAGTTCATGCGATCTTCTAACACTTCAGGTGAGAAAATGGCAGCAACTACTTGAGGGTTGTTTAGCGGTTCAGGTAATGCATTACGTGTAACAAGTTCCGTTTTTTGTACTTCTACGCCAGCTACATCTGCAGCATCTGTTAAAGTATCTGAAATTTCAAACGCAAGTTCACCCATTTGAGTTTGCTTCTCATAAAACGCATTAACTTTCTTAGAGCGTTCAAGTTCAGCGCGAAGTTCATCTTTTACGTCTGCATACGGTTTTACTTGCTGTGTTTGGATGTCAGTAAGCTTAATGATGTGATAACCGAATTCTGATTCTACAACGCCTGAAATGTCACCTTTATTTTCAAGAGCATAAGTTGCGTCTTCAAACGCGGGGTCCATCATGTCGCGTTCAATCCAATCTAGATCACCACCCATTTCAGCGCTAACAACATCATCAGATGATGATTCAGCTAATTCAGCAAAATCAGCACCGTTATTTAGCTGTGTTAATAGCTCTTCAGCTTTCGCTTTTGCGGCATCATCATCTTCACTGTTATCAATTAAGATATGCGAAACACGACGTTTTTCAGGCTCAACGTATTGTGCGCTGTTTTGGTCATAGTATGCTTTTACGTCATCTTCAGAGACACTTGAATCTAATTCAAGATTTGCTGCATTTAGGTCAATATAGCTTACTGATACTTGCTCTGGCGACAAAAATTGCGGTTGGTTTAAGTCGTAGTAATCTGCAATCTCTTGCTCAGATACTTCGATACCCTCTTGCAAAGACTCTTTATCAACCACCACATAATCAATGCTACGTGTTTGCTGTTGTAGCGCTACGCTATTGTTCAGTTCGTTTTCTAAAACAAAATCACTACCCGCCACTGCACCAACCAATTGGCTGCGTGTCATATCTTCACGTAAATACTCACGAAAAGCATCTGGCTGGAAGTTCATTTGACGAATAACTTGTAAGTAACGATCGTTGCTAAATTGGCCGCCAACTTGGAAGTAAGGCATTTCTAAAATAGCTTTACGAATACTTTCATCACTGACGCGAAGACCTAATTCTGCCGCTAGTTGAGTTTGCAATTCTTGTTGTACTAAACGGTCAATTACGCCTTGACGAATTTGCGCCATATAATTTGGGTCAGCAGCGATTTGTGCGAAGTATTCACCAAATTGTTGCTCTAAACGACTGCGTTCGTTTTGGTACGCACGGCTGAACTCGGTTTGGCTAATTTTAACTCCATTTACTTCTGCAACGGGCTGCTCTGTGGTTTGTCCTAAATAACCACCAATCCCAGCTAAAGCAAAAGATAAAATCACCGCGCCTAAAATAATTTTGGCTGCAGGTCCCTGCGAACCTTCTCTGATTTTCTCAAGCATTTATTTATCTCTATTCTGATCAGGTAAAAATTATACCAATTAGCCTAATGAGGTATCATTACGGATTTGGTATCAACCCTGCTCATGTAAAAAAAGCGTATCTTACCAGATACGCTTTTCCACTTGAAGTAACTGGCGCTAAGATACTTAATTTGATCTAAGTGCAATTAAGTATCTTTCACCTAACTAATCGTGTGTTGATTAGTTTACTGCGTCTTTCAGCGCTTTACCTGCTTTGAAAGAAGGAATGTTTGCTGCAGCAATCTGGATAGTTTCACCAGTTTGCGGGTTACGACCTGAACGTGCTGCGCGCTCACGTACAGAGAAAGTACCAAAGCCAACTAGCGCCACTGAATCGCCATCTTTAAGAGCGCCTGAAACAGCCTCGATGAATGAATCTAGTGCACGACCAGCAGCCGCTTTAGAAATGTCAGCATCAGCTGCGATTTGATCGATTAATTGAGATTTATTCACAATATCATCCTCTTTCATTGTTATTATCAAGAGCGATTGTTTTTAAATTAACATCACTGTTTTGAAAATTTATGAGCAAATTAAGTTTATGCTCAGTTTATTATATTTTTCTCAACCCTAGGCCACATAAGGCCTAGGCTTGAAAACTAGTGCTTAACTTATCATACCTTTGGTATTTGAAAAGCCCCTAAATGCACTTTTTTGCGGTTTTTTACTGGTTTTTTTCAGTTTCGACAGAAAAACTCTCAACTGGGTGCTTTAAAGCCAGTTTTAAAACGTCATCAATCCAAGTAACTGGGTGAATTTCAAGGCCCTCTAATACGTTATCAGGGATCTCTTTTAAGTCACGTTCGTTAATTTTTGGAATAATAACGGTTTTAATTCCACCACGATGTGCTGCAAGTAGCTTTTCTTTAAGGCCACCAATTGGTAATACTTCACCACGTAGCGTAATTTCACCAGTCATGGCTACATCAGAGCGTACTGGGTTCCCAGTTAAGCTCGATACTAAACCTGTCACCATGGCAATACCCGCACTTGGGCCATCTTTTGGCGTTGCACCTTCAGGTACGTGCACATGAATATCACGCTTTTCATAAAAGTCGCTATTAATGCGAAGCTTTTCAGCGCGATTACGAACAACCGTCATCGCTGCCTGAATTGACTCTTGCATTACATCACCAAGCGAACCAGTATAAGTTAGCTTGCCTTTACCTGGTACGGCAGCTGATTCGATAGTCAGTAAATCTCCACCTACTTCAGTCCACGCAAGGCCCGTTACTTGGCCAATTCGGTCACCGTCTTCTGCTTTGCCATAGTCAAAGCGTTGTACACCTAAGAACTCTTCAAGGTTGTTTTCGTCAATAAGTACCTTTTTGGTGCCTTTATCAAGCAGGATATTCTTAACTGCTTTACGGCATAGTTTTGATACTTCACGTTCTAAGTTACGAACGCCCGCTTCGCGTGTGTAATAACGAATAATGCCAATAATCGCACTGTCTGCAATCTCAACCTCAGACTCTTTTAAACCATTACGCTTCACTTGTTTTGGAATTAAGTGTTGCTTAGCAATGTTTAGCTTTTCATCTTCGGTATAACCCGATAAACGAATCACTTCCATACGATCAAGTAATGGACCTGGGATGTTAAAGCTGTTTGAGGTGGCAACAAACATAACATCTGATAAGTCGTAATCCACTTCGAGGTAATGATCAGCAAAATGGCTATTTTGCTCTGGATCGAGTACCTCAAGTAATGCTGAAGCAGGGTCTCCGCGCATATCCGATGACATCTTATCAATTTCATCTAATAAGAATAATGGGTTCTTCACACCCACTTTGGTCATATTCTGGATTAACTTACCAGGCATAGAGCCAATGTAAGTACGGCGGTGACCACGGATTTCAGCTTCATCACGTACGCCACCTAATGCCATGCGTACATATTTACGGCCTGTAGAGCGGGCGATTGACTGACCCAATGAGGTTTTACCCACACCTGGAGGTCCTACTAAACATAAAATAGGGCCTTTTAACTTATTGGTACGTTGCTGCACAGCAAGATACTCAATAATGCGTTCTTTCACTTTATCTAAGCCGTAATGGTCGGTATCTAGAATCTTTTGCGCACCCGCTAAGTCTTTTTTCACTTTTGAGCGTTTTTTCCAAGGCACATTGATTAGTGTATCAATGTACGAGCGCACAACAGTCGCTTCTGCCGACATTGGCGACATCATTTTTAACTTAGCAAGCTCAGCGTTCGCTTTTTCTTGTGCTTCTTTTGGCATGCCCGACTCTTCAATACGCTTTTTCAGCGCTTCGAATTCATCCGGTACATCATCAAGCTCACCTAGTTCTTTTTGGATGGCTTTCATTTGCTCGTTGAGGTAATACTCGCGCTGCGATTTTTCCATCTGCTTTTTCACGCGGGTACGAATTTTCTTCTCAACTTGCAATAAATCTATCTCGCCTTCCATCAACGCCATTAAGTACTCAAGACGCTCTGTTACATCGGCAATCTCAAGCACTTTTTGCTTTTCAGGTACCTTAAGTGGCATATGTGCCGCCATAGTATCAGCCAGACGTGCAGCTTCATCGATCCCTGACACAGAAGTAAGTACTTCTGGTGGAATTTTCTTATTTAGCTTTACATAGCCCTCAAACTGGCTAATTGCGCTGCGGATGAAGATATCTTGTTCTTGCTCGTCGATATGGCTTGATTCAATAAACTGCGCTTCTGCAACAAAGAAATCATCATTATCTAGAAACTTCTCTACACTTGCGCGTTGTGTTCCTTCGACAAGCACTTTAACGGTGCCATCAGGTAGCTTTAATAACTGAAGTACTGTGGCAATTGTACCAACACGGTAAATATCATCTTGCTGCGGATCATCAACTGAGGCGTCTTTTTGCGCCACTAGGAAAATTTGTTTGTCCTTGTCCATCGCCGCTTCTAGGCATTTTATTGATTTTTCACGACCAACAAAAAGCGGGATCACCATGTGTGGATAGACCACGACATCGCGCAGTGCCAACACGGGGATTTCGACTCGATCTGTTCTCTCAAGCGTCATTATATTCTCTTCGCACTTCATTTATTTTAAAGATTACTCAAGTATATGGGGATATGTAAGGGAAAGTTCAACAAATTTATAAAAAAAGGAGCCTTTGGCTCCTTTTTAATGCTTAACTGCTTAATATTTAAACTATCAAAAGATTACTCTGATGCTGCTTTGTCTTGATTACCACTTTGGTAAATCAAAATTGGATCAGACTCACCTTTTATCACTGTTTCATCAATAACGACTTTACTTACTTCATCCATTGATGGCAGCTCATACATAGTATCGAGTAACACACCTTCAACAATCGAGCGTAAGCCACGTGCACCTGTTTTACGCTCCATTGCTTTATGTGCAATCGCTGATAAAGCGTCTTCACGGAACTCAAGCTCAACATCTTCCATCGCGAAAAGTGCTGAAAACTGTTTTGTTAACGCATTTTTAGGCTCGCTAAGGATTTGAATAAGCGCGGCTTCATCTAGTTCTGTTAGTGTTGCAACAACAGGTAGACGACCAATAAACTCTGGGATTAAACCATACTTTACAAGATCTTCTGGCTCAACATCTTTAAATGTCTCACTTAAGCTGCGGCTTCCTGATGAGCTTTTAACCTCAGCACCAAAACCAATACCTGTGTTTTTATGACTACGCTGCTCGATCACTTTATCTAAGCCTGCAAATGCACCGCCACAGATAAATAAGATCTTAGATGTATCAACTTGTAAAAACTCTTGCTGCGGATGCTTACGACCACCTTGTGGTGGTACTGATGCAACCGTACCTTCGATTAATTTAAGTAAAGCTTGTTGAACACCTTCACCAGACACGTCGCGGGTGATTGACGGGTTATCTGATTTACGTGAAATTTTATCAATTTCATCAATATAAACGATACCACGTTGTGCTTTCTCTACATCGTAATCACACTTTTGCAGTAGCTTTTGAATGATATTTTCAACGTCTTCACCTACATAACCGGCTTCAGTTAGCGTAGTCGCATCAGCCATAGTAAATGGTACATCAAGTAAACGTGCCATTGTCTCAGCTAGAAGTGTTTTACCACTGCCCGTAGGACCAATTAGCAAGATATTACTTTTACCCAGTTCGATATCTGGGTTGATAGTTTGATTACGTAGACGCTTGTAATGATTGTAAACTGCAACAGATAACACTTTCTTCGCGTGATCTTGGCCAATTACATAGTCATCTAAGTGATTACGAATCTCTTTTGGTACAGGCAGTTTATCAGACGCGTTGTGCTTAGGCGCAATGTCTTTGATTTCTTCCCTGATAATATCGTTACACAGCTCAACACATTCATCACAAATGTATACTGAAGGACCGGCAATTAACTTGCGTACTTCATGCTGGCTTTTGCCACAAAAAGAGCAGTATAACAATTTATTACTTTTGTCGCCGTCTGTAGGAGTGTCAGACATTCAGCTACCTCTTTTATTACGTTGGTAGCAGCATCTATCTGCTGCTAATTCACTATGTGTAACTATATCAAAGATTTTTAGTTTTCGCATAGTAAAGGGTGATAGCTAATAATACGTAATTACTAGCTATTCAGATTACTTAGTTTCACGATTCGTGAATACCGAGTCGACTAAGCCATATTCAACTGCTTCACTGGCAGTCATGAAGTTATCACGGTCGGTATCGCGCGATACAACATCTAAAGGTTGACCCGTATGCTCAGCCATTAAACGGTTTAGCTTATCTTTAATTGACAGAATTTCACGCGCATGAATTTCAAAATCAGATGCCTGACCTTGGAAACCACCTAATGGTTGGTGGATCATGACACGTGAATTTGGTAAACAGAAACGCTTACCTTTAGCACCACCAGATAGCAAAAATGCACCCATGCTTGCTGCTTGACCAACACAAATTGTGCTTACATCTGGCTTAATAAAATTCATTGTATCGTAAATTGCCATACCAGCAGTCACTGAACCACCTGGCGAATTAATGTAAAGATAAATATCTTTTTCTGGGTTTTCTGATTCTAAAAATAGCATTTGCGCAAGAATCAGGTTTGCCATGTTATCTTCAACTTGGCCAGTTAAGAAAATAATGCGCTCTTTTAAAAGACGAGAGTATATATCATATGAGCGCTCACCTTTCGCTGTTTGCTCAACAACCATAGGGACTAATGCGTTTAGAGGGTCTATCATACCGCTGTTCATTCTTGTTTAATTCCTTATCCGCTGCGACTCATCCTTACAATAAGGAAAGCACATTTATACTAATATTAATAAAGCTATCTATCTAATCTTTTAAACTATATAGGAACTTATCAGAACAAATTCAATCCTCGTCGAACAAAGTTCTGTAATAACATCAGCATTGTTGGTTTTTGTGAAACTAATATCCACAAACTAAAATGGCCCGGGTACGCTGTATAAATACAGAGTAACACGAGCCATTTAATCGCTAGCGAGAGCTTAAGTCAATGACTTATTAAGCACCTTGCTGTGGATTCATGATGTCGTCGAATGCTTTTTCAACGTCAGTCACGTTTGCTTTAGCTAGAATTGCTTCAACCGCTTGCTCTTCCATAGCAACGTTGCGCATTTGTTGCATAAGCTGATCGTTTGCTTTGTAGTATTCTACAACTTCAGTTGGATCTTCATATGCAGAAGCAACCGTTGCGATTAGCTCTTCAACTTTAGCATCATCAACTTTAAGCTCGTTCGCCTTGATAACTTCACCTAATAATAGGCCAGTTTTAACGCGAGTAATAGCTTGCTCGTGGAAAAGCTCAGCTGGAAGCTCAGGCATGTTTTTAGCGTCGCCACCGAAACGTTGTGCAGCTTGCTGACGTAGAGCATCAATTTCTTGATCTACTAGCGCTTTTGGCACTTCGATTTCGTTATTTTCTAAAAGACCTTTGATTGCTTGGTCTTTAACGTTAGCTTTAACCGCTTGGTCAAGCTCACGCGTCATGTTCTTTTTAACTTCTTCTTTAAGAGCGTCAACACCGCCTTCAGCTACACCGAATTTAGTTGCGAACTCATCATTAAGCTCAGGGAGCTCTTGAGTTTCAACTTTCTTCACAGTGATTGTGAAAGAAGCCGCTTTACCTTTAAGGTTTTCAGCGTGGTACTCTTCAGGGAAAGTTACTTCAGCAACAACTTCTTCGCCCGCTTTTTTGCCAACGATGTTGTCTTCAAAACCTGGGATCATACGACCTTGACCAAGTTCTAGAGGGAAGTCTTCAGCTTTACCGCCTTCAAACTCTTCACCGTCGATAGAACCAACGAAATCGATAGTTACACGGTCATTTTCACCTGCAGCTGCGTCAACTTCAGTCCACGAAGCATGTTGCTTACGTAACGTTTCTAGCATGTTAGCTAAGTCTTCATCAGTTACAGAAACAGCTGGTTTTTCAACAGCGATTTTATCTAAACCTTGAATTTCAACTTCTGGGTAAACTTCGAAAGTTGCATCGAATTCTAAATCTTTACCAGCTTCTAACGCTTTAGGAGCGAAAGTAGGTGCACCTGCTGGGTTAATTTTCTCTGAAACGATTGCTTCAATGTAGTTGCGTTGCATTAATTCGCCAGCAACTTCTTGACGTACTGCTGCACCGTAACGCTTGTTGATGATAGACGCTGGTACTTTACCAGGACGGAAACCATCGATACGCTGGGTTTTAGACAGTTGTTGTAAGCGTTTTTTTACTTCAGTCTCAACGTTCTCTGCAGGAACGGTGATGGTCAGACGGCGCTCAAGGCCTTGAGTCGTCTCAACAGAAACTTGCATGATTTACCTCAATCTTCAATTTTGGCGACTGTTCGCCTTCCTTACAAACAAGGTGATCTCTATGAGTGATAGCAAGTTTTAACGCTGAAAATTTCAACTTAAAACGGCGCATTGTAACCATGAGATACCATTGCTGCTTTGCCTCTATGGGCACTATGTTAAACAATAGACGCGGCATTATAACCTAATATTTATGATAGTCGAGTCTAGGGGGCAATTATTTGGCGTATATAGCAGCAATCAGTGTTCAAATGCGTAAAAAACGAACTCAGTAAAATAACAACGATGAATTAAGCTGGTTTGAAGATATGAAATATGAATTTAAGAAGCTTTTAATGAGGGATTAAAGCTTAAAAGTTTTATAAGTGGTCGGCGATGCAGGATTTGAACCTGCGACCCCTTGGACCCAAACCAAGTGCGCTACCAAACTGCGCTAATCGCCGATACTGAGAGAAGTTTTGAAAATAAAGACCATTTAAGAAAATGGTCGGCGATGCAAAATTTGCACCTTCGACTGAATTGGATATACCCAAACCAATCGTCCTTTGACCTTTAACTTTCTAAAAGTGGTCGGCGATGCAGGATTTGAACCTGCGACCCCTTGGACCCAAACCAAGTGCGCTACCAAACTGCGCTAATCGCCGATATCTTAGAGTAAATTGGGGTGACTGATGGGGCTCGAACCCACGACAACCGGAATCACAATCCGGGGCTCTACCAACTGAGCTACAATCACCACGGCATTTACATATTTTCAAATGGCGCACCCGGAAGGATTCGAACCTTCGACCAACGCCTTAGAAGGGCGTTGCTCTATCCAGCTGAGCTACGGGCGCATCGAAAACTTCAAAAGTTTGCCTGTAAGCGCCGCTTCTTAAAGAAGAAGTGGTCGGCGATGCAGGATTTGAACCTGCGACCCCTTGGACCCAAACCAAGTGCGCTACCAAACTGCGCTAATCGCCGATGCTTACTATTGTTTGCGAGTGACCTCGTTAACAACGGGGTGCATAATAGTGATTTGGCTGGGTTAGGTCAAACATTTTTTTAAGAAAATAATTCAATCGGTCACTTTTAGTTCATAATGGTTAAATATTGCAAATATAAGCTAAAATTTGGACTCTTTTTTATAAATCGACGCTTTATATAAGATTGCATCTTGGCGCTATGATGCTTTTCTGCGAAAATACGCAACATAAAATAAATATGATTTATTTATCCACACCCCTTTATCGGATAATCATATTTAAATGTATCAGTATCAAGTTAACTAACCCCAATGAAAGGTCACCCATGACGGCAAACATCATCGATGGTAAGGCAATAGCTAAACAAGTACGCAGCAATGTAGCAGAACGCGTTGCAGAGCGTGTAGCGAACGGATTACGTGCTCCAGGACTCGCAGTCGTGTTAGTAGGTCAAGATCCAGCAAGCCAAGTATATGTTGGTTCTAAACGTAAAGCATGTGAAGAAGTCGGCTTTGTATCTAAGTCTTATGATTTACCTGGCGACACCACTGAACAAGATTTACTTGCATTAATAGACCAACTAAACGAAGACAAAGAAGTAGACGGTATTTTAGTTCAATTACCTTTACCACAAGGCCTTGATGCTGAAAAAATTCTTGAGCGTATTACCCCTCATAAAGACGTTGATGGTTTCCACCCGTATAATATTGGTCGCTTAGCGCAGCGTATGCCGGCACTTCGCCCTTGTACGCCGAAAGGTATCATCACCCTACTCGACTCTACTGGTGTTCGCTATAAAGGTATGCACGCAGTCGTGGTTGGTGCATCAAACATTGTTGGTCGCCCTATGTCACTTGAGCTTTTACTTGCAGGCTGTACAACAACGGTATGTCATAAGTTTACTCAAGATTTAGAAACTCATGTTCGCCGCGCTGATTTATTAGTTGTTGCGGTTGGTAAACCTGAGTTTATTCCGGGTGATTGGGTTAAAGAAGGCGCTATCGTAATCGATGTAGGTATTAACCGCCTTGAATCGGGTAAGCTTGTTGGTGATGTTGAATACGATATCGCTGAACAAAAAGCACATTTCATTACACCAGTACCTGGTGGTGTTGGCCCAATGACTGTGGCAAGCTTAATCGAAAACACGCTTGAAGCATGTGAAAAATATCACAGCTAAACGTTAAGTTATGTAAAAAGGGCTGCCAATTGGCAGCCCTTTTTGTTTATGCTTTTTATCTACTAGAACGAATAACTTTCAACATCTGTGGCAGTACTGAAAATACGATCATCATAGCCATAATCAAGTATTGCCAATCTTGGTACTGCTCGCTAAGTAAAATAACAGCACATACGATGCCCGCAATTGGGTTTGCAATTGTCCCGAATGAAAACTCGGCAACAGTCATACGCCCTAATAACCACACATACAGTATATAGGCAATAGCCGTGTTAGGTATTATCAACCAAAGCAATGCAGCGTATTGCAATGTTGAAATAGGTGAAAACACCACTTGATAGTGCTCTGGGTGTATAAAACTGCCATCAATAAACGCAGCCAATAACAAAATAGTGCCGCCAATGATTAACTGCCATGTCAGTACAACCCACCAATGTATATGAACCGATAAGCTTTGTACTAAAGTACTACCAATTACAATAGTAAATAAGGCACCAAATAAAGCTGCAACGCCAAGTACATTCAGTGCAACATAGGTAGGATCAAATAACAGCCAGGCTAACACAACAAGTGCTGCCGCACAGATAGCTTGTATTCGTGCTGGTCGCTGCCCTTTTACAAACCATGCATATAAAAGTGCCACCACAGGAACTGATACCATACCAACACCTGCAATCGCTGCTGGAAGGTTCACTGCCATAATAAAAATAAAAGCAAAAAACAGCGCTATATTCACAGCACCTAAGGTCAATAAGCTGAGCCATTGTGAACGGGTCGGTAAACTTGGCTTGAGTAATAAAAGTAATAGCCCCGCTGGCAATGCACGCACTGCGCCTAATAACAATGGTGGCCAATCTGGTGTGGCATATTTGGTCACTGCGTAAGTGGTACCCCATAAAAAGGCAGGGATCATGGCAAGTAAGATATTCAAAGTCAGTCCTTGTTAAAGCAAAGTAACGCCAAGGTAAAACCTCAACTTTAGTTGAGGTCAATATAAAAAATAAATTTCTAAAAACAAAAAAGGTTGCCGATATTGGCAACCTTTTGATATGCAACTTTTCGATTGATACTTATGCTTTGCGCCATGTTGTTTTACCAGCAGAATCTTCCAGTACCACACCAAGCGCATTCAATGCATCACGGGCTTCATCAGCCGCCGCCCAATCTTTACTAGCACGGGCTTCATTACGTTTTGCGATTAACGCTTCGATATGTGCTACTTCGTCATCAGCTTGGCCACCTTGTAAAAAAGCTTCTGGGTCTTGTTGTGCTACACCTAATACCTCTGAAACACTGCGTAGTACATAAGCTAGCTTACCTGCTTGCTCTGCATCGCTGTCTTTAACACGGTTTAGCTCTTTTGCTAACTCAAATAATACAGGTAGTGCTTCAGGTGTGTTAAAGTCATCATCCATCGCCTTTCTGAATTTAGCCACAAATTCATTACCTGCTAAATCGCATTCAATTGGCGCTACGCCGCGCAGTGCAGTGTAAATTCGCTCAAGAGAGGAGCGCGCTTGCTCAAGGTTTTCTTGTGAATAGTTAAGCTGGCTACGGTAATGACCTGAAATTAAGAAGTAACGAACTGACTCAGCATCGTACTCTTTTAATACATCACGCACGGTAAAGAAGTTGTTTAATGACTTAGACATCTTCTCTTTATTAACCTGTACCATACCTGTGTGGATCCAGGTATTCACGTATTTACCGTTATTTGCACAGCATGACTGAGCAATTTCGTTTTCATGGTGCGGGAACTGTAGATCTGAACCACCACCGTGAATATCAAAGTGCTCACCTAGGTGTTTAGAGCTCATTGCCGAACATTCGATGTGCCAACCAGGACGCCCTTCCCCCCATGGTGATGACCATGATGGTTCACCGGGCTTAGCTTTTTTCCAAAGTACGAAATCAAGTGGATCTTGCTTATCTTGTGCAACTTCAACGCGTGAACCAGCCTGAAGCATGGTTAGGTCTTGTTGCGACAAGGCACCATATTGTTCAAATGTAGATACATCAAACAATACGTCGCCGTCTGCTGCAACATACGCATGGCCTTTAGCAATTAAACGCTCAACCATCACGATGATTTCATCCATGTGGTTTGTCACCGTTGGCTCAACATCCGGACGCAGCATATTTAAGCTATCAAAGTCTTCATGCATCGCCTTGGTCATACGAGTCGTTAAATCATTAATTGACTCGCCATTTTCATTAGCACGCTTGATAATTTTATCGTCAACATCTGTAATGTTACGAACGTATTTTAAGTCATAACCAATATGACGAAGATAACGAACAATCACGTCAAAACCGACGAATGTACGAGCATGACCGATGTGACAGTAATCATAAATGGTGATACCACACACGTACATGTCGATTTTGCCATCAACAAGGGGTTTAAACTGCTCTTTTTGTCGCGTAAGTGTGTTGTAAATTTGTACCATTTATAAAATGTCCTTAACGGTGTTTTGAGATTCTTTATGGTAACACTTGCAAAGCCGCTGCTCTAGCGCTTTATCAATTGAATAAGCACTTTGTTAATCTGTCTCAACAAGCTCTTTGTTAATCCAAGTCAACTACTATAAAATAGACCCATTATTAAACCAGATATAGGAAACCTCATGGTTGTACTACACACAAACTTTGGTGACATCACCATCAAGATGCACGAAAGCGATGCACCAAACACAGTTAAAAACTTTTTAGAGTATGCAAACTCTGGCTTTTACAACGGTACTATTTTTCACCGTGTAATTGATGGTTTTATGGTACAAGGCGGTGGTTTTGAGCCTGGTATGGTTCAAAAAGAAGTAAACAACCCTATCGAAAACGAAGCTAATAATGGCCTTGCAAATAAAGTAGGCACATTAGCAATGGCACGTACGCCGGATCCACACTCAGCGACTGCGCAGTTCTTCATTAACGTTAACGACAATGACTTCTTAAACTTCAGCAGTGAAACATCACAAGGCTGGGGCTACTGCGTGTTCGCAGAAGTTGTTGAGGGT
This sequence comes from Pseudoalteromonas sp. N1230-9, assembly GCF_032716425.1. NCBI lineage: Bacteria > Pseudomonadati > Pseudomonadota > Gammaproteobacteria > Alteromonadales > Pseudoalteromonadaceae > Pseudoalteromonas > Pseudoalteromonas sp. N1230-9. The sequence goes on from NZ_CP090419.1 coordinate 2,474,508, forward strand.
ATGGATGTGGTTAACAAAATCAAAGGTGTTGCAACTGGCAGTGCTGGTTTCCACCAAGACGTACCTCTTGAAGATGTAATCATCGAAAAAGTAACGGTTAGCTAATTTAATCGTTTAGTCTTTTTAAGCGGGCCTTTGCCCGCTTTTTTGCGAGTAACCATGAAACAAAGTTATTTTATTGCCGATCTCCATTTAACAGAAAACCGCCCTGATATCACAGCAGCATTTTTTGATTTTCTTGATAACAAGATTATTAATGATGACGTTGATGCACTGTACATTTTGGGCGACTTTTTTGAAGTATGGGTCGGTGATGACTATCAAACTGACCTTTCAATCAATGTTGCCGCACGTTTAAGCCAAGTAAGTGAAAGTGGAACTGAGGTGTTTTTTATTCATGGCAATCGCGATTTTATTATGCGAGAAGACTATGCAAAAAGCGCGAGTATGACTTTATTACCTGAACAAGTTGTTATTGATTTATATGGTACTCCAACAGTTATCTTGCACGGTGATGAAATGTGCACCCAAGATGTTGAATATCAAAAGTTTCGTAAAAAAAGCCGTGGTTGGTGGTGGCCAAAATTAATGCTTGCTATGCCGCTTTGGTATCGCAAAAAAATTGCCCGTAATGCTCGCGAAAAATCAAAACAAAGCCAAGCTGGCAAAGCGTTAGAAATTCTAGATGTGACTGAAGATGCGGTATTAGCGATGTTTGAAAAGCATCAGGTTGTTAATATGATCCACGGTCATACACACAGACCCAACGTACATCACTACAGCATAAATAATAACACACTGACCCGCACCGTACTCGGAGATTGGTATGAGCAAGGGTCATATCTAAGGGTTACACCTGCTAGTCAGGAACTAATCAGCGCGCCACTTTAAATAGTAGAAACTTTGACTATGCTTGAATAGAGTTTTTACTAAAAAAGCGTGAGTCATGATTGTTCGGTTAACCTGTTTGTTCTGCTGTTTAATGCTAAGTTTTTCTCTTAACAGCCAAACTTGGCGATTAGTCACAGAACCATTCCCACCTTTCCTTATCGACAATAATGAAAAGCCTGGCTGGGTTCATGAACTCGTTGTTAGCGCACTAAAAAGCCAAAATAAAAATGTAGAGATTGAATATACTCATTGGGCTCGCGCATTAAAGCTTGCGCAGCGGCATAAACGTGTTGCGGTTATTGGTGCTTTTTATACCCTAAAAAGAGCGAAAATCTTTACCTACTCCCGACCTATTGCTACAGCTGATATTGTGCTTTTAAAACGTGCCGATAGTGAGATTACCTATTCAGGCTCCCTATACTCTCTGACTCCTTACACAATCAGCAAAGGAGAAGACTATGTTATAAGTGAAGAGTTTGAACACCATCCTCAACTTGCGGTTACGACAACACATAGTCTAATAGAAAGCTTAACCCTTTTAATACATGGCCGTGTAGACCTTGTTGCCGGTACAAAAGAAGTTGCATTATACTGGTTAGAAAATAACGAAACCTTGCAAAACCTCAAACACTCGGAAATAAAGGTCATCACCCCTTTCCTATCAACTCAAAAGCTACACGTTATTACAGCCAAAAATCACCCTCAATCTGCCTATTTTCAACAAGATTTATATACAGGGTTACAAACTATTGTGGCAAATGGAGATGCAGCAAAAATTTTAAAACGTTATGATTTTGACACTAATCAAACTGATAAAGTTTTAGCTTTGCTTAGCAAAAACTTTAATTAGCCAAGTAAGTCGATTACTTTGCTTAGTATAGAGGCTATAACACCTCTATACTAAAATTACCTAACAGCTAGTCCTCACGGAACTATTTGTACAAGTTGTCACTCCACCCGAGGTCGAACAGGTTGTATAATTTATTTCTCGAGTACAGCCACCCCCTCTAATAAGCGTACCGCCTCCTGGGCCTGTAACAATCCCGCCCACTCCACCACCTCCAGGTGAACTCATTTTCGTTGTTGCACCTTCAATACTTTCTAAATTTTCGATTAAACAATTAGAAACAAGTGTATCTGTTAAAGTAACATTGATGCCACTCATGAAAGTGCCAATTTCAATGCCATCAACAAGTGAAGCTCCTCTATCTAGAGTGAAAGTAAGATTCAGATCTCTTGCCCCATTAGTAATTGATTGACCATGATAACCTACTTTAAATACTAATTTATTACTTGAATTACCATAAGAACGCGTTGCATACACACCGACTTTATCGTGACTTAATGAAAGTGAAATCCCTGCACTATTTTTACCAATATGAATCCCCGAAACTTTCACTTGAGTATCAGTAATAAATTCATTCCAGCTACTTTTACCAAGGCGAGTGGCTATTTGAGCATGCATTTCTTTTTTAATACTTCTACGTGCATCAATGCTCGTTAAATAAAAAGATGGGTGATTGGCACAACTTTCATCAGAACTAGCAAGCGCGGAACGTGTTGAATCATCCCCCCAGTTTCCTGCATGTACAGTCACTGTTGAGTTAGTTGCAACAGTACCGGCTTCATTTACAGCCCGCCTAAATTCACTATCTATCTCATAAAAGTCATCAAGTGCAGCGGCTTCAGCGCTATTAAGTGTAGTATCTATTGCTTTGACTTTTACCGCTTTACTATACTGGGTCTGTTGCTCTGTAGTAATTATAAATTTAAACGCCACTCGCTGTAGTGCATTAGCGACAATAACCTCTTTTGAAGTTGTGTTACAAAGATAGGTCGTTACCCCAAACTCTGGCTTACCATTATTTAAATTCCTGACTTCACAGTTAGGCCTCTCATAATATAATTTTGCAATACGCAGTGCCTCACTATAGTCACATGTATCACACGCTTTTGCTTCTGTAAGTGCTGCTGCAGCATCATTTGCAATAAACAAAGCGCTTACAGCCAACATTAATATCAACTTATATTTCATCTTATTTCCTTACCCTCAATATCAAGGGGTCATCCATTTTGTTTTAATTAAGGTTATAAAATACATACGTCAATACTTCGGACCCTTTATGGGTACTTTAGGTTTACAGCATTGTCAATATTTATTTTTAATAATGAATAAGGCTCTTGGGAATAGCTGGGGGTAGGGGTTTATAAAATAAAAAAGTAAAATGATCGCAAAGAGCTTATTAATAATCGCTCCTTGCTGTTGGATTACATCGCTTTTTAAACTGGCAAACCACTATGAAACTTAAAATCGTCATCAGGCGTTGCAATCAGCTCAGCCTCAATTTGACCAAAAAACTCAACACGCTCGGTAATATCAAATTCACTGATTTCTTGCGCGAGTGTTAAATAGTCTTGGTAATGACGGGCTTCTGAGCGCAATAATGAAATATAAAAATCCCCTAACCGCTTATCAACATGAGGAGCGAGCTTAGCGAACCGTTCACATGAGCGGGCTTCGATGTAAGCACCGATAATGAGTTTATCGACTAGCGCATCTGGCTCGTAGGTTTTTACATGGCGCAGCATACCCTTTGCGTAGCGACATGGCGTAATACTTTTATATTCAATACCGTACTCATCCATGATCTCAAGCACTTGATAAAAGTGATGTAGCTCTTCTTTTATAAGCATGACCATTTTATCAATCAGATCTTGCCCGTAAGGCGAGTTCGATTTTGGGATCATTGATTTAGTTAGCTTGTTTTTATCTGCAAGTTCTCGCCAATCCCCTTCTCGTTTATAAATAAGAGTTTCAAAAGGTTTTAGCCATGCAAGTAATGCATCACCACTTTCTTTATCAACTGCATACTTACGAATTAAAAACATCGCTGACTGAGCAGCTTTCAATTCACAAATAAGGTGATCAATTAATACCACATCTAAGTTTTCTTGTTTGATTGCCGCAGCAATCCACTCATCAGGCGTTTCACACTTTAAAAAAGAATGGATAGGAGCGAGTAAAGCAGAGTAAGGCACTGAATAATTTCTCATCAATAAACGTGGGTAGATTTTACCATATAAATACATTGTCATTCTATGACCCATATCAGTACAGGACTAATTTCTATATGCACTAAAGACTTATATATAACCCATCATTTCCAGTATTTCAGGTTCTTGACAATATGTGATAAGTGGACCATAACTTAATCAAAGCTGTACAAAAATAAAACAGCTCATATTCCTATTTACAGGGGCAACAATTATGATTTTGAACCACTTATGGGGCTTATACGCCCACCCACTCGAAGAATGGCAAACAATAGATAATCGACATGAAAGCTTGCGTTACAGCTTATCACACATCTTACTCATTGCATGTATTCCATCTATCATGGGCTATTATTCATCAGTCCATCTGGGTTGGAGCATTGGCTCCGGTGAGGCAGTATTTTTAACGCATGATAGCGCGCTATTGATTGCGATAGCCATGTACTTTGCGCTTATTGTAGGTGTGTTTGCACTAGCTTACTTAGCACACTGGATGGCCGTGACCTTCGGTGCAAAACCCACCTTTACTCAAACCCTAGAACTTGCTGCTTACACAGCAACACCGGTATTTATGTCTTCATTTGCGGCGTTTCTACCAGAGCTTTGGTTTGTGGTGTGTGTAGGACTTGTAGCTCTCGCCTACTCTGTTTACCTGCTCTATACTGGGGTACCAATTTTAATGCACATTCCTGAAGAGCGAGGCTTTATTTATGCCAGTTCAGTGGTCACTTGCGGATTAATTCTACTCGTCATAATCCTTGCTGCAACAGCAATTCTGTGGACAAACGGTATAGTCCACCCAATGTTTACCTAAATTATTTCCTTTCTTTCCACAAGCAAAAAAGGAGCTATGTAGCTCCTTTTTCATGTATTAGTGTAAAAACTAATTAGTCTGCACTGTTTTCTTCTTGGTTATGTAATTCTAAACCAGAAGACATTGCATTTTCACGCGTGGATTTTGCAGAATCATTACGTAGACGATCGATATGGTTAAGATATTCTTGATCGATATCACCCGTTATATATTGTCCATCGAATACCGATGTTTCAAAGCGAGTGATTTCAGGGTTTTCTTGGCTCACCGCTGAGATTAAATCATCAAGAGACTGGAAAATGAGCCCATCAGCACCAATGCTTGCATTAATGTCTTCCACTTCACGACCATGAGCAATTAACTCAGCAGCCGAAGGCATGTCAATTCCATACACGTTCGGGAAACGAATTTCTGGTGCAGCTGATGCAAAATAAACGTTCTTTGCACCTGACTCACGAGCCATCTCAACGATTTGCGCTGACGTGGTACCACGAACAATTGAGTCATCAACAAGCAATACATTCTTACCCTTGAACTCACGGTCAATGGCATTCAGTTTTTGACGAACTGACTTCTTACGCATTTCTTGACCTGGCATGATGAAGGTGCGGCCAATGTAACGGTTTTTAACAAAACCTTGACGGTATGGCAGGTTAAGCGCTGATGCAATTTCAAGCGCCACATCACATGATGTTTCAGGGATTGGAATAACCACGTCGATGTCTTTATCAGCCCATTCACGTGCTATTTTTTCACCTAACTTAGTCCCCATGTTTACACGCGTTGCATAAACCGACATACGATCAATGGTTGAATCTGGGCGCGCAAAATAAACAAACTCAAAAATACACGGCGCATATGTGGCCTTTTCAGCACACGCTTGTGAGAAAAGCTGACCTTCTTCAGTCACGTAAATAGCTTCGCCTGGCGCTACATCGCGTACAAACTCAAAGCCATCTGTTTTCAATGCAACGCTTTCTGATGCAAACATGTACTCAGTACCGTTTGCTGTTTCACGCTTACCAAATACAAGTGGACGAATACCGTTCGGGTCACGAAAGGCAACAATACCGTGGCCGATAATCATTGCTATTGTTGCGTAACCACCCGTTACTTTGTTATTTACTTCCGTTACTGCTGTGAAGATATCTTCAGCATCGAGTTTAAGTTTATTAGACTTACTTAACTCATGCGCCATGATATTAAGTAATATTTCAGAGTCAGATGTTGTATTAACATGACGGCGAGCTTCTGAAAATAATTGCTCTTTTAATGCTTCTGCGTTTGTTAAATTACCATTGTGTGCAAGTGCAATACCAAACGGTGAGTTAACATAGAAAGGTTGCGCTTCTGACGAGCTAGAAGATCCAGCTGTCGGATAGCGAACATGACCAATACCAATCGTACCTTGAAGGCGTTTCATGTGACGGGTATGAAACACATCTTTCACAAGGCCGTTGGCTTTACGTAAGCTAAACGTATTATTTTCAATGGTAATGATGCCAGCTGCATCTTGACCGCGGTGTTGCAAAACAGTTAAGCCATCATACAGCGCCTGATTAACAGGAGAAGTTCCGACTATGCCAACGATACCACACATTAAATTTATCCTCGCCGATTAACGGTTTACCGAATTTAAAAAGCTTGAGTTGTTTTCGAGGTACGAAAAGAACCACTCAACAACAAAGCCAAATTCTGGAATCAAAATAGAGTTACCCCACCAGTGCGTATTAGGTGCACTGGTAAAAGCATCAAGAAAGAAGAGTAACGCGCTTACGACCAACACGCCACGAAGAGCACCAAACACTATGCCGAATACACGGTCGGTGCCAGATAAACCAGTACGTTGTACAAGCTCACCTAAAATATAGTTTAGTAATCCACCCAACAGGAGTGTCGCAAAGAATAATATGGCTATTGCGGCTGCATTTCTTAAAAGGGGTTCTGAAATACTTGTTAGGAAGGAAGCTAAATATTGGTAAAACAAACTAGAGATGATAAATGCGCCAGCCCATACAGCTAATGACATTGCTTCTTTTACGAAGCCACGTATTAAGCCGATGATAGTGGATAGTGCAATAATGCCAAGTATGGCGTAATCAACCCAGATCATAAGAACCAACTAGTCGTTAATTTGGGGCGCATTCTATACCCAAACCACCTGTGGATGCAAGAATTCAGCATGAGATAAAACGCATTTAGGCAAGGCATTGATTGTAGAGAATGGTGTCCCCTTGTCAAAATCAATAACGCAGAATAAATGCGTTTTAGCCATGCCCTTCGGGCGCTTCACAGGGCTTCCACTACTGTGTTGTGGCAATTTGAAAGGTACCTACATTCCTGCATCGCCACGCCTTGTATTGAAAACCCTGTGATAGCGCTGAATCATGGATCTACAGGCGGTTTGGGTATTTGAGCTACCTATAGAATTGCCAGATCATTTTGTAATTTCAAACTGAGTAACTTTGCCGTTTAACTTGGTTAACTGCTTTAACTCAGGGAGCTTACTCTCTAACTCTTTCTTGCTAAGTGAAGGACCTACAAAGACTTTTGTCAGTGTTCCGTTCGGGGTTTTGATTGGACGAGTAAAGGTTTTAAAGCCGTTCGCTTTAAGCTTTTCAAGTAATGACTTTACATTAGGCGCGTGTGAGAAACTACCCAATTGGATTACATAAGCCATTTGCGTGAGGTTTTCTTCTGGCTTACGAGCAGGCTCCGATGTTTTTACTACTGGCTTGGCTGCTTTAACAACTGCAACAGGATCTTGAGTTGATGCTTCAACCATTTTAGGCGCATCATCAAATTGCTCAGTTTGCTCTGCTGTAAGCTCAGCGTCATTCGCTTGTGCATTTTCGACAGGTATTTCAGCAGGCTGCTCTGCAGAGGCAACTTTACTATCAATTTCATCTTGTAAGTCAATCGTTGTGAACTCAGGGCGTTCAGGAATTGCTTTAAAACCTTCTGTATAGTGAACTTTCTCTCCATCCAAAATATTTGGAATAAAGACAATAGCCGCCACAACCACAATGGTGGTCCCTACTAAGCGATTAATAAACCCTGCGTTCACCGAATTCCTCTCTATTTTTTAAAATAGCTGATTGCTGCAGCCACGGTTATAAATGAGCCAAACACAATTACTAAGGTGTTATTGTCTACATTTGGTAATAGTGTGTCTAGCGCAGTTTCAACACTGTCATATTGCGTACTAGGCGCTGTTGATGTCGTTTCAGCCAATGCCTTTGCAAGGTTTTCAACCTTATCGCCGCGAAAACAATCTAAACTGGCTAACGACCACTCATGAACAACATCCGCCACAGCTGACATTGCTGCCACTTTATCTTTATCTGCAAGCATAGCGACTAATGCATGAATTTTAAACCCTTGATCTTTATACACGCTTAATTTACGCGCCAAATAACGGGCCGATTCAGGGTTATGTGCCACATCGGTAAAAATAAGTGGCTGTTCACTTAGCTGCTGAAAACGTCCTTCAACTGTTAAATTAGCTAAACAATCACGTACTTGTTGCTCACTAGGTAGTAAGTCAAGTTTAGCCAATAAGGTCAACGCAGTGGCTGCATTTTGACAAGGGATCGCAGGTTTTGCTAGGCGCAAGTCTTTACCTTTGTACTGCCAATTAAAACCTTCACTGTCTTCAGTGAATTTAAAATCACGGCCAGATAACACCATATCAGCATCAATTTCATTACCGTAATCAGTTACTGTATGTGGAATATCTAAATCACCAACAATTGCGGGTATGTGAGGTCGGAAGATACCTGCTTTATCGTAGCCAACAAGCTCGCGTGTATCACCTAGGTATTCTTTATGGTCTAGATCGATAGTTGTGATTACACACGCATGTGGTGTGACAATATTAGTCGCATCATAGCGGCCACCTAAACCCACTTCTAACAATACATAATCAACAGCGTGACGTTTAAAAATTGCCAGTGCACCTAACGTGCCGTACTCAAAATACGTCAGTGGCGTCTCACCACGGCCCTTTTCCAGCATATCGAAAGCATCAACATGGAATTGGTCATCAAGCTCTTGGCCATTAATACGCACGCGTTCGTTGTAACGAATTAGGTGTGGAGAAGCATATGTACCCACACTAAAACCTTGTGCTAGTAATAGGCTTTCTAGGCAACGCGCTGTGGTGCCTTTACCATTGGTACCTGCGATTAATATTATTTTGCTCGGTGTACCGAGTAAGCCAATTTGGTTTGCAACGCGAGCAACGCGCTCTAAGCCCATTTCAATATTGGCGGGGTGAACACTTTCTAAATAACAAAGCCAATCATCAAGGCTTGATGATTGGCTAGGAAGGATTTCTGTCATAGCGATTAATCAGTTAAGCTGAAATTTACGCTACTCTATGCTCTTGTTCAGTAGAAGGCAAGTTCATAAATTTCGCTAAGATACGCGCAAGGGTGTCACGCATTTCACGACGGTCAACAATCATGTCGATTGCCCCGTGCTCTAGCAAGAATTCACTGCGTTGGAAACCTTCAGGTAGTGTTTCACGCACTGTTTGCTCGATTACACGAGGGCCGGCAAAGCCAATAAGTGCTTTTGGTTCAGCAACGTTTATATCGCCAAGCATTGCCAGTGACGCAGATACACCACCCATTGTTGGGTCGGTTAATACTGAGATAAACGGTAAGCCTTTTTCGCTCATTTTAGCCAGTGCAGCACTTGTTTTTGCCATTTGCATTAATGACATAAGCGCTTCTTGCATACGTGCACCGCCTGATGCTGAAAAACAAATAAGTGGCATGTTATGCTCTAAACATTGATCTACAGCTTCAACAAAACGAGCGCCGACCACTGACGCCATAGAACCACCCATAAATGAGAACTCAAACGACACCGCAGCAACAGGAATACCTTTTAAGCGTCCTTTAATTGCAACAAGTGCATCTTTCTCGCCACTTACTTTTTGTGCTTGTGTAATGCGGTCAGAGTACTTCTTAGAATCTTTAAACTTTAAAACGTCCTTTGGTTCGTGTTCTGCACCAATTTCTTGACGATCTGCATCATCTAAAAAGTTTTCGAGTCGCTTACGAGCACTCAAACGCATATGGTGATCACATTTTGGACATACATTAAGTGACTTTTCTAATTCTGCTTTATATAAAATTGAATCACAGTCTGTACACTTTGCCCAAACCCCTTCTGGGATTTCTTTTCGGCCTGACGATTTAGTCGTTTTAGGTAAGATTTTTTCTAACCAACTCATTTGCAACTCTCTTAATACTGTTCTGTGTCGCAGTCTGTTTAATTGTGAATACTTATTTGTATTTCTGACAACCAATAAACAGACAGATTTTTTCAATTAAAACATGAATTACCCGCAGACGATATAAAAAACTGGTCTTAGTAGTGTACTACCAAGTGTTAACTGTCTGAATCAGGTAAAAACAAAGGCCCTAATGGTGTTTTAGGGATCTCAAACTGCTCAGGGTAATCCACATCCACTAAATAAAGACCCGCAGCTTTAGCTGTCGCACTGGCTTTGGCTCTCTCTTTTAAATCAAGTAACTCTTTTAACCAAACAGGTTCATGCTTATGTAAACCAATGTCCATCAAGCAACCAGTAATATTACGTACCATGTGATGTAAAAACGCATTGGCTTTAATATCAATGATCACATAATCACCTTGGCGTTTTACCGACAAATGGTGAATAGTACGATTTGCTGTATTTGCTTGGCAATGGAGTGCTCTGAACGACGTAAAGTCGTGCTCACCTATTAAATACTGACAGGCTTGTTGCATTTTAGTTTCGTCTAATGGGTGATGAAAATGAGTAACGCCTTCACTCATAATGGCACCGCGATAGGTATAATTGTAAATCACATAACGATAACGGCGTGCTGTCGCACTAAAACGTGCGTGAAAATCTTCAGAAACAGGCTTAGCAAAACGAATAGAAATATCTTTTGGTAGTAAGGTATTCATCCCCATCGTGAACGCGACCATTTCGCGTTCAGCATGAGTATCAAAGTGCACGACTTGGCCTGTACCATGAACACCTGCGTCTGTACGACCCGCACAAACAATCTCAACAGGATGATTACAAATACGCGACAACGCTGTTTCTACTTCTTGCTGTACGCTATTGACGTGTGATTGACGTTGCCAACCACTGTAACGGGCGCCGTTGTATTCTACTCCAAGTGCTACTCGCATAATGATCTATTTACCTAGTGTGCTAAATGACGGGGCATTCTATGCGATCTGCCCGTGCAATAAAAGCCACGAGCGCAGATCACATATTATAAATACTACAGACTAATCCTCTTCGATGTTGTCTTGGCCCTTGGTGCCCTCTTTTGCGCGCAATTTATGGTGAATAGCCGATTTAATCAGCATGTAACCACTGATAGGTGCTGTAATGAGCAAAAAGATAGAAATAAGAATTTCTTTTACACTTACACCATCGTGTGTGAAAGTAAAATAAACCATCGCCGCTATTAACAGTGAGGCCATCCCCAGTGTCGTCGCTTTGGTAGGCCCATGCAGGCGCATAAAAAAATCAGGCATCTTAACCAAACCGATCGAGCCTATCAGAATAAAGCAACCACCAATTAACAATAAGATTGAAACAACCCATTCACTCATCATTTGTTACCTTATTCAATAATATCGCCGCGTAGCAAGTATTTACATACAGCTACCGTACTCACAAAGCCAAGCATCGCAATTAATAAAGCCGCTTCAAAATACAAGTCTGTGTCCATGCTCATACCGTAAAGAATGATCAATGCAATGGTATTTATAAACATGGTATCAAGCGCTAAAATGCGATCTGGAACTGAAGGCCCAATAATAAGGCGCCATAAGTTCAATAAAAGTGAAATGGCAATCATCCCATACACAATGAGGAATACCGTATCTAGCATCGGAAAATCTCCTTAAGCGGGGCTTCGTAACGCTGTTTAATCGTCTTAATAAGTTCAGCTTCATCAGCTAAATCCAGCACATGAATTAGCAAATAACGTTGGTCTATTTCTTCACCTTCTGCAAGCGACTCAGGAATTGGATACACCTCAGCACTGACCGTGCCAGGCGTTAATGATACTGTACTTGCTAATATCGTAATTGGCATATCATGACTTAAATCAAGTGGCACTTTAACAAAGCCTGGGCGTAGCTTTTTAGTTGGCCCAAGGATCAGTAAGGCAACCTGCAAGTTAGCCGTTACAATATCGTACAAGACTAACAATAAATGCCTAAATGCGAGGCCAGGTCGAACAATTAACGGCTGTGGATCACGAAATGGAAAGGTGATCCATGGAATTGTAATTGCAAAGAGTGCAGCAAGCAGTAGATGCCCAGGCGACACACTATTGTTGAGTAATAACCACACTACGAAGAGTAAAACACTGCGAAACGGAGTGGGTAGCCAACGAAAACGAGCTTCTAAACGCATTTAGCGACCTCCCTGTAGTACATTATTAATACTGCTGTTGATATCGAACAATTGCTCAGATGTCGCAAGCATAAAATCTGAAATTGGACCGGCAAAAATGACCATCAAAGGAGAGCAAACTAACAATAGTAACATCGCCGTGACTTTTAATGGGTGTGCCTTTATACCTTCGACAGCTTCACTTTCTTTGAACTTTCGGTCCCAAAAAAGGCTTGTGCCAGCACGAGAAATAGCAACCAATAAGGCTAAACTTGAAAGTAAGTAAATTGGCCAAAACACCATGCCCTTCTCACTATCTAAGGTACTTTTTAGAATCCAAATTTTACCTACAAAACCAGATAGTGGCGGCATACCTACCACCGTCAATGCAGCAATTACAAAACTAATTCCTAATAAAAAAGGTTGTGCAACAGCACGCCCTGCAACAAGACGATCGGCCACTTTTCCACGCTGATGCGCAATCAAATCAGCAAGTAAAAAGAGCACGGCACAAACAATCGTTGAATGAACTAAGTAGTAAAGTAACGCCGCAGTCGCTGCTACATTCTGAATAGCGACTAAGGCAACCAATGTACCCACTGATACGATCACTAAGTTTGCAATTAGCTTTCTAAAATCTTGGCTTGCAAGAACGCCTATCGACCCCAGAATGATGGTCGCCAATGCAAGTCCCCATAACCAAGGTTGTGCCATGTGTGCAAGCTCCCCCGCGTTATCACCAAAGATAACGGTGTACACACGAAGCATGGCATACACACCCACCTTAGTCATGATCGCAAATAAAGCTGCAACAACTGGGGTGGCACTTGCGTAGGTATTAGGTAACCACAAATGTAGCGGTAACAGCGCACCTTTAAGGGCGAAAACGACTATTAGTAGTAAACCACCGATTTTAGCTAAATAAACATCGTCACCTGTTAACTGAGGTACTTTCTGGGCTAAATCAGCAATATTTAAAGTACCCACTACGCCATATAAAACACCAAGTGCAATAAGAAATACACTCGAGCCAATCAGATTTAGAATCACATACTGTAGAGCTGCACGGGTGCTGTGCTTGTCTCCGCCATGCATCAATAATGAATAAGATGCGATTAGCAATACTTCGAAAAATACGAATAGGTTAAATACATCTCCAGTTAAAAATGCACCGTTTACGCCTAAAATTAAGAAGTGAACAAGAGGGTGAAAGAAGCTTCCTTTTTTATCATCACCTGCGCAGCTATATAGCACAACAACCGCACCTAGTAAGCTTGTTAACACTACTAGTAAAGTCGCTAGCCTATCAGCAACCAATACAATACCAAAAGGAGCCGACCAGTCGCCGATGGCGTATACCATAGGTGCCGTACTATTTACATGAAGTAGTAAAAATGCACTAACAGCAAGGGTTATAATTGACATTAATACCGACATCACACGGCGAATATGAAGATTCTTACCGCATGGAGGCATAAGTAAAATAATGCCTGTCAGCATGGGAATTAAAATAGGTAAAGAAGCTAAATGCTGAATCATTTTCGCTCCTTTGAAGACTTAACTAGATGTCCATCAACATGATCATTACCCAAATCGGCACGACCACGAATTGACAAAATAACGACAAAAGCGGTCATTGCAAAACCGATTACAATAGCCGTTAACACTAAAGCTTGAGGGAGTGGATCTGCATACTCACTGGCACTGCCCAAAACCGCCGCTTTATTAATTGTTAATCGTCCTGATGAAAACAAGAATAGGTTTACCGCATAAGACAGCATGGTTAAACCTAACACGACCGGAAAGGTTCGCGCTCTTAAAATTAAATAAATGCCGCATGCAACCAGCACGCCCACGCATGATGCGTACAATACTTCCATTAAATATTTACCTCTTGCTTGGGTGTATTAGCCGTTAGTTTTCCTAAACTAGCTAAAATCATCAGCGTTGCACCTACAACAGTTAAATACACACCTAAATCAAATACGATAGCACTGGCAAGCTCTGTTTTGCCAACTAACGGTATATCAAAATAATCAAACCACGTTGTTAAGAATGGACGACCAAATGCCCAGCTTCCAACACCTGTGAATAAAGCGATAGCGATGCCCGATGCGATAATCTTACGGTAATTCACATCAAACCGCTCTGCTATCCAGTTAGAGCCATTCGCCATGTACTGTAGTATAAATGCAATGGCTGTGACTAAGCCTGCGATAAATCCACCGCCTGGTAAATTGTGGCCTCGTAAAAAGATATATGCAGAAACTAACAGTGCCAAAGGTAATAAGCTTTGTGAAATACTTGCAAGAAGAATTGGATAACGCTCTCTCGCCCACGGACGCCCTTCACTATCACTTGCAGGCATAAATAAAGGTAAATTGATAAGCAATTTATAAATACCTAACGCGGCTATACCTAAAACGGTGATTTCACCTAAGGTGTCAAAACCCCTAAAGTCGACTAGAATAACGTTCACCACGTTTGTACCACCACCGCCAGTTTTAGCATTGGCAACAAAGAAGTCAGAAATTGACTCAAGTGGTCTTGTTAATAGCGCATAACAAATACTCGCAACTACCACACCTATAGCCGACGAAATCCCCAGATCACGTAAAATACGTAATGAGCTTGACTCTTTTGGAGTACGCTGTGGTAAGAAGAATAGTGCTAGCATCAGTAGCATTACAGTGACAACTTCAACCGTTAACTGAGTCAGCGCTAAATCTGGCGCAGAGAATCGGGTGAAAGCAACAGACACCATCAGGCCTACGATTGAAATCATGATTAAAGATATCATCCGTGAACGATGCCAAAATACGGTTGCTAATGCACCAATAATCAACAAGCCTGCGCCAATGGCATTATGAAAATCAATGGGCGTTAGCTCACTAGCACCAGCAAGTTGACGCATTTCAAACAAAGGCCATCCAGCGCACAGTAAAACAACCGTAATCATGACAAAAGCGTAGCGTTGCAACGAGCCATTTTCGATATGGTTTATCTTCTCTTGTGACCACTTGATCACACGATATAACCCCCCCTCAAAACCTTTTTTCGCACTAATTGTTGGCAGTGATGCTTGGAACTGGAACAAATACTTACGCTGTACATAAATCAGTATCCCGCAGCACGTTGCAATAAAGCTCATTAACAGAGGTAAGTTAAATCCATGCCAAACAGATAATTTATAATCTGGTGCAGCATCACCCAGTACAGCGTAGGATGCTGAGGCCAAAATATCACTGACGGCAAAGTGAGGGAACATACCGACCAATAAACACAATACCACTAAAATTTCGATTGGTACGCGCATGTAGCGCGGCGGTTCGTGGGGCTCTTTTGGTAAATCAATCGGATCACCATTGAAGAAAACATCATGTATAAAACGTGCTGAGTATGCTACAGACAAGGCACCCGCTAAAGTCGCTAATACAGGAATAAGCCAAGACATAGAGCCTAGTACTTGCTGGTGTAAGGTTTCAGCAAAAAACATTTCTTTTGATAAGAAACCATTTAATAGAGGCACCCCTGCCATAGAAGCTGCGGCCACCATAGCAAGTGTTGCTGTATATGGCATAAAACGCCACATCCCATTTAACTTACGCATATCACGGGTGCCAGTTTCATGGTCAATAATCCCCGTAGCCATAAACAATGACGCTTTAAATATCGCGTGGTTAATAATGTGGAAAATAGCTGCCACAGTTGCAAGTTCGGTATCTAAACCTAATAGCAAAGTAATTAGACCCAAGTGACTGATGGTAGAGTAAGCAAGCAGTCCTTTTAAGTCATGTTTAAATAACGCAATGTAAGCACCAACAAGCAAAGTCGATAAACCTGTCATCGCAACTAAAATAAACCACGTATCCGTACCTGATAGTGCAGGATAGAATCGCGCAAGCAAAAATATACCGGCTTTAACCATGGTTGCTGAGTGTAAGTATGCACTAACGGGTGTCGGTGCAGCCATAGCATGAGGTAGCCAGAAATGAAAAGGAAACTGCGCAGACTTAGTAAATGCACCTAATAATATAAGTACCAGACCAACTTCATATAAGTCGTGTGATTGAATTAATGCCTTACTAGCAAGAATGACATCAAGGTTATAGCTACCAACGATATCACCAATTAAAAGTAAACCCGCTAATAACGCAAGACCGCCCGCTCCCGTAATTGCTAACGCCATTCTTGCACCTTTACGCGCTTCTGACTTATGCCACCAATAACTAATTAATAAAAACGAGCTAATACTTGTTAACTCCCAAAATAGCCATAGTTGAATGACATTGTTAGACATCACAATGCCAACCATGGCTGTCATAAATAGCATAAGGTAACAATATAACTTGGGCAGTGAGTCGTTATTACTTAAGTAATAGCGTGCATAGAAAATGACTAAGGTACCAATACCCAAAATCATATAAAGGAATAATAAACTTAACCCGTCAAGTCGAAATGAGACTTGCATATTCAACAGTGGGATCCACTCTGCTGTATAGCGGATAGTTTCACCAGAAAAAACGGCTGGTGTATAGGAAAATACGATTCCAAGAGCAATCAAAGGCGCTAACATGGTCAAAGCAGTACTTTGATTACGTGTTAGTTTTGAAGTGCAGGATGAAATAACACTGCCAATCAAGGATAACAGGGGTATCCAGAGCAAAGTCATAATAAGGAGCCTTTTAGTGTCATAAGAATATCAATACCGCTGCTAGTTATAATTAGTTGCGTACTGTTCATTTGGATGGTTAAAAGTTGGCTTCAAAAAAAGCTTACAATGCGTATAGTTATACTGATTGGGTGCTATTTTGTCTATAGGAGACACACCTATTCGGCCAACTTTTAACCACTTTACGTATTAAAATAGCAATAAATAAGCGATTAGTCAGAAAATTCTTTAGAGCTTAAAGCTGTTGTTATTACAGGCTTTACACCAATAAAGGCAAAATAATCAGCGTACCTTACTGGCTTTGTTAAGGGGGAGTTAATTTGTTTTAACCAAAGTTGGCGATATTGTTCAGATAATCCCACCTTTTGGTATTGCATTATTGACCAATTTAAACTGGGTTTATAAGCCATTTGGTTTTTGCAAGCCACGCTTTTCTGCCATCCACTTGGCGGCAAGCTGTTTCTTGCAATAAATAAATTAGGTGCCACTAGCCCTTCTTGCTGGCACAGCCATTGCTGTTTTTTTTCTGGCAATGGGTATTCATCCTCAAAACCATTAAAGTGCATTAGCTCATGCAAAAATACTGCGTATGATTGGGATGAATTAATATGCATAATACCACCTTGTACGTTTGCACTCCCCTCTTTCGACATCATGACAATAAAGTCAAAACCAGCTGGCCATGTGTGATTTTCTGCTTTTCTCCAGTCACATTGCAATGCGTTATTATTTTCCTCGCAGCGATATTGATTGCCTACATAAACAACATCGCTAAAACAAAAGCTATTAATAGCAGGCTCTGGACTAGACTGATATTGGCCTTTAAAAGATTGTAAAGCAGCAATACCATCTTTATGGTCCGCCATCATTAACACATTAAAATGACATATTGGATTGGTTGTAACAGCGTCTAACGACAAGGAAAAATTATGTAAATTGGCATACTCGGTTGTTATTTTGGTGGTGGGCATGCTTTGTTGTAAAAACCATGTTTGCTTAGCATCGCCATCAGGTAATCGATTTGTCTTCCATAATGACTCTAGAGCACTCCACTGCTCGTTTATGACTAATTGCTTTGCGAGGTTTTGCTGCTGTTTCAAGTCAAAATAGTCAAACTGTGTTTGCCACCACAATTGCGCCGCAGAAAAATTACCTTGCTGTAAAAAACGTAAAACTAGCTGGTATTTGGCATCTGTGTTATCAAGCTCAGCCAAATGACGAAGTTGCGAAGTACTAAGTCTAGCTAATTGTGTATTAACAACATGAGGCGCTAAATAATAAATAGCTGCTGTTTGGGAAGGTGCTTTGTCAATATAATAAAGATAAGACGGTGAAAAGTAGGATACTGAGCTTGAAAGTCCGCACAAACTCAGTAATAACCCTACTAACAAGTATTTATTAGCTCGCGTCTTCACCAGCCATTAACTCAAGCTCTAAGCGTGCGTACTTATACTCAACAAACTCATGCACATTAGTAGAAAGGGCTAATCGAAAGTAATCGGCAGCGAGGTATTTATCACCCGCAGCTTGATGTAATTTAGCTAAATAAAAATAGGCTTCACATAAACGATGAGCATACTCTTGCTCTGACGTTACGCCTTCGATAATACCCGATAAAAATTCAAATTCGCTAATATCGCCCAAATAAAGTGCTAAAAGTTGATAACCCCATTGCGACTCATCAACCCCTTGTGCATTCGCTTTAAGATCAATCAACGCTTGCTCTTTATTTGCTTCAGCTTGGGCGAGATACAACCAAAGCACACGATAAGGATCACTCGGCGCTCGATTTAGAAACTGTTGTAAATCATCTGCAGCCAGTAATGGACGTTCACCATAATAAAGTGCAATACCACGGTTTAAATAGGCATATTCGTGCTGCTCATTTAACTCTAGAGCTGAATCAAAAAACTCATACGCTTGTTCGTATTGCTGCATCAGTGTGTGGTGAATACCCAAAAAATTATAGACTTCAGCAAGATCAGGTTTCAGCTTTATAGCACGATTAAAGTCTATTCGTGCCAATGTTGACATCCCTAAGCTATCAAATAACACACCGCGATCGTAATATAGTTTTGCTTGTTGCTCAGGGCTTAAATCTGTTCGGCTCAATAACTCAGAATAGCGAGCAATCGTAATTTCGTTGCGAAAATCAGAGGCCAACGGTGCCGTGAACGGCACATTTACGATAGGCAAAGACTCAGATTGTGACGTTGTTTGACATGCACTTAGAGAAAAAAGAGCCACGGCGGTCAATGCTAAGTGTTTAAAATTCATTAAAATCCTTAATACCTGAAGAATGCTCTGTAGACAAAGTCGAAGCTGATAGGTTTCATTAAAGCATAAAAAAAGGGGCTAAACAGCCCCTTTTTCTGATATCCAGCAAATTACTGGTTATTCAATCATTATTCAGCGTCTTTTGGCTCTTCTGCTTTTTCTTCAGCAGCTGGTTCCATCGCTTCTTTAATGCTTAGACGTACACGACCTTGGCGATCTACTTCAAGAACTTTAACTTTAACTTCTTGGCCTTCGCTTAAGTGGTCAGTTACGTTGTTAACACGCTCTGTGCTGATTTGTGAAATGTGCACTAGACCGTCTTTACCTGGAAGGATATTAACGAACGCACCAAAATCAACGATACGTACAACTTTACCCGTGTAGATAGTACCTACTTCTAGCTCAGCAGTTAGTTGCTCGATACGCTTGATTGCATCGTTTGCACTCATGCCGTCAGTTGCAGCGATCTTGATTGTACCGTCATCTTCGATTTCGATCGTTGTGCCAGTCTCTTCAGTAAGTTGACGGATAGTTGCGCCGCCTTTACCGATTACTTCAGCAATTTTCTTCGCAGGGATTTGCATAGTGTAGATGCGTGGTGCGAATTGAGATAGCTCTTCAGAAGGAGCAGAAATCGCTTCGTCCATTACACCTAAGATGTGTAGACGTGCAGCTTTCGCTTGTTTAAGTGCGATTTGCATGATTTCTTTAGTGATACCTTCGATCTTGATATCCATTTGTAGCGCAGTGATACCGTTTGAAGTACCCGCTACTTTAAAGTCCATGTCACCTAAGTGATCTTCATCACCTAAGATATCAGAAAGAACAACGAAATCTTCGCCTTCTTTAACTAGACCCATCGCAATACCAGCAACAGATGCTTTAATTGGTACACCGGCATTCATAAGTGCTAGTGATGTACCACATACTGATGCCATAGACGATGAACCGTTTGATTCAGTGATTTCTGATACTACACGGATTGAGTATGGGAAGTCAGTAAGTGTAGGTAGTACCGCAGCAATACCACGCTTAGCTAGGTTACCGTGACCAATTTCACGACGCTTAGGAGAGCCTACAAAACCTGTTTCACCTACGCAGAACGGAGGGAAGTTGTAGTGAAGCATGAAGTGATGCTTGTTAGTACCTGTTAAGTCGTCGATTAACTGTGAATCACGCTCAGTACCAAGCGTTGCAGTTACAAGTGCTTGCGTCTCACCACGCGTGAAGATTGCAGAACCGTGAGTACGAGGTAAAACACCCGTCATTACGTCTAGTGCACGAACCATATCTGGTTCACGACCATCGATACGTTTTTCACCAGCGATGATACGGCCACGAACAATTTCTTTTTCTAAAGAACCGAATAGTTTACCAACTTCTTGCGTATCTAGCTCTTCGCCTTCAGCAAGTTCAGCTGTTAATGTAGCAACTACTTCTTCTTTCGCTACACCAAGTGCTTCTTTACGCGCTACTTTGTCAGTGATGCGGTATGCTTCACCTACTTTTTCAGCAGCGATTGCAGAGATTTTCTCAGCAAGTGTGATGTTTTTCTCTGGTGCAGTCCAATCCCAAGCTGGTTTACCCGCTTCAGCTTTGAATTCGTTGATTGCGTTGATGATAGCTTGAGATTGCTCATGACCATAAACAACCGCACCTAACATGACGTCTTCAGATAGTGTTTCAGCTTCTGATTCAACCATAAGTACTGCGTTATCAGTACCAGCAACAACTAGGTCTAATTGGCTTTCTTCAAGCTCAGCAAGTGTTGGATTAAGTACGTATTCACCGTTGATGAAACCAACACGTGATGCACCGATAGGACCATTGAATGGAATACCAGAGATAGCAAGTGCTGCTGACGTACCAATCATAGCAACCATGTCAGGTTGGATTTCTGGGTTAACAGAAACAACTGTCGCGATTACTTGTACTTCGTTTACAAAACCGTCTGGGAAAAGTGGACGGATTGGACGGTCGATTAGACGAGCGATAAGCGTTTCGCCATCGTTAGGACGACCTTCACGCTTAAGGAAACCACCAGGGATACGACCCGCAGCGTACATACGCTCTTGGTAGTTAACTGTTAGTGGGAAGAAGTCTTGACCTGGTTGTGCATCACGCTTACCAACAACAGTAACTAATACTGAAGTATCGCCAATGCTTGCTAGTACTGCGCCGTCTGCTTGACGAGCGATAGCACCTGTTTCTAGCGTCACTGTATGTTGACCTAGTTGAAATTCTTTAATAATTGCTTGCACTTAAAAATGTCCTTTAAATGTAAAAGCAACTCAGAGCAGTGCTCCGAATTGGTAAAAAATAGTCCATCAAAGTACCAATTACAGTACTTAATTAAACTTAAGAAAAATCAATTAAGTACTACAATTGGCAATGATGTTTTTTGATATCTAGGAAGCATCCACTCCCTAGGTGTGCGCTAGTATACCTTTCATACGCGCACAAAAAAAGGGGCTAAATAGCCCCTTTTCTCGTAATCTAGTTCTTAGCGACGTAGGCCAAGCTCTTGGATTAACGCAGTGTAACGTGCAATGTCTTTACCTTTAAGGTAGTCAAGCAGTTTACGGCGTTGGCTTACTTTGCGAAGAAGACCACGACGTGAGTGGAAGTCGTGCTTGTGGCTAGCAAAGTGACCTTGAAGCTTGTTGATATCGAAAGTTAGAAGTGCAACTTGTACTTCAGGTGAACCAGTGTCGCCTTCAGCGCGTGCAAATTTAGCGATGATTTCAACTTTTTCTTGATTGCTTAGTGACATAGTAACTCCAAAAATTAATTTAAATTGTGTTTTAGCCGATCACTAATTCAGCCAAAACGATTGAGCGGGGCGTATTCTACCCAGCTTTGCTAATAACTACAAGGTAATCTTTACTCAGGCAGTTGATTTGATAAGCCACGCTTTGATTTTAAGTGACCGTCTTTATGACGCTCACCGGTACCAATGAACACCCCATCAGCCATTACCTTTACCACACCATCTGGTACGGGCTTACCGATAACCACGGTTTGACCATGGCGAAATGCCACGCCCTGCTCTTGGGAGATCTCAATCACAGGTAAATCAACCAAAGCAGTATCCATTGGCAGTAATAGCTCATCGAGGTAGCTTGAAGGCGCAACATCGTCTGCTTTTGCTTGCTGTAGCTTTTCTTCAAGTTGCTCAAGCGTAACCATTTTTTCACTTGGATAATGGCCAACTGCACTGCGATGTAACATGATGACATGCGCACCACAGCCAAGCTTTTCACCTAAGTCGTCAACAATAGTACGAATATAAGTGCCTTTAGATACATGTGCCGTCATTTGTACTTCGTTATTAGCTTCATCAAACTCATCAAGCGTTAAACTAAATACATTAATTTTTCGACACTTACGCGGCACTTCAATACCTTCGCGGGCATATTTATACAAAGGCTGACCTTGGTATTTAAGCGCAGAGTACATCGAAGGATATTGATCCGACTCACCTAAGAAACTGGCAATTTGCTCAGCTAATTGTTCACGCGTGACCGATACTTCGCGCGTTTCAACCACTTCACCATCTGAATCAGAGGTAGTAGTTCGCTCACCAAGTTTGGCGCGTACAACATAGGTTTTGTCAGTATCAAGCAAGAACTGGGTAAACTTAGTCGCTTCACCAAAACAAATAGGCAGCATACCTGTGGCGAGCGGATCAAGCGCACCGGTGTGGCCTGCTTTTTGAGCAAAGTAAATTCCCTTTGCTTGCTGCAATGCTTTGTTTGATGAAATACCTTGCGGCTTATTAAGTAATAAGATGCCGTCAATAGCACGACCTTTACTGCGTCTAGCCATTAGTCTTTAGTGCCTTCTTCGCTGTCATCTTCGTCTACATGCTTGGCATTGTCTTCACGAATAACTGAGTCAACCAAGTTTGAAATACGCATACCTTCCATAAGCGAGTTATCGATCACAAAACGTAACTCAGGCATGATGCGCGCACGAATACGTTTACCTAATAAAGAACGAATATAACCCGTTGCTTCATTTAAGATTTTAGCGCTTTGCTTGGCTTTATCTTCATCGTCAGTGTTAAACACTGTGATAAATACTTTTGCGTAAGATAAGTCGCGAGATACCTCAACCGCAGACACTGTCACCATGCCTAAGCGTGGATCTTTGATTTCGCGTTGAAGAATAACAGCAATCTCTTTTTGAATTTGCTGTGCAACACGATCAGTGCGAGAAAATTCTCTCATTTCATTTCACTCTAAAATAATAACTTATTGATGTTAAAGAATAAGTTAATTTAATTACGAATACACAAATGGGGGCTAGGCCCCCATTTAAAGCAATAACTTAAACGAAATTAAAGTGAACGTTGTACTTCAACCGTCTCGAATACCTCGATTTGGTCGCCAACTTTAACATCGTTGTAGTTCTTAACGCCGATACCACATTCCATACCGTTACGTACTTCTTGAACGTCATCTTTAAAGCGACGTAGTGACTCAAGTTCACCTTCATAGATAACCACGTTATCACGAAGTACACGGATAGGCGCGCTACGCTTAACAACGCCTTCAGTAACCATACAACCTGCGATTGCACCAATCTTAGGTGACTTGAACACGTCACGAACTTCAGCAAGACCAATGATCTCTTGCTTGAATTCTGGTGCAAGCATACCTGACATCGCTTGTTTAACTTCTTCAATCAGGCTGTAGATTACGCTGTAGTAACGTAAGTCTAAGTTTTCTGACTCAATTACTTTACGAGCTGATGCATCAGCACGTACGTTAAAGCCAACAACGATTGCGTTTGACGCCGCTGCAAGCGTTGCATCAGTTTCAGTGATACCACCTACACCTGAACCAACAATCTTCACTTTAACTTCATCTGTAGAAAGCTTAGTTAATGAATCAGCAATTGCTTCAATTGAACCTTGTACGTCAGCTTTAAGAACGATGTTAACTTCAGATACATCGCCTTCAGCCATGTTCGTAAACATGTTTTCAAGCTTCGCTTTTTGTTGACGAGCAAGCTTCACTTCACGGAACTTACCTTGACGGTAAAGTGCGACTTCACGTGCTTTACGCTCATCTTTAACTACTGTTGCTTCATCACCCGCAGCAGGGATACCAGATAGACCTAAAATCTCAACTGGGATAGATGGACCCGCAGACTTGATGTCTTTACCGTTCTCATCTTTCATCGCACGTACACGGCCATATTCAAGACCACACAGTACGATATCACCTTGATTCAGTGTACCTGATTGTACAAGAACAGATGCAACTGGACCACGACCTTTATCTAGACGTGATTCAATTACAACGCCCGCCGCCATACCTTCTGCAGGCGCAGTAAGCTCAAGAAGCTCTGCTTGCATTAGTACTGCTTCAAGTAGGTCATCAATACCTAAACCTGTTTTTGCAGAAATATGTACAAACTGTGTATCACCGCCCCACTCTTCAGGGATTACGTCAAGTTGAGCTAGCTCATTCTTAACGCGATCTGGGTCGATACCTTCTTTATCCATCTTATTCACTGCGATAATTAAAGGAACGCCAGCAGCACGGGCGTGCTGAACCGCTTCTTTAGTTTGTGGCATTACACCATCATCCGCAGCAACAACAAGGATTACGATATCCGTTGCTTTTGCACCACGCGCACGCATTGATGTAAACGCGGCGTGACCTGGCGTATCTAAGAAAGTAATCATGTTACCGTTAGTTTCAACGTGGTATGCACCAATATGCTGGGTAATACCACCCGCCTCACCAGATGCAACTTTTGCTGAACGAATATAGTCAAGTGTTGACGTTTTACCGTGGTCAACGTGACCCATTACGGTTACAACTGGAGCACGAGGTACAGCTGTACCTTCTTCGCTGCGGTCGTTGAGTACTTTCTCTTCTAATTCGTTTTCTTTAACGATGATAACCTTGTGGCCCATTTCTTCAGCAACAAGTTGTGCTGTTTCTTGGTCAATCACTTGGTTGATGGTAACCATGTCACCCATCTTCATCATTGTTTTAACAACTTCAGCACCTTTAACAGCCATACGAGATGCAAGTTCAGCAACGGTGATTGTTTCACTAATGCGTACTTCGTTTTTAACATCTGCAGTTGGCTTTTGGAAACCATGCTGTAGTGAAGTTGGTGCTTTTAATTTGCCTTTTTTACCCTTAGGTAAAGGAGCCTTCTCTTTTTGAGGTCCTTTTTTCTTTTTCTTACGACGAGCACTTTGCTCTTCACGTGCATCAGATTCATCTTCTGCTTCACGCGCGTAAGTTGAAGTCGTAAGGTGGTGATCAGCGTTTTCTTCACGCTGCTTACGCTCTTCTTCTTCTTTTTTCCAGCGAGCTTCATTTTCTTCAGCTAGCTTTCTTGCCTCTTCTGCTTGACGTTTCGCTTCTTCTTCAGCTTTTCTCAATGCGGCCTCTTCTGCTTCTTTTTGCAGACGCTCAGCTTCGGCACGATCTTTTTCAGACTTAGCACTTTGCTCTGGGGTCATCTGCTTTTGTTTCGCTTTACGCTCAGCTTCAGCTTTGCGTTTAGCCTCTTCTTTGGCTTTACGCTCAGCTTCTTCTTTTGCTTTACGTTCTGCCTCTTGTTTCGCTTTAAGTTCTTCAGCTTCTTGCTGGGCTTTAAGCTCAGCTGCCTTACGGGCAGCTTCTTCTGCAGCTAAACGCTCTTCTTCTTGCTGTTGCTCAACGGCGCTTTTCTTTACGTAGGTACGCGTTTTACGTACTTCTACTTGGACTGACTTCGCTTTACCTGTAGAGCCAGTTACACTTAACGTGCTTTTACTCTTACGTTGCAAAGTCATGCGAGCAGGGCCTTCCGAGCCCGTGCCACCATGCTGCTTACTCAGGTGATCAAGTAACGTTGACTTCTCAGTTTCTGTTACCATATCACCTGCTTGTTTTTTGATACCGGCTTGCTCAAGCTGCTGTAATAATTTATCAACAGTTGTACCAATATCTCCGGCTAGTTTTTCAACATTTACTTCTGCCATAGTGTGTAATACCTCCGTTAATAAATTACTCGTCTGCGAACCAACAAATGTTACGCGCAGCCATAATAAGCTTGCCAGCTTCTTCTTCTGAAAGGTCAGTGATATCCACTAACTCATCAATACCTTGCTCAGCTAAGTCTTCAAGTGTTATTACACCTTTACTTGCCATTACAAATGCAAGGTGACGCTCTAGACCTTCAAGTGCTAGTAAATCCTCTGCAGGCTCTGCACCATCAAGGCTTTCTTCTGTCTTAAGCGCTTTTGTTGTTAATGCGTCTTTTGCACGAGAACGTAAAATATCAACCGTTTCTTCATCTAAACCGTCAATTTCTAAGAATTCAGATGCTGGAACATAGGCAACTTCTTCAAGTGTTGAGAAACCTTCGTTGATAAGTAGGGTTGCAAACTCATCATCGATATCTAGGTATTCAGTGAATAAGTTGATCAGCTTGTCTGATTCAGCTTCGTTCTTCGCACGCATGTCATCAACAGTCATGACGTTTAATTCCCAACCAGTTAACTGGCTAGCAAGGCGAACGTTTTGACCATTACGACCAATTGCTTGTGCTAGGTTGTCTGCTTCAACAGCGATATCCATTGAATGTGTATCTTCGTCCATCACGATAGATGCCACTTCTGCTGGCGCCATTGCATTGATAACGAATTGCGCAGGGTTGTCATCGTAAAGAACGATATCAACACGCTCACCACCAAGCTCAGTTGACACGGCTTGTACACGTGCACCACGCATACCAACACACGCACCTACAGGGTCGATACGTTTGTCGTTAGATTTTACTGCAATCTTTGCACGCGAACCTGGATCACGTGCTGCGGCACGTAATTCAATCATTTCTTCGCCGATCTCAGGTACCTCAATACGGAAAAGCTCCATCAGCATCTCAGGCTTAGAACGCGTTACAAATAACTGCGCGCCACGTGCTTCTGGTTTAACTTCGTAAAGTAAACCACGAATACGGTCACCTGGACGGAAGTTTTCACGCGGTAACATGTCATCACGGTAGATAACCGCTTCAGCATTGTTACCAAGGTCAAGTACAATAGCGTCACGGGTTGCTTTTTTAACAACACCAGTTACTAACTCACCTTGTTGATCTTTATATTCTTCAACAACTAGCGCACGTTCAGCTTCACGTACTTTTTGTACGATAACTTGTTTTGCCATTTGCGTTGTAATGCGGTCGAACTTGATTGACTCAATCTGCTCTTCAACGTAATCACCTAGTTGTAACTCAGGATCTTCAACTTGTGCCGCTTCTAACGTAATTTCGCTGTAAGGATGTTCTAACGAACCGTCTTCTTGAACTTCTGCAATTTTCCAGCGACGGAACGTGTCGTAATCACCTGTTTTACGATCGATTGATACGCGAACATCAATTTCGCCATCGTGTTTTTTCTTTGTCGCAGTCGCTAATGCGAACTCTAACGCTTCAAAAATCTTTTCTTTTGGAACCGCTTTCTCATTGGAGACGGCTTCAGCAACCAATAATATTTCTTTTGCCATGGGTTATGCCTCGCTTGCCCTATTCCTTCGCACTCGAATTAAAACTTTGCGATGATGTTCGCACGTTCAATGTTACTTAGCATAATCATATGCTCAGTGCCATCTGCCGAAAGTGTGATCATATCACTGCTAACTGATACTAAATCGCCTTTAAAATTACGGCGACCATCTTGCGGAAGCTTAGTACGCACGCGTACTTCTTCTCCTTGCGCCTTCTCGTAGTGATCTTGTTTGAATAATGGACGATCAACACCAGGAGACGAAACTTCCAAATCATATTCGTTTGTAATCGGGTCTTCTACGTCTAAAATCGCGCTAACTTGACGACTTACATCGGCACAATTATCAACCGTAATCCCTGCATCGTGATCAATGTAAACACGTAATGTAGAGTGGCGACCAGCTTGCACAAACTCAAGACCATGTAACTCAAAACCTAACATTTCTACGGCTGGTGAGAGCATGGTTACTAAATCTTGCTCAAGTTTTGTCACGAAAATCCTCCATACAAACAAAAAAAGGGCATATAGCCCTGAAATACTGAGTTTAATAATGATTTATACCACTGAGGTATTAAGTAAATCATGCTAGACCAGATACAACAACGCCCCGAACCAAGCGGGGCGTCACACCTAAAGCATAAAACTGTGTGGCCTAGGGCCAAGCTTGGTTGCGAGTCATTTATCTGACTAAATTAAACTAGATAGCCTAAACGCAAAACGCGCATTACCCAGAATGCGCGACTTCAATACAGTAAAATAACTTACTGTGTATGTTTATCACATTGCTGTGTAAACACTGAATTGGTTGCGGGAGCCGGATTTGAACCGACGACCTTCGGGTTATGAGCCCGACGAGCTACCAGGCTGCTCCATCCCGCGCCAATGGATATTAAAGCTAATTGCTAAATATCGCAGTTTGAGTGACAAGCACCTCAAATCAATGGCGGCTATTATAAGCACGTAGCGCTCAATTAGCAACCTCATTGGGTGAATTAGTTAGACTATTTTGTAGATAAAAACATTATGACAGCCCTGTCATTAATTTCCTATTTTCGAGAAAAATGGTCTATAGTTGGTATTATAATAAGAAAAACTATAGCGAGTGCTATTAAGCGATAATTAATGAGTCTATCTATTTTTCAAAAAAAGCTTTTACAACAAAATGTTGAGCTGATAAAACCGGATTTTCATCAATTTACAAAGACATTTCATACGTTAATGAATGAGAAGCCATTACAAATGACAATTCCAAGTCAAGAAAGCATTAATCAGCAAAGCTACATTTTATATTGTGCACTTAATAAGGTAATAAATCATTTAGATGATTTACCCCTTGTGATTCCATTTATTCACTATATGGCAAACAATCTCAGCTTTTTAAACGTTAATTGTACTGACATTGACTTACTTTGCGATGCCTTTTGGGACACACTTCAAAAACAATCAATTAAATTGAACAGTCACCTATGTCAGGCATGGTCACAGGCGATACTTATATTTAAGAATATCGTAAAAAGTTATCTTTTTTCATATAGTAATGTTGTTTCTTTAGCGCAAAAACAAGCAACACAGCTAAGCTCATAATTGCCCTAACTCAGTGTTTAGCCTATCAATTTGGCGTTGTTCAACCGCAATTAGGGTATCAAACTTACTCGTTACAGCAGTCATTTTTTCAGACAATGCTTCGTCAGCACTCACGCCTGTCAAATTTACAGCACGAGGACGGGTTTGTTGTTCAAGTTGACTCAGCTGACTGTTTAGCTGTGCATAGAGTGTGTCGATCTTGTTTTGATGCTCAGTGATTTCTCGTTTTATTTGCTGTGTTCGAATAAAACTATCAACCTCTGCATCTACAGTTTGATCACTTTGTGCTAAAAGCGTCGCTTTTTCAGTATTTAGTCTATCGATACCTCGCTGTTCATTATCGATAAGTAATTTGTAGCGCTGAGATGTAGCAGTCATTTGCTTTGCAATTGCAGCTACTTTTTTATTCCCCACTACATTATTCAATTGTGCGTCAGCTTGTTTACTTAAGCTGGCAATATCATTATCTAAGCGTTGGGTTAAAGTGTCTATTTTGTTGTGGTGCTGTTGAATTTCGGCATCAATTTGCTTTACTCGGATATAGCTATCTACACCAGAATCAGGCTTTACAGGTGCTGATTCAAATACATCAGAAACATGCGGATTTTGCTCTTTAATGATTACTAATCGAGCGTCCTTTCCACATGGTTGCTGGCTAAACTCAACCACGCCGTTTTTTTCACACTGGTAAACCGTCGCGTTTACTACATTCGTAAACATTAAATACGCACAACTTAAAAATATCACTGTTTTAAACTGAATTTGCATGCCATCACCCTTTTAGAGTTTAGTTCCTTATATCAACACACTAATTAATTTCACGATCTATATCTGCATTTACTTCGTATCGCTTTATTTAGTCACAAGTCAGTTAGGTTTACTATAGTGCAATACTCAACTTTACGGTTTATTTTTGGCGACCAACTTAACGCCAGTCATAGTTGGTTTAAAGAAGACGATCAGCAAGATGTGTTGTATGTATTGGCCGAACTAAAACAAGAAACCGACTATGTAAAACATCACCTACAAAAGATTGCGGCTTTTTTTGCTGCTATGGAAAACTTTGCTTGTGCATTAAAAAAAGCAGGATTTAATGTACTTCATCTTACCCTTGATGAAACCTCTGACAGTTCTTCGCTACCTACCCTGTTGACTAATTTGGCTAAACAATATCATTGCCAAACTATTGAGTATCAATTTCCTGATGAATATCGACTAAAACAGCAACTACTCGATTATACAAAACAAACCTCACTTAAGGTAAATGCGTACGATACAGAACACTTTTTGCTACCGTTTAATGAAATACCTCAATATTTCAAAAAAGATAAACATGTAAAAATGGAGTTTTTCTATCGAGCCATGCGTAAGCGCTTTAACATTTTAATGGATAAGAATAATGAACCGCTTGATGGGCAATGGAATTTTGATCAGCTAAACAGAAATAAGTTAAAACAAAGCGATCTTAAAGATATACCTGAACCTTTGTGCTTTAGCCATGATGTGAGTGATATTCTAAAGCGTATCGAAAAACATAAAATAAATACTTTTGGAGAGTGTAACGAAACCCTAATCTGGCCAACTACGCGCTCGGAAGCAAAACAATTACTCGATTTTTTCTGTAAACACTTACTTGTTCACTTTGGCCAGTTTCAAGACGCCATGACATGTCAATCAGACTATCAATGGTCTTTGTATCACAGCCGTTTATCATTCGCGCTTAATACCAAAATGCTGCACCCGATGCAGGTCATTGAGCAAGTATTAAGTAGCTTTAAAAAACAACACATCGATATTGCACAAGTAGAAGGTTTTATCAGGCAGATTCTTGGTTGGCGTGAATATGTTCGCGGTATTTATTGGCAAAATATGCCTGATTACGCGAGTAAAAATACCTTGAATGCGAAACGTACCCTACCCGACTATTTTTGGCACGGCAAAATGAACATGAATTGTATGCACCATGCCATTACACAAAGTTTGCAAACGGCCTATGCACATCACATTCAACGTTTAATGATCACCGGTAACTTTTGCTTGCTAACTGCGATTGATCCAAATGAGGTCGATGCTTGGTATTTAGGGATTTATATCGATGCTATCGAATGGGTGGAAATGCCGAACACGCGTGGCATGAGTCAGTTCGCAGATGGAGGATTAATCGCCACTAAACCCTATGCTGCCAGTGGTAATTACATCAATAAAATGAGTGATTACTGCAAGCATTGTAGCTACAACGTTAAAGAAAAAGAAACTGATGACGCATGTCCATTTAACAGTTTATATTGGCACTTTATGTTAGAGCACGAACAACAGCTATCGCAAAACCCTCGTATTGGAATGATTTACAACAATTGGTATAAACAAGATGAGTCACTTAAGCAAGCAACGTTAAAACGTGCTAAGTGGTGCTTAGATAATTTAGAAAAACTATAACAAAAAAAGCCGCCTCAAATGAGGCGGCAAAACTAACTAGGGAAACAATACTGGTCGGTATTACTTGTTCTCGAGTAATTTACCATTACCGATTTCGATTTTACGTGGTTTTAAGGCTTCAGGGATTTCACGTTGTAAATCGATACTGAGTAAACCATTTTCAAGGTCTGCACCCAGCACTTTGACGTGGTCACCTAATTGGAATTTACGCTCAAAGTTACGCTCTGCTATGCCTTGATGAATGAATTTACGCTCTGCATTATCTTGTTTATCAGCTTTAGTGCCGCTGACTTTTAGGGTGTTGTTTTCTGACTCAATGGTCAATTCACTGTCACTAAAACCGGCTACAGCCATAGTGATACGATATTTGTCTTTATCGAGTGCTTCGATATTGTACGGAGGAAAACTTGGCTGCTTGTCGGTACGTGCTGCCGCATCCATTAATGATGCTAAATGATCGAAGCCGATGAATGAACGATAAAGTGGTGATAAGTCTACTGTACGCATAATTATATCCTCATATTTAAGCGATATTTTGTTAGTGTTCTTCGTTTGAACAAACGCTAACAAAGTTAAATTAACATTATAAATTTCAATTACTTTAGTTGGTTTAGGACCCATCAGGCGTCCTCACTAAACTATTTATGGGCGGGTAAATTCTTTTCAAGATTTTTTAGTAAAAAAATTAGTGTTTTTTCTAAAAAGTGAAATTTAAAAAGCCTAAAATTGGTCCGAATAGGTTGATTTTAAAAGGCTAAGAACGTACAAGGTGAGAATGAAAAAAAATCCTACTTTTTTAAAAAAATTTATCAGTGTGATGAAAACTGCTGTGTTGATGGCTGTCGTTTTTTATGTTGTGACGACATTTCAGCAACGTAACTTACTCTCAACAGATAAAACACCCGCACCTTATTTTAATTTAGCCACACTCGAAGACCCAACTGAGCGCATCAGTATTGCACAGTTACAAGGTAAACAAACCGTGGTGTACTTTTTTGCCCCTTGGTGCTCAATTTGTCGCTACAGCATGCCAAATTTAGAAACAGCCCATCAACAAGGTAAGCTAAATGCGATAGCGATCGCTCTTGATTATCAAAATATTGATGAAATAAAGCAGTTTACTGACTCATTACAGTTAACCATGCCGGTACTACTGGGCAGTCGAAACACAGGTAAAGATTATAAAGTGTCTGCTTACCCCACCTATTATGTGATTGATGAGCAACTGACCATTACAGGACGTTCTATGGGTTACTCAACCGAACTAGGCTTACGCTTGCGAACACTTGAGTAGTTAAATTATTTATAAAGAGAAAAAACAGAACAGTACAATCGATTTTATGCACTGTTTTTATTCATCTAATTCGTTAAGATGATAACCAGACAAACACATTCACATCGAGG
Organism: Pseudoalteromonas sp. N1230-9; assembly: GCF_032716425.1. Lineage (NCBI taxonomy): Bacteria > Pseudomonadati > Pseudomonadota > Gammaproteobacteria > Alteromonadales > Pseudoalteromonadaceae > Pseudoalteromonas > Pseudoalteromonas sp. N1230-9. The sequence goes on from NZ_CP090419.1 coordinate 2,507,584, forward strand.
AGAGCGATATGTTAACTGTAATTTTTGGCCGTGAAGGCTGCCCTTTTTGCGTCCGTGCTAAAGACGTTGCTGAGAAACTAGCAAATGAGCGTGACGATTTTAAATACCGTTATATCGACATCATTAAAGAAGGCATCAGTAAAGCTGATTTAGAACAGTCTGCAGGCAAACCTTGCCCAACTGTACCACAGATTTTTATTGACCAAGCCCACATTGGTGGCTTCACTGAATTCGAAGCGTACGCTAAAGAAAATTTAGGGTTATATCAATAAATTGTAAACGTGGTTGATTTTGGTAAATTTAAACTGATTAAATTATGACCAACATCAACCACATACAAATTAGTTGTAATTTATACAAGCAATTGCCTTGTATTTCCTATACAATGCGCGCCTCTTTAAATTCGTTGAGGCGTATTAATGTCAGAACCAGTCACGTTTGAATCTCTAAATCTTTCTCCTGCAATCCTTAAAGCAGTTGAAGAGTTGGGTTACAAGACTCCATCTGAAATCCAAGCTCAATGTATACCGTTATTGCTAGAAAGAAAGGACGTACTGGGACTAGCGCAAACGGGTACAGGTAAAACAGCAGCATTTGCTCTGCCGTTACTAAATAATATTGACCCGTCTGTGAAACAGCCACAGATCCTTGTTTTAACGCCTACGCGTGAACTTGCGATCCAAGTAGCTGAGGCATTCGAACAATATGCTAAGCATACTCGTGGTGTTGAAGTTTTAGCCCTTTATGGTGGCCAAAGCTACAGCATCCAGTTAAGTGCACTTCGTCGTGGCGCGCAAATTATTGTTGCAACGCCAGGTCGCTTAATCGACCATATTAACCGTGGTACAATCAAGTTTGAGAGCTTACAAGCCCTTGTTCTTGATGAAGCAGACGAAATGTTACGCATGGGCTTTATCGATGATGTTGAGAACATCATGGAAAAAACACCGCGTGAAAAGCAAACATGCCTTTTCTCTGCAACCATGCCTAAGCAAATCCAAAATATCAGCAGCAAATATATGAATGAGCCTGAGCAAGTTCATATTTCTGCACGTAACTCGACTGTATCAACGGTTGAGCAAGTATTTTGGAATGCGCACGTACATAAAAACAAAGCTATCGTTCGCTTTTTAGAAGCTGAACAATACGATGGTGCAATTGTTTTCGTACGTACACGTAACGACACTGTACAATTAGCTGAATTACTTGAGCGCGAAGGTTTCTCTGCGGCACCACTTAATGGTGACATGAACCAACAAGCACGTGAACGCACAGTAGACCGCTTGAAAAACGGTCTAGTGGATATTGTTATTGCAACAGACGTTGCAGCACGTGGTCTTGATGTAGACCGTTTAAGCTTAGTAATCAACTATGATATTCCACAAGACTCAGAAGCCTACGTTCACCGTATTGGTCGTACTGGTCGTGCGGGTCGTACAGGTAAAGCAATTCTTTTCGTAAAACATAACGAGCGTTATTTACTTAAAAATATCATTCGCCATACGAAGTCTGAAATTGCACAAGTTGATTTACCAACAGCAAAAGTAGTTGAAGAAAAGCGTATTAAAGCGCTACAAGACAAACTCACTATTGCGCTTGAAAACAAAGACATCACTTTCTTTAATCAAGTTGCCGCTAATATGGCAGAAAAACTTGAGCTAAGCTTTGAAGACTTAGCAGGTGCATTACTTTGTTTAGCACAGCAACAGTCACCAATCAAAGTTGAAGAAGTTAAAGTTCAACCGCGTGGTGAACGTAACGAGCGTCGTCGCAATGAACGTGGTGATCGTCAAGGGCGTGAGCGTAAACCTCGTGAGCCGCGTGAGCGTAATAGCCGTAACATGGGTCCTATGGATACTTACCGTATCGAAGTAGGTCGTGAGCACGGTGTACAAGTTAAGAACATTGTAGGCGCGATTGCTAACGAAGCTGATATTTCAAGTAAATTCATTGGTGATATCCGCTTACACGACAGTCACAGTACTGTTCAATTACCACAGAACATGCCAAAAGATGTGCTTGATCACTTCCAAAAGGTATTTATCTGTAAACGTCCTATGAATATGACGCTAACGCAAGACCAAGGTCCTGCGGCTCCTCGCTCTGAACGCCCAAGCGGTGATCGTGGCGACAAAAAGCGCAGCTTCAAAGACAAAGATCGTGGTGAAAAACGCGGCGGCCCACGTAAAGAGCGCCGTCCAGTGAGCTTCACATCTAACTAATAGAGCAGTAAGCTTTAAGTAAAAACCTTGTCATGAAAGTGACAAGGTTTTTTTGTGCCAACTATAAAATCACATCGCAACAGCTATTTTTATATAATCCTACCAAATAATCTTACAATAGCTACTCTATTACATTATAAATTTCATTTTAACTTTAATAAAAATTAAATCTAAATAAACAAAATATTAACAATATAAACTATTGACTAACAAGGACGTGGAATATAACGTTGTACCGATGTTAAAAAAAAGGAGAAAACATCATGTTAAAAAAAATATTTGTAACTTCAGTTTTTACAGCTCTATTCTCTTCAACCGTAAATGCAGCATACCCAACAACTATTGAGAGAATTTATTATGATTCGGCTAGTAAAAACACAATTGTAGGTTATTGGACTTTAGGCTGCGTAATTAATAATTCAGTTAGAATTGGCCTTAAAACTAACTTCTATGAAGATCTTCTTCCTGCAGCAAAATGTTCATCAGGTCCTGGGGGGTTCAATACTGGAGCTTGTATTATGACAAAGGTCAGTGGCTTAGATATATCATCACCTTCTTATTCTATGGAATTTGACTTCGCTGTTAACGAGTGTACGTCAGAAAGAAATAATAACCTTTAGAGTTAAAGCAAACTTGAAAAGCCCTTACAGAAATAGTAAGGGCACTTTAGCTTTGCTACGATCCCATTGCTGGGTATACATAACTCGACTGTAAGCCAAGTGGGATGCCTAAGCCCCAATACGCCAGTAAGAAGATGCTCCAACCGATTAAGAATGCAATTGAATAAGGCAGCATCATAGCAATGAGTGTACCGATACCAGTATCCTTAACATACTTTTGGCAGTAAACCACCACCAGTGGGAAGTAAGGCATCAGTGGGGTGATGATATTAGAACTTGAGTCACCTACCCTATAAGCCGCTTGTGAAAGATCAGGGGAAATTCCTAACTGCATCAGCATAGGTACAAAGATTGGCCCTAATAACGCCCACTTTGCAGAACTAGAACCTACGAACAAGTTTACAAATGCTGTTAAAAAGATAATACCAATCACGGTGACAGAGCTAGGTAATGCCATCGCTTTAAGTAATTGCGCCCCTTCAATAGCAAGTAATGCACCTAAGTTTGATTTACTAAATGCCGCAATAAATAGCGCACAGAAAAATGCCATAACAATATAGTAAGCCATACCACCCATAGCCTTACTCATCGCATCTATCATATCTTTTGAGCTTTTAAACGTACCAACCACAAAGCCATATACTGCACCTGGGATCCAGAACAATAAGAAGATGAGCGGTACAATAGATTGCATTAAAGGCGAGCGGAAGTTAGTTAATGAACCATCTGGGCTACGTAGAGCAGAATCAGCAGGGGCAGATACAAACCAAAGTAAAGCAAGACCTGCAATCATTACAGAGCTTGCAATATAAAACGCACGTTTTTCATCGCTACGTGCTTCATCAAACGCTGGTAAGTCTTCAGTGTCACCATCAAGTGGGGTATTTTGCAAACGCGGTTCAATGATTTTATCTGTGATGTACCAACCTAGTAAGATAATAAATAAGCTTGAAGCTGAGGTGAAAAACCAGTTATTAAGTGGGTTAATCGCCATATCAGGGTTAATAATTTGCGCCGCACTTTGCGTAAAGCTTTGCAGTAACGGATCAATGCCTGATGGAATAAAGTTCGCACTAAAGCCACCACTTACCCCAGCAAACGCGGCAGCAATACCTGCTAGCGGGTGACGCCCCATCGCATAAAAAATAACCCCAGCGAGCGGAATCACTAACACATAACCGGCATCAGTTGCGGTATGGCTAACAATCGCCACTAAAATAATAGACGGGGTTAAAAGCTGCTTAGGCGTTACTTTTAACATTAATTTAAGGCCGGTATTGATAAAGCCTGAGTGCTCAGCAACACCAACACCTAACATAGCAACCAGCACTACACCTAGCGGCGCAAAGCCAGTGAAGGTTTTCACCATCGAAGATAAGAAGGTGGCAAGGGAGTCACCCGCTAAAAGATTATGTACAACGATAGCTTCACCAGTACGTGGGTCAATAGCGTCAAATGTCATGCCTGAAAACAGCCATGACAATAACCAAATAAGCAGCATAGCCACTAAGAAGATTATGGCTGGATCAGGAAGTTTGTTCCCAACCCTTTCTATTGTATTTAAAAAACGTGCGATTGCACCACTTTGTGCCTGCACATTATTATTGTTATTCATTTTTTTATTCCCTAGAAAAACGTCTTGCTAACCTTATCGTATCTCTACAACAAGGTAAATTTTAAGTTAATAAAATTACCCTTATTAGGTAAACAGATTATATGAAAAAGCGGCAAAAAAGCCGCTCATATTCTTTTGATAGACACTTACTAAGCCAATGACTTTACTTCATCCCAAAGGCGAACCACTAATGCTTTATCGTCTTCATTAAGCTCACCATTGCGATACGCCTTTACGAGGCTTGACTCTACTTGGCTATTTAGTTCTTCAGTCGTCAGATTAAGCTCTTCAACTTGGGCATAACCAACGGCTAAATCAAAATGGCCACGTAAATAACCACCAGCAAATAGCTCATCGTCGGTTGCTTTATCAACCAAATCATCAAAATATTGCTGCGCTGCATCAATATAACTTACTAAACTCATTGTTATTTCTCCTCTGGGTGCAGCCCATCTTGATGACCCACTGCATACATAATATGGTCATTGAACCCTGTGGTTACACGAATATAACCACTTAGTTCATCATCTAATTCACTATCACCTGTATCGGCAATCAGTGGTCGGCCATTTAAGGCCTGTAATTTAGTTTTTGTCGCCACCACAATAATATTGTCGCGACCAATCGCACGAATAAGTGCAGGGCTTAGTTGTTGGTTGCCACGGCCAAAAATATGCCCTTGTCCACCAATTAAGGTGATCACCAACTTGGTTTCTTTACCTTGTGTAAGCTCAAGTAATTGCTGCGCAGTTAAGTCCTTAGCAACAAGTTCTTGATCTGCCACTAAGTCAACACCTAATAAAGTATTTTCAAGACCCATCTCTTCCATTATTGCAGCCACGGTTGAACCACTGCCCATCACATATAAGCAGTCTTCATCCATTTCACTAACAACATAAGCAGCTATATCAGCAAGTACTAATTCATCAGTTTCTTTGCCGCCATTTTTAACCGCTTGTACATAACGCACTTCACTAGGTACTTGCATTTCACCATAGCGCTTAGCTTTTACCGTGCCTTCACGAAATGCGTCTTCATCAATATCCATTACATCAGCATCGCCAAGGCTAACGAGCTCACCTTTTACTAGCATCTCAACAACGCGCCCCGCAGCTTTGGGGGTAATAGCATAAACCCCAGAATGGATTTTACAGCCAGCTGGAATACCTAACACAGGCGTGCTATCGCCAACCGCATGACAAATATTGCGGGCCGTACCATCGCCCCCTGCGAATAAAATAAGGTCGACACCTTGCTCAACTAATAACTTGGCTGCCTGCTCAGTATCATCAGGTGTTGTGATATCTTTTGTTTGATAAACCACTTGAGTGTTAAAGCCTAGCTGACTTGCCGTTTGCTCGCCCATTTCACCGTTTACAGTGTAAATAGTGAGTGCATCTTGATGAGTTAGAAGAACTTCAAGGGCTGCACGGGTGCGTAAATTAGCTTTGGGCTCTGCACCGAGTTGTATCGCTTTTGCTGCCGTATCTGCCCCATCACTGCCCTTCAGTGCCACACTGCCCCCTAAGCCGGCAACAGGGTTAACAATCAAACCCAATTTAAACTGCATTAGATAAAGCTCCTTGGTTGCCATGAAAATCATGCTGCCACGTAAACTGTGCAGCCGTTAATGACCATGGGGTTTTATAAAAATCACTCAATGCTTTGAGTAGCGCTGTCGTGCGTTGATTAAAGCCAGATGCTAAAAAGCTTAACACTTGCTGGTGAACCCGCGCTTGAAAATCAAATCGGCAGGTTTGCTCACCATTTAAATTATCAACAGAGACATTAAAATCAAACCCCGCAGCCACACTTAGCGCCCATTCAATAGCTTGAGGTTTTACTTCAACCGCTTCAAATTCAGCTTGCTGCTGTTTATCACGACCGTCAGGGCAATACCAATAACCATAATCCTCTTTTAATCGTCGAGCTTCACCGGCCACCAGCCAATGGGCTATTTCGTGTAAGGCACTAGCATAAAAACCATGAGCAAACACGATTTGGTGATAAGGTGTTTGCTGATCAGCAGGCAGGTAAATAGGTTCATCTTCGCCCTTTATCAAACGCGTGTTATAGCTTTGATAAAAGGTGTTTTCAAAAATAGCGATTAAATCGGCAATATGGTGCATACAGGCTGAATTCGTCTCGTCAAAAGGGTTAAAATAACGCGCTAAAAACGAGCCGAATTGTACGGACTTTTAGGTTCAAAGTAAAAGCTATAGGTACTTTGTTAGATCGACCTCATCAATTTGTGCAGGGTTCAAGTACCGTTTTGCATAGCTCAAGTAAATTCCGGAGCGTAAAAACAGTGTGAAAACATCACGATCTACATGTTGCTCATCCACCATTTTCGCCAATATATCAATTGCAACACTCAAAGGTTTGGCTTTTTTATAAGGCCGATCTGCGGCTGTAAGCGCTTCAAAAATATCAGCAAGAACCAACACACGCTCTGGAATAGATAAGTTATCAGCAGTTAATTTACGCGGATACCCTGTGCCAATTAATGTCTCATGGTGAGTTGATGCGTAACGAGGTACTCTAGCCAGCTCATCGGGAAACGGTACATTATCAAGCATTCGGATGGTACTTATAATATGTTCATTAATTTTAAAGCGGTCTTCTGTTGTTAGCGTGCCACGTGTAATTTTTAAATTATACAATTCACCTAGGTTGTATTTGTATTCAGGAATCGTCACTTTAATACCTAAGCGCTCATCGTATTCTATTGGCTTATCATGGGGTATTAGGTGCTCTGCTTTATCACTTAATAGTTTCTCTGTTGCAGGGAGTTGTTCATCAGCATTACTATGACGAATCTCCTCCACCGGTGACAACCCTATTTTGTCATCAAAATACCGCTGCCATGTGATATTGCTTAACTTCTCCAACCGCTCAAGGCTCGCTTCATCCATAAACTCACCACCTACATTACAGGATGCTATGAATGAAAAATCTTTTCGTAACTGAGACTGCTTCTCTTTGAGTTGTAACTTTAAACCCCCTTCTTTTTCTGGCGCTTGGCATACAGCTTGTAAATAGTCAATTTCGGCATCTCGCCATAACACTTCAAAACGGGTTCTTATTTCATGAATCCGGTTATAGATAGTTTCTAGCTTTGTTCCTTTATCGACAATATGCTCTGGCGTGGTAATTTTTCCGCAGTCATGAAGCCAAGCTGCTAGACTAAATTCTCTAAACTCATCATCGTTTTTAAATTCAAAGTCTTTAAATGCTTGCTCATTTGAACTTGACGCAGCCTTCGCAAGCATGATTCCAAGCTCAGGAACCCGCTCACAGTGACCGGCGGTATACGGGGACTTATCGTCGATAGCTTGCGCTATTAACTCGATAAATGATTCCATTAACGCTTTTTGATTTTGTTCATGTTGTTGAATTGATTGGCTCATTTCGACCATCGAAGACGCCAAATTATGAATTTCTTTAATGTTACTTTTTAAAGTAGAGACTTGATCAAACTGGCGTTTTTTTATTTTTAAGTTTTCACCTTCTAGTGTTTTAATTGGCCCGACAATCGGTGAAGCAAAAAACCACGAAACAGGTAGCACCATAATTAAACAAGCGGCTGTAATTAAAGTAGAAAGCTTAATTTTCTCATGTGTAGAACTAAGCACTCCCTCCTTAGGTACCGCAATTGCCAAAAAGTCACCATTTTCGTTATTGGCAGATAAAGGGGTTATATAAACATATTTTTCAATGCCATTTAATATCATAAGCCTCAGTTTGGAAAACTGATCACTTTGCTCAAGTAGCGTCAAAAGCTCTGGGTAAGGTACTGTTCCTACAACCTTTGAAGTAACGTGCAACTCATTTGACAACCACTTATTTTGTAAAGCTGTTAAGTACTCAGTAGGTAACCGTTTAATTGCCAAATCGATTAAACCTTTAAGCTCGGCATCTTCAGGGTGAAATAATAGGTGCAATGTATCAGGTAATAAATCATGGCTAAAAGCATCTAACTGGTTGTATTGAATGCCTTTAATAAAAAATTGCTTTTGCGTGTATTTAAACACGGCTTCGTTATCGAGCCCTGCAAAAACCTTCCCTTGGCTAACTGCATCTAATACGGCTTTGGTGCTTGCAAGTTCAATAATTTCAATATCTGGAAAGTGTTTTTTTATGACCTCTATCACCGACCACCCTTCACCTATCGCTAACTTCATACCCGCTAACTGTTTCATAGTTAAAATGGGCAACTCCCCCTCTTTAGTTATGATACTAAATGGCAAGGTTGTTATGGGCTCACTCATCAACCCCAGCGGTTCATTAATTGGTGTTTTGAAGATAGGCTGAATAATATCAATCTCATTATTGGCAAATTGCTGTAAAAATTCTGACCATGCGTAACCATTGATATATGTGACTTTTAAGCCCAGCATCTCGGCAATCCCATTAATATAATCAATGCTATAGCCTTTGGGCGTCCCTCCAACACTAAAATCAAGTGGTGGCCAATTCGTCTCGTTTGATACCGTTAGGTAGGGGTATTTATTCAACACAGCTTGTTGGTATTCGCTTAACGTAAGCTGTGTTAATGTGGGTAACTGAAGGTTATTTTTTTGCTGGTTAGAGGCTATAATTTCCCCTTCTTTATTGTAAATATATAACTCGGTTAAGTACTTGTTGCTAATCTTTTTTTGCTGACGAGCCAAGTATTCCGAAATACTCGACAAACTCACATCAAGTGCTAATACACTTTTTTGATCCGCTGATTTTATAGAATAGGTTTGCCCAGGCGCTTGCAAATGTGTGAAAAAATAAGGCTTCGTTTTACTGACATGGGTTGAATTCGCGTTTTTAAACCAGATCCGTTCACGGGGGTCATAATTAGTTGCTTTACTTTGTGAAATACGCAAATTAAATTGTTCATCAAGGTAATGAGTTTGGTGGATTCGCGCCTCTCCCTCCCCTGCAATGTGTATCACTACCCAACGGTCTGCTTCTATCGCTTGAAGCTGCTGACGAACGATATTGCTACTTTCTAAATTAATAAGCTCATAAAAATCTCCATTCTCATAACCAACATACATGGCATAAAATTGAGGATTTAGCTGCATTATTTCACTCATTACATTTCGTAATTCACTTTTGTCGATTTTATTCGATGTAACAAGGGTGCTATTTTGAATCATTACACTTAACGTGTTTTCGGACTTTTCATTAATCCTTGTGAGATAACCTGCCACTGAGTCTGTGGTTAAATTGAAGTGTTTTACACTCGCCTCTAATGCCATTTTTTCGCTGAAATAGTATTGCAAACTGATTGCAATAATTGCTGTAAGTGAGGTTGCAAGCACAAATACAGCCACAACAGTTAAACGAATAGAGAAACGGATTTTTTCTTTTAATTTATAAAAAGCAGCTACCAGCACCTATGCAACTCCCTGCTATGCTAAATTCGTAATTATTATTAACTTGTATATCTTTTATACACCAATGATTAAGTATTACAAATAGAAAGCTACAAAATTTATGCTCACAGCAAAAAATCAATGCAGCCTTTCAGTAGGGCTATTAATTAGTTCATTTAAATAGCAGGGCAATAACAAAATATAGGTAACTACTTTTCACTTTAATTAAATAAGCTCCTCGCCAGCTTCATCACATTCAACAATATCTGTTTCTGCTAATGCCTTAGCAATCCATGTTTGCAAGATTGGGCACGCAAGTACATGCTGGCAATAAGCTTGTGCTGTACTCGAAAGCTCAATCTGGTACGTTTTAAAGCGCAGTACCACAGGTGCGAACATCGCATCAACAATAGAAAAATCACCAAATAACCATGCATTAGGGTAACTTTGCTGCTGAGCCGAAAATATCTCATCCATGCGCGCAATGTCTTTTTCAGCTTGCTCTGATAACTCAACATGCCTTTTAGCACGAATATTCATAGGCATTTCATTGCGAAGTGCAGCAAAACCAGAGTGCATCTCGGCGGCTAAGCTCCGCGCTTTTGCTCTTTGGGCTATGTCACTAGGCCAACCAGCACCATTTAGATAAGCATCATTGATGTATTCACAAATAGCGAGTGAATCCCACACAATTAAATCACTATCTATAAGGGCAGGCACTTTTTGCACTGGAAACTTACTTTTTAGCACTTCATAAAATTCAAGGGTATCTAAGACTAGTTGCTTCTCTGCAAATGAAACATTGAATTTACTCAGTAAATACCATGCCCGCAATGACCAAGTTGAGTAGTTTTTATTGCCAATAAATAATTGCATTATACGTCCTTTAACGAGTAGATTAAGTTTACTATAAAGTAGCGAGCGGTTAATTACTCGCCAATAGTTTTTATACAACCTATAAGAAAAGCTGATACATAATGGATATTGATGCCCTCAGAACTTTTTGCGCCTTTGTTGATACGGGAAGTTTTACCCGCGCCGCAGCACAAATTTGTAGAACTCAATCTGCGGTAAGCATGCAGATGAAAAAGCTTGAACAAGATTTAGCAAGCCCCCTATTTGAAAAGCAAGGCCGTCAACTGGTGCTAACCCAGCAAGGCCACCAGCTAGCAAGCTATGCAAAGCAATTGATAGCGCTTCATGATGAAGCGTTTAAGCAATTAAAAGCTGGCACCGGCAATTTACGTGTGCGCATTGGCTGCCCTGACGATTATGCCCACTCTTTACTACCAGAGCTGGTTGATGCTCTGCACCAACAATTTAATGCGCTTGATTTACAGATAAGCTGCGCTCCTAGTACTGAGCTTAGAGCCAAGCTCGACCAAGGCATGCTGGATCTAGTAATTGCCACTCGCTCACCTGACAGCGAAGAAGGTTACTTATTACAATCAAACCAAGGCGTATGGGTGAAAAGCTCTGCCCTTGAGATTAACGATTCAAGCCCACTTCCAATCGCCTTGTTTCAACGAGACTGTAAGTTTCACCAAGCCAGTATTGAGGGTCTATTAAAAGCCGAGCGTCGTTTTAATATTGTTGCCTGCTGTGGCTCTGTAGGTGCGTTACATGGCTTGATTGAGCAAGGCCTAGCCATTGGGAGTATGGCGCGAATAAGCATGCAAGCGAGTGTGGAAGAAATCAGCGATGGCTCGCTGCCAACCCTTCCTATGGTTGATATTGTGCTACTGTATGGTAATCACGCCCACAACCCTATTCGCCATGAACAATTAAAGCAGATTGTGGAGTTGATTAGGGAATAAATAAGCATAATAAACTACTGGAGTTTAACCAATTTGCGAGTTCTAATTGGTTCTGTAAGATATAAAAACTCGCTTAAATCATGAGCACTGTTGATCAGCATATGTTGCTTAGGTTGTGCTAATTGCCAACGTTCAGTTTTGGCAGTTGCTAAATCAATACGCTGAAAGCTGACTTTATCAGCATACTCCATGGTAACGGCTAATTGCTGGTTACTCACAGATATACCAATGATGTCATTGTTAGCTGCTTGCCAAACAGTCTCTATATCGCCATGGCTATTAACTCGAAACACTTCGTTACTGTTCGAAAAGTAAATCTGATCTTGCTCATCTAAATCCATACCATAACAACTTAAGCGTTTCCCTGAGCCTGTAAACGGTGTCAAAGTTAGGCTTGTTAAATCAAATTTAGCCGGGTGAAATGTCTGTCCATCCTCTGCGCGATAAGAAACCAGAATTGCGTTTTCATTATGATACATTTCTCTTAAATAAAAAGAGTGATTACCATGAGGAATTGATTCATAAGTGCCACTGCTTAAATCAATTTTAAATAATGTATCTTTACTTGCAGTGTAAACCTGTCGAGCGTCTTGGCTCCAAACAATACCAAATAACTCATGGTTATCAGGGTTAGCAAAAATGCGCGTTTGCTTACCATTATCGTATAAAAATAATTGCTTTAATCCAAAACGATGTGACTCAAATACAAATTGAGTAGAATCTGGCGAAAACACGGGAAGAAAGTCGATTGATGAGGTATCAACGAGTTTGGTCAGAGTGTCTGGTTTAGCGCGTGTTTGGCTGACAATATCCACATCAACATTTACTAACTCCATCAAAATAGCTTCAGCGTTTGATGTGTACTGTGCATCACGAATTATTTGATAATTATTAAATGGAATTAGCTGTAGCTCACCACCAAGGTCTAAGTGAATAAGCTGATTGCGTTGACTAATTAATAACGCTTGATTATTTGGGTGCCAGCTTAAGCCTTGAATACCATCTTCTATGATAGTAATGGTTTGTAATTTTCTATTGGTAAGGTCAAGTACATCAATACGGTATTTGTTTTGCCCTGCTTCCATGCCTAATGCGATTTTAGTACCATCTTTAGATAACGCACTCACAAGTAACCAATCTTGTTGTGCTGCTGTTACTAAGCGTGTCTTTTGTTTAGTGTTTAAATCCAGTGAGACAAGTCGAGTATCGTTGTTTTGTTTCTCTTTTTCTATGTAATAGAGTCGCTTATCAGCCCCCCAATCTATATGATGACTGGTTAATACGCTGTCATTAAAAACACTCACTGTCGTTTGCTCTAATGGCAGAAATCTTGATAAATCTATGCTTAAGGTGTTGAGTGATTGTGTTTGGTCTACGGTTTTTACAAACGCGATCGCATTATCGGAGGTAGACCACCCCAAAGCATAGTAGCTTGCGGCATCTTCAGTCAGCCTCACCTCTCGCTCTGTTAAGAGCTCTTTAATCCAAATATGTTGGCTCTCTTTATCGCCTCGCACAAAAGCGAGGTACTTACCACTATGTGAAAGTGATAAGTTAGCTTCGTTTAGTTCACTCGAAGTGAGTGGCATTAACTGGTTAAAGTGAGTATTTACTTTCTGTTGAGGTGTTAGCTGCCAAGCAATAACAACAAAACTAATTAGCAGAACAACTAACAACGGCAAAAATTGCACTTTTAGTGTTTTTGCTTGCCCCTCAGTTACTTTTTCAAGGCTATAACCGCGCTTAGGGTGTGTAATTATAAACTGTGGATTTTTGGCATCTTCTTGGAGTGCTTTTCGTAGCAATGCGATACAACGCTGTACCGAACTCGGGTTGTAGGTAGCATTAGGCCATACTTTTGCAAAGATTACTTCTTGGCTTACCACTTCCCCCTTATTTAAATAAAGAGTATGTAATACATCCATGACCTTTGGCTCGACTATTTGCTCATAATCTTGCGATGAAATTAAACATCGACTCTCATCAATTGCAAATTTGCCGATTCGATAACGCGCCACTTACTTCTCCAATAAATATTTACGAATCAAAGATTAAGGTTTTCTTAAGAGAAACTCAAGGGTTACTCCATTGTCACTTTGCTCTGGCTATTAGATTGTTTTTGTTATGTCAAAATAGGTAATAAAAACAATGTATAAATATTTATCAACGCTCACTATTTTCATCAGTGCTTTTTTAATTTTTCAAATTCAGCCGATGCTTTCAAAACAACTTCTACCCCAATTTGGTGGTGGTGCATCTATTTGGTCAGCGAGTTTAGTGTTTTATCAAGTCATGTTACTTATTGGCTATTTCTATGCGCATAACATGGGTCGCTTTCATATTAAGTTGCAGGTAGTCACCCATATAGTTTTAGTCACCTGTGCCACACTCATTGTTGTGACAAAATTTGCAGCCCCAAATCTCACAAAGTGGCCGCCTACGCTTGCGGTGTTTGTTAATTTATTTATAGAAATTGGTCCAATATTTATTCTACTGAGCGCCACCAGCGTGCTTTTACAAAGGTGGTATGTGCAAACTGCTTCAGCACAAGTGCCTTACCATTGGTATTCCATCTCAAACTTGGGTTCTTTACTGGCGTTAATGAGCTACCCGCTCGTTTATGAATTACTATTTTCTTTAGAGCAGCAAACTACCTACTGGCTATTTGGACTTATCAGCTACTGCTTGTTATTAACACTTCTTGTAATATTTTTACTAAAAAAAGCACCCGACATATCAAGAGCGCCTATTCAAACTAGGCATATCACGGTATTAAAAGGTAAAGGTCAATGGCTGTTACTCAGTGCCTTAAGCTCAGCCATGTTGGTATCTACCACGCATATGATCAGCACTAATATTCCACCCATGCCATTACTTTGGTCACTGCCCCTTGTAATTTACTTGCTCACCTTTAGTTACACGTTTGCCAACAAAGCAAATTATCAGCGTCATAAGTGGGCATATGCGTTTATATTTTCGGCTTTTGCAGGCCTGCTGATGTTTTATTTTGGCAGCTTATTCAATGCCCTAGCCCAGCTTATAATTTACAGCCTGATTCTATTTACCGCCTGCATGATTTGCCACGGTGAGCTTAGAAGCAAGGCCCCTGAAAATGAGCAATTTACGATTTTTTATTTCTATATCGCCCTTGGCGGTGTGTTAGGTTCGCTTTTCAGTACGCTCATTGCCCCATTGCTATTCGTCCAAATTGACGAGTACTTACTTGCATTAGCCGTTATTTTTAGTGCTGTCTGTTATTTCCAACTAAAAGCTGAAACTACGACAAAACAGCTCAAATTCACTCTCGCAACCAGCTCCGTTGCTTGGCTATCATGTTATTGTTTTTTAGCTGTAAACTTTAATCAATATAACGTTGCCACTAGCCGCAACTTTTATGGCTATTTAGCGGTAAAAGATATAAACACTCAGTCAATAAAAGAAAGACGCTTAATTGACGGCACCACGATTCATGGCTCTGAACCATTAAACGCAAACCAACAGTTTGGGCAAAGTTACTACCACCAACATACTGGTGTCGCTAAATCACTTGCCATACTAAAGCAACAAAGCGCACTAAACATTGGTGTAATTGGTTTGGGTGCAGGTGTTTTAGCTCGGTTTGCAGACCAGCAGGATAGTATTCACTTTTTTGAGTTAAACCCTGCTGTGGTCGAGATGGCAAAGCATTATTTCTCTTACTTAGAAAACAGTGAAGCTAAGCTCAAAGTGACCTTGGGAGATGGCCGTATAGCGCTAAAAAATAATGCGAGCGAAATATTTGACGTATTAATTATTGATGCATTTACCAGTGATGTAATTCCTGCGCATTTGCTAACCCAAGAAGCAATATCGCTTTATTGGCAAAGACTCAATGAAAATGGCGTATTAATTGTGCATATCTCAAATAACCATATTGACTTATTGCCAGTATTACAGGCACATAGCCAACACTTTAATAAGGCTATGTTAAAGTTTAGCTATCAAGGCCATAGCCCATCAGACATAGGCTCAGACTGGGTGGTGCTAACTGATAATCAGGCTTTTTTAAATCGTGTATCTATCAGTGATTTGTCGCCCATTAAACGCTACCCACATAGCGAGTCGGCAATGTGGACTGATAGCAAACACAGCCTACTCCCCTTATTAAAATTCTAACAGGCATAAAAAAAGCGTGATGATTTTTATTAATCATCGCGCTCATTAAATTGCATTAATTTCTAAACACTAAGCCACTTTAGGGTATTGCTAGTCAAAGTATCCCAAACACAACCCCGCTATACCTAAAAGAATCATACCAATTAGGCTGATATCCATAAAAAATGCCAGAAAACGGTCTATTGGTCTTGCATGGCGTAAAATGATATCTTCATTTGCTAGAGGGGTTTTTCCTTTTTTACCTCGAACTAATATTCCTGCATACATACCAACTCTAAGACCCATTCCACCACGGTCCCAACTTGGCGTTCCGCTTCCTTCCTCTTTCACTTTTCTATCTAATCGGCGGATTGTGAGCCGTGTAAAAAGTAACCCTGAAATTAAGAAACTAACTAAAAAAATTACATTCAACACTTCAAAAACACTTTTCATTTCCATTAAAAGAAACTCATATTTGAACTTTTATAATACAATTACTTGTAGTTAGTTGGCTCATTACTAAAAACTGCATGTATTAAATCTAGCTCCATGCCTAAATGCTGAAGTTAACCAAAACAAATACTAAACTAAATAGCCCAGCCATTTCCCTAAAGGCCATAATATAAATATAGCCACTAAACTTATACTCATAGAAAAAGCTAGAACACGGTCGATAGGCCTTGCATGACGTAGAATGATCTCATCCTCTGTAAGAGATGCTTTATCTGACTTATTCTTTATCAGTGTGACCGCATACATACCTACTCTAAGACCCATCCCGCCCCTATCCCATGACGGTGTTCCTTCACCTTCCTCTTTGATTTTTTTGTCAAGATGACGAATGGTTAAGCGCGTAAAACAAAATCCCGAAATGAGAAAGCCTAATACAAAAATTACATTTAAAACTTCAAAAACACTTTTTATTTCCATTAAAAGAAACTCATATTTGAACTTTTATCATAAAGCAGTCTGTAGTTAGTTGACTCGTGTAATTATTAGCTCTTAGGGCATTTTAGTCTGCTGCATGCCTAAATAACCAAATAAAGGCACGGTTAAAAATATCCTAACCACTTCCCTGCAAGCCATAATATAAACATCCCTAAAAGGCTTAAATCGACAGTAAATGCCAGTACTCTATCTATAGGGCGAGCATAACGCAGGATTATATCTTCGTCCGGTATCGGGGAGCTTCCTTTTTTACCACGAACCAGTACAACTGAATACACGCCAACTCGAAGCCCCATTCCCCCCCTATCCCAGCTAGGCGTACCACTCCCCTCTTTTTTAACTTTTTTATCTAATCGACGAATAGTAAAACGTAAAAATAACAGCATAGAAATAAGAAAAGAGATACCTAAAAATATCAGTAATAAGTGAAAAATATAAGCACCGCTCATTTATTTATTCCTATCAGTATAACCAAGTACACACCTCTCCAGAGGTCTACCCCAACAAGTAGCAGCCCTAACTTTTTCTTCGATCTTTTTTACCTATTAAGCTGTGTCAAACACACAAAAAAGTATCCTAAAAATACAAACATATCAAAGTAATAATATATATTTCAGAAGTTGCCATGCCAGTGCAACACCTCAACTCTGCGCCAATTATCTTTTTCAAAGTAACGAACAATTAAAATAGGAACATTACTCTTTACATTACGTTCATTCTTTATTAATGTCTGAAAAAGTGCAAGGACTGCCTATGAATATACCTAGCTTAAACCCTCGATTCGTTGTCTTGCTCATTCTTGTTTGCGCCGTTATTTTTCCAGTTATTAGTCAAGGAGAAGTATGTTTAGCTGGTTCAGAAAGAAAAAAGAAGTATTTTTATGCCCTGAAGTCAATGGTATCGTGACTGAAAATGGTCAACCCATTGCTAACTTAGAAATAATTCGCTCATTAATCTACATAGATGAAAAAGTTCATCGAGACGCTGCAATAACCGATGAAAATGGGCGCTTTCACTTCCCTAAAAAAACAATTTTATCCTCAATACCTGATAAGTTGATTGCTGAGCATCGTGTTTCTCAAGAAATTTTTATTGAAAGAGAAGATGAGCTAACTCCTTTATGGGTTGCAACTCAAGCTGGTATTAATGAAATTCCGGAGTACAGTAAGAAGCTGTCATTCTTGAACTGCCAAATAACTGATCCTCATGTTGTATTTGAGTTCAAAAATCAAAAAAATAAGCATCGTAACTACGTAGCTCAAAGCATTTGTAGGTGGGAAGAGGATTTTTTACCCTATAAACTTTTAAAGAATGGTAAACAATACCGAATAAATAATTATGACCTAACAGATTTAACTGAAATATAAGGAAGATTGACATGGAAAAAGTCAAAACAGGTGACTATAACTAATTTTGTGTAATTGCCTATATCGAAGCATGTTGAATTACAAAAAAGGAACAATCAACTTTACATCTGTTTTTCTATTTATTAGAGTCCCCTCAATACGCACGGATTGCTTATGAAAAAATCAATTACAAATAAAATTACTCAGATCATTCTAGCCTTCTCTGCGTGTGTGATTATTTTCACAGCTATTGGTCAAGGAGACGATATGTTTAGCTGGTTCAGAAAGAAAAATGAGGTATTTTTAAGCCCTGAAGTCAATGGTATTGTGACTGAAGATGGTCAACCCATTCCTAACTTAGAAATAATACGTTCGTTAATGTATTTAGATGAGATTAACCGTCGAGACACAGCAATTACAGATGAAGGTGGGCGCTTTCACTTTCCAAAAATCACTATTTTTTCCTCAATTCCGAATAAACTTATCGTTGAAAACCGTATTTCCCAAGAAGTATTTATCCTAAATGAAGAAAATAAAATTGAACTCTAGAGCGCTAATCAGTCTGGAATTAAAGAAATACCAGAATATACCAAAAAATTAGCATTCTTAAATTGCGAGATTACAAATACATTAGTTAGGTTTGAGTTCAAGAATTACAATAATGAACATTTAAATAGGATAGCCTCCAGTATTTGTAGATGGGAAGAAGACTATATACCAACACACATCATAGAGAATGGAGAGATAAAGTACAAAATACATGATGGTGACTTCAATAAGATCACAGAGCTTTTTACAGGGAAGGAAGTTGCATTATGAGTTTTAAAATAGCAAACGTAGCAACCATAACTATAACCATCGTCAAATAAATTCAGCAGCCTCTGTTATCCGGCCAGATAATAGGAATAATAACTCTATAGCACACCGAACCACGATAAGGCACAATCAACTTTACACCTGTTTTTCAATCTATTAGTGTTCCGTAAATACGCACAGATTGCTTATGAAAATCAATTACAAATAAAGTTACCCACATCATTCTAGTCTTCTCTGCGTGTGTAATTATTTCCACAGCTATAGGTCAAGGAGAAGATATGTTTAGCTGGTTCAGAAAGAAAAAAGAAGTATTTTTATGCCCTGAAGTCAATGGCATTGTGGCTGAAAATGGTCAACCCATTACTAACTTAGAGATAATTCGCGCACTGACCTATATAGATGGTGTAGAGCGCCGTGATACAGTCACAACGGGTAAATATGGTCACTTTCACTTCCCAAAAAAAACAATACTCACCTCTATTCCGAATAAATTAATTTCCGAAGACCGAGTACACCAGAAAATTGTTATTGAAAAAGATGATCAGTCTATCATTGGTTTATGGGGGGCGACTCAGCTTGGCATAGACGAAATTCCTGAGTACACGGATAAGCTAAAATTTTTAAATTGCGAACTAACTAACCCATTAGTTAGATTTGAATTTAAGAATAATACTAATGAACAGCTCAATAGAGTTGCGACAAGTATTTGCACATGGAAAGAAGATTACATTCCCACATGGATTATGGAGGATGGTGAAGAAAAGTATGAAATTCACAATGGTGATTTGAATAATTTGACAGAACGTTTTACAGGGAAAAAAGTTGAACAATGAATTTAACAATATCACCAAGTATAGCGCCACTGTCGCTAATAGAGTTTACGACATCAAAGAAAGCTATGATTTCAATGGAGAGTTCCATAACGATTTTGTTAGGAACTTTAAAATAACAAATAACCAAATTAAAGGCGTTAGTGGTGGTTTGATTAACCAACTTCTAAACCGCAGTACCGGATTTGCCTTAACCGCTGAAGGTGCATCTCCCCCAATTTAAAGGGCATCATATGATAGGTATCCGCGGTACCGCTTTTTCATCCAGCTCTGATTGGCTTACCAATTTAAATGTCGCGATTACACATGGACCTAAAAATTTAGAAGTGCACTCTGGTTTTGAAAAAGCCTTTAGCAGTATGAAGCCCATGTTTGAGGCTTATATAAAAAGTCATAAACCTACGTGCTTGCACCTTGTTGGTCATAGCTTGGGTGGTGCTATCGCACAGAACACGGCAATTTGGGCAAGCGAAAAAGGGATACCTGTAAATTTATATACCTTTGGTGCGCCACGGGTTGTATTAAACCACTCCGTTCATTTTGCAGCGCATAATATTGGCCAGTATCGTGTTACACATGGCGCAGACCCAATACCTTGTGTACCTGCTTGGCCGTTTAGCCATACCGCTAGCGAATATCAAACAGCAATGAATGAAGGGTCATCTTTTAGTATTGCGGCTCACTCCATGGAGGGGAGCTCTCCAGGGTATAGTAAAACTGTTGCTGCATATAAAGACTACGCAAGCATGGAAAGTTCCATAAAGCCGCTTCACTACAACCACACTGTATTAAAGTATGACCAGCGCTTTAATGTTAGGTTTTCACTTAACTGGCAGCGAGTAATTACTAATGGCCTAATTACTTTTTTAAAGAAAACAGGACAATACGCCTTCATATCTGCACAGGCAGGTTTAACTGTCGGGTTAACTTTTTACGATATTTTAGCCCGCTGTCTACATGAGTCAGTGGTTAAATTTGTCGAGCTTACAGAAGAGTTAAAAGGGTTAATCGGGCATATGCTCGCATCTGTTGGTAAAGCAACATATGAGGTCAAAGAGCTAACCGCTCAATTTATTCGTTGGGTATTAGGTTTAATGATCAAAAAACTATACATGGTAGCAAAACAGGCAATTGATCGTATTTAAGCTTCTTTATTGACCTTCTGCAATCAAAAACGCGGCAAATCAAGCCGCGTTTTAAGTTTATAGTTCTTTTCTAAATCAAACCAAGCTAATCAATCGAACCTTTGATTGGTCCATGTTTGTGGCTTACATGTGGGTTTTGACCACGTTGGCGCAATAAGTGATCCATTAAGGTAATCGCCATCATCGCCTCAGCAATAGGAATTGCACGAATGCCCACACATGGGTCATGACGTCCTTTGGTGATCATCTCTACCGCTTCGTTGCTGGTATTAATGCTGTTGCCCGGTATGGTAATGCTTGAGGTTGGCTTAAGTGCGATAGAGGCAATGATATCTTGCCCTGTCGAGATACCTGCAAGTACACCGCCCGCGTGATTTGATGTGAAACCATCTGGAGTTAACTCATCACGGTGCTCAGAGCCTTTTTGCTCAACCACATCAAAGCCATCACCAATCTCAACGCCTTTTACTGCATTAATGCTCATTAGTGAATGTGCAAGTTCTGCATCAAGGCGATCAAATACTGGCTCACCAAGACCAACAGGCACATTTTTAGCAACCACTTTAACTTTAGCGCCTACCGAATCACCTTGCTTTTTTAGGTCGCGCATGTATTCATCAAGCGCGTCTAACTTGCTTGTATCAGGGAAGAAAAATGCATTGTTTTCCACTTCATCCCAGTTGTAATCTTCAGCTTTAATTGGCCCAAGCTGGCTCAAACAAGCACGCACTTCAATACTATGAAATTGTTTTAGGTATTTTTTTGCAATTGCACCCGCGGCTACACGAATCGCAGTTTCACGAGCAGAAGAGCGACCACCACCTCGGTAATCACGAATACCGTATTTATGCCAATAGGTATAATCACCATGACCAGGGCGAAATACATCGGCAATTTTGCCGTAATCTTTTGAACGTTGATCAGTGTTTTCAATCAGTAAACCAATGCTAGTACCTGTGGTTTTACCTTCGAACACACCTGAAAGAATTTTTACTTCGTCACTTTCGCGGCGCTGTGTTGTATAACGACTTTGCCCCGGCTTACGACGGTCTAAATCAATTTGTAAATCGGCCTCGCTAATTTCAAGACCTGCTGGGGTGCCATCAACAACGCCGCCTAATGCAACGCCGTGGCTCTCACCAAAGGTGGACACTTTAAATAGTTGTCCGATGCTATTACCTGCCATTAACTTTCCTCATTCCTAATGACTACTGAGACCGAGCCCTCAGGCTCGGCTTTTAAAATCTGCTGTTAATCTGCGAAATAGTTAACAAGCTGCTGTTTGCTGATTACAAACACGCCAAGACCACCTTGTTCGAATTCAACCCACTCAAACGGCGCACCTGGGTACAGCTCTTCCATATGTACCATAGAGTTACCAACTTCGACAAATAACAAACCGTTATCAGTTAGATGCTCAGCAGCTTCCGCTAGGATGGTGCGAGTAACATCAAGACCATCATGACCTGATGCTAAACCAAGCTCTGGCTCGTGATGGAATTCACGTGGTAAATCAGCCATATCTTCAGCATCAACATACGGTGGGTTAGCTACGATCAGGTCGTATTTTTGGCCTGGAACACCACTAAACACGTCTGACTGAATTGGCAGTACACGGTCATTTAGCATGTAATCGCTGATATTAATATCAGCAACTTCGAGCGCTTCATAAGAAATATCAACCGCATCAACCTGTGCATCTTCAAATGCTTGCGCAAGTGCAATAGCGATACATGCAGAGCCGGTACATAAATCAAGAATGCGCGATACTGAGCTTGGCTCTTCTAACCATGGTGCAAAGCGGTTGCTTATTAACTCTGCAAATGGCGAACGTGGAATTAACACGCGTTCATCAACATAAAACGGCATACCTGCAAACCATGCGGTGTTGGTCAGGTAAGGTACTGGCGTACAATCATTAATACGCTCTGCAATTAGTTCAGCTAAACGGTTTTTCTCGGTGCTGGTTAAACGCGCATGCATAAGCTCTTTTGGCGCGTCGATTGGCAAGCTTAGCGCTGGCAATAACAGGCTAACAGCTTCATCCCACGCGTTGTCTGTGCCGTGCCCAAAGAAAATACCACTGCTGGCAAATTGACTGGTTGTCCAACGTAACCAATCGTGCAACGTTGAAAGTTCTGCAATTGCCTCGTCTAAAATTGCGTCTTCTATCTGGAAATGGTTCATGTATGTTCCTTAACTTTCAAAGTCTGTTCTGACGCGTATTGTACCGTCTTTTCAGTTGGTTTTTACTCGATTTTTAGCGTTTTTTTGTTTAGACTGCCGCCATGAAAAAAGATCCCCACGACAACAACCACATTAGCACTGACGATATTGACTTATTTCGTCAGAGTATCAGTGGTGCCAAAGCATTTAAACAAGACACTATTCGATTCACCAATAAGCCTAAAGTGTCACAAGCGAAGCAATTTTCCCAGCAAAAAAAGCAACATCAGGCAGAATTTTTCTTTTCTGATGAATATGTACCAGATATCGACACTCACGGCACCGTCAGTTATGTCAAGCCAGGTCACGATAGCTTTTTAGCAAAGCAACTTCGCCGTGGAGATTACCCACCTGATTTAACCCTTGATTTACATGGCTTAAATAAAGAATTAGCCAAAGACGAGCTAGCGGGTTTGATTCATGAGTGTAAAAAACAACATTACTATTGCGCCTGTGTTGTGCACGGCATTGGTGAGCGCATACTTAAACACAAAGTACCGCAATATTTAGTGCAGCACCCTGATGTGATTGCTATGCACCAAGCGCCTCTTGAATTTGGTGGTAAAGGCGCAGTACTTATTTTAATTAATCTTCCACAAAGTGATGAGTTCAGACGCTAACGTCTTCTTATCATAAGGTCTAATGTGCATATTTTTTCGATTATCTTTCCACTGATTTTTATCGTGTTAAGTGGCTACATCAGCTCTCGTAGCACGTTTTTATCGAAAGAGCATATAGCAGGGTTAAGTAAGTTTACTTTTTACATTAGCGTGCCTGCTTTTCTATTTTTAAATATGGCCCAAGCCGATTTACAAAATAGTGTATCTATTACAGGCTTTTTGAGCTTTTACATCCCAGTATTGGTTATTTACACCCTTGGCTATGTTATTGACCGCTACCTCATTACTAAGCACTCTGCGCCGTCACGTCATGCTGTATTTGCCCTTGGAAGTAGTTACTCAAATACGATACTGGTAGGTTTGCCTATTATTATTGCTGCACTTGGGCAACAGATGGTCGGCATTGTGTTTATGATCATTACTTTTCACAGCGCACTTTTGTTTACCCTCACCTTTTTGCTCAGTGCTAAATCGCAGCAAACATTCTCTTGGCGAACATTTGCTAAAAACATGCTGCTGAACCCTGTGGTATTAAGCATCAGTAGCGGCCTTGCTGTAAACCTACTTGGTTTTACACTTTTTGATGATTTAGTAAATGGCCTAAGCTTACTTGCTAAACCTGCCATTGCCTGTGCGTTATTCGTATTAGGAGCGAACCTTGCGTTTTATAAAGTGGCCGACAACTTACAAGTATCAATCATTGCAACCATCATCAAGCTTGCCGTGTTACCGTGCGGAGTCTACTTTTTTGCAAGCAGTGTGTTCCATCTAGAGCAATCATTACTGAACGTTTTAGTGCTTTTAAGCGCCTCTCCTTTAGGGGTCAACGCTTACCTAATCGCCAATCAAATTAAGCAACACCAAGCGACACTGGCAAGTAGCGTCGTGCTTTCAACAGTATTGAGTGTAGTGAGCTTTAGTATTTGGTTAAGTATTTTACTTTAGTTTTATAAGCCACCAGATACATCGATAAAACTGCCCGTTGTGAATGAGGCTTGCTCACTTGCCAAAAAATAAATTGCTGAAGCGACCTCGTCAGCTTCACCACCTCGCCCTAGCGGTAACTTAGATTTTAACCTATCAACTCGGTTTGCTTCGCCACCATCACGGTGCATATCGGTATAAATAAGGCCAGGCCTTACCGCGTTTACCCGAATACCTTTACTGGCTACTTCTTTGGCAAGGCCAATAGTAAAGGTATCAAGTGCACCT
This sequence comes from Pseudoalteromonas sp. N1230-9, assembly GCF_032716425.1. Lineage (NCBI taxonomy): Bacteria > Pseudomonadati > Pseudomonadota > Gammaproteobacteria > Alteromonadales > Pseudoalteromonadaceae > Pseudoalteromonas > Pseudoalteromonas sp. N1230-9. The sequence continues at coordinate 2,532,507 of NZ_CP090419.1, forward strand.
TTCGATGCGGCATAGTCTAAGTATTCATTTGGCGAACCTGTTCGTGAAGCCCCCGATGAAACGTTCACAATACTGCCTTTATCCATTCGTTTAATTGCTTCTCGCGCACACAAAAATGCGCCTGTAACATTGCAGCTTAAAATGGCGTTAATACGCTTTGCATTCATCTCTAATAGCGGCATTTGTGGTTGCATCATCGCCGCGTTATTAATTAAAACGTCTAAGCGCGCAACCTGCTCATCTAATTTGGCGAACATGGCGAGTACTTGCTGCTCATCAGCGATATCGGCTTGGAACAAATAGGCATTCACGCCAAGCGTGTTTATCTCATCAGCGACCTGCTCTGCACTTGCGTGATCTGACTTATAGTTAATACACACGTCATAACCTTGCTCGGCAAATAACTTAGCCGTTGCAGCGCCAATACCACGGCCGCCTCCAGTAATAAGAACCACAGGGTTCGAACTCATTCTGACTCCTTAAATGCCAATTTAAACTGCTCACATACTAAAGGCATGTCAGGATGGCATTGATAACCTGTACCTGCTAGCTCTCGTTGATAATAATTCCAATGCACACGCTGCCAATAAGCGAGGCTTTTGTCGCCCTCCCCCTCTAATGCGGCGTAATCGGCGCTTATTTGACTATATGGGGTGATAGTTACAGAGACGGTTTCAATAATGCCGAGGGGCTGTCCCTGCCAATTAGTAAAAATAGCTAAATCACCAACTTGAGGTAAAGCTTCGTCATTGGCTTTAAACCAATACAGTGAAGAGGTTGTTGCTTGTTTTATACCTTTTAAAACAAGTAATGCGCAGTCATTGGCATCTTGCTCATTATCACAAAAATGCCAATGTGGTAGTTTAACAACGGCACGCCCTGATTGCTCATTAAAACGAGCAATCAACTGCGCCTTACGCTGCTCGTTACTTAACGGCTGCAACAACCGAAATCTCTACAAGCAGTGCATCGCGCGCCATTTTTGCCTCTACACAGGCACGTGCTGGCGCATGACCTTGTGGTACCCATGCATCCCAAACTGCGTTCATCGCTGCAAAGTATTCCATACTTTTCAGGTAGATTGTGGCGCTTAGCATATGCTCTTTGCTACTCCCCGCTTCAATAAGTAAAGCTTCTACCTTATCTAGCATGGTTTGAGTTTGTTCGCTGATATCTTTTTCTGCATCTGCACACACTTGGCCACAAAGGTACACCGTACCATTATGCTTGACGATACGGCTCATGCGCGCACCAGTTTGTAAACGTTCGATTGTCATAATTTTAATTCAATAGTTGATAAAAACATGAATCTAGCAAATTCATACTTATATTTCGACGTTATTAGGTGAATGAATACTTAAGTAATGACTGCGCTGCTTGGTATCGTCATATTCAATAACAGCAATAGCACCTGTGTTAAAAATCGGCATGTTACCAGGGCTCAATTGGTCAACCAAGTAACTAACAATTGGCATGTGTGCAACAACCAACCAAGTTGAGCATTCTGGGTGCATGGCGATTAGAGTTTCAAGGTAGTCAGCAGCAACTTGAGGAGTACCATCTGGAATTATGTCATTACAGGTTTCACTAAATTGTAATGGATTACTTTGTGTTGCTGCTTTCGCAGTTTGCTGGGCACGTATGTAAGGGCTTACCAATAACGCATCTGGTTTATAATTTATTGCTAACCATTGCCCCATTTTGCTGGCTTCCTGTTGCCCCGTAGTTGTCAGTTGTCTTGCTGCATCATCTGCTTGCATTGGCGTTGCTTCGCCATGGCGCATGATTAAGATTGTTTTCATAAAAAATCAACCGATTAAAGAATATAAAACAGTAGCCAGTTTGCTTGATTGTCCGCTATATTAGAATATCATCACAAAACACATTAAACATCCTCTTATGATATTCAGGTAGATTTTCGTTGCAGTGCCTTTAGCGTTCCTGATTTATCATCTGTTGTTAGGACATTAACGCATTCTTCAGGAGCACCTTTTGAATATCAGCCGCAATGATAACAGAACATACCACCCCCTCACACTGGACAATGGTCTAAAAGTACTTTTAGTGCAAGACTTAGAATCAACTAAATCAGCGGCATCAATGGCAATTAATGCAGGTCACTTTGACGATCCCCTTGATAGGCAGGGCCTTGCACACTTTTTAGAACATATGCTTTTTTTAGGCACTGACCTATACCCTGAGTCTGGTGGGTTTTCTAATTTTGTATCACAGTCTGGTGGTAACACTAACGCATGGACAGGCACTGAGCACTCTTGTTACTTTTTTGATATTAATAATCATCAGTTTTCTGAAGCCCTCGCTCAATTTAGCCGCTTTTTTATTGCCCCACTATTAAGCCCAAAAGAGACAGCCAAAGAGCGTAACGCGATTGATGCGGAATTTAAATTAAAGATCAAAGATGATGGCAGACGCATCTACCAAGCCCATAAAGAAACGGTAAACCCTGCACATCCCTTTGCTAAATTTTCGGTTGGTAACCAGCAAACCCTGGCAGATCGCGAAGGCTGCATAAGTGACGAGCTACGCGCTTTTTTTAACAGCCATTACCAAGCTCAGTGGATGACACTGGTGATCTGTAGTAATGAAGATATTGCGACAATGACCAACTGGGTGAAGCATTATTTCAGCGAGATTAAAGGTCAGCCCAAAAGCAAAGAAATTATTGAACAGCCACTTTATCGCAAACAAGACTTAGGTAAAGTGCTGCACATTGAGCCGCATAAGCACATGCAAAAGCTCATCATTAGCTTTGCTATGCCAAATATTGATGATTTTTATCGCCATAAAACGGTGAGCTTTATTGCTCACTTGTTAGGTTATGAGGGAAAAGGCTCACTTTACTCAATTTTAAAAGAGCAAGGTTGGATCAACGCACTCTCAGCAGGCGGTGGTATAAACGGCAGTAACTTCAAAGACTTCAATATCAGTATGGCACTGACCGATGAAGGTATTGAATACTACGAAGATATTGTTGAAATGGTATTCGAATACATTTGTCTGATAAACCAAAACTGTGACAAGTTACCAAGGCTTTATCAAGATAAGAAGAACTTGCTGCAGATTGCCTTTGATAATCAAGAGAAAGCCCGACTTATAGATTGGGTAAGTGGTTTAAGCATTAACATGCAACACTATGATGAAGCCAACTACGTGCAAGGTGATTACCTCATGGAAGGCTTTAATCACTGCGCGCATGAAATTGCAATGCAATGGTTAACGCCAGATAATATGCGCCTTGTACTCATACATCCAGATGTAGAGCCAGAAAACACCACGGCTTGGTACAATACGCCTTATAAAATCGAAAATATATCACCTTGCTGGCTTGATGCATTAAGTGAAATTAACACCCCATTACCTGAAATGAGTTTGCCTGTTGCCAACCCGTATCTAACGAAGAATGTTGAACTTTTAGCACTGGATGAACCTAAAAAAACGCCTGATTTACTGATAAAGCAAGAAGGCTTTGATTTTTGGTTTAAGCAGGATGCGACTTTTCGCGTTGCTAAGGGGCATTTTTACTTAGCGATGGACTCGCACTATGCCATTAAAGATGTCAAGCATATGGCTTTAACTCGGCTGTTCGCTGATTTATTTATGGATAGTGTCGCTGAGCAATTTTACCCTGCCGAGCTGGCAGGCTTAAGTTATCATTTAACCTCTCACCAGGGTGGCCTAACGCTTCATACTGCAGGCTTATCATCAAGTCAGCTTGAACTGGTTGATGAACTACTCGAAGCCTTATTTAGTGTAGAAATATGCGCAAAACGTTTTGCTGAATATAAAAAGCAACTTGTGAGGCATTGGCGTAATAGTAATCAAAACAAACCGGTAAGCGAGTTATTCAGTATCTTAGGTGCTAAAATGATGCCGTGGAACCCAGAACCGAATGCACTTGCACAAGCTTTAAAAGATACAAGTTTTCATCAATTTAATTGTTTCAGACATGAATTCTTTAAAGCGCTACACGTAGAGTCGTTTTTACATGGTAATTGGCAGCGTAGTGATGCACTGGCTTTTCAAAAACAAGTGGCGGATCATTTAGCAGGTTGTACTAAAATTATCGACCTAACACGCCCTCTTAACGATATAACAAATGTCGAGCAGCAACGCGTTGAGCTAAATTGTAATGACCACGCCATGGTTCTTTATTACCAAGCGCTGACTGATGACACAGCTGAAAAAGTAAAGATGATGGTGTTAAATCACCTTATCAATCAAGACTATTTTAATGAGCTTAGAACCAAGCAACAACTTGGTTATTTAGTGGGGGCTGGCTACGCACCTTTTAATACGCGTGCTGGCATTGCGTTTTATGTTCAGTCTCCAAAACACACCGCTGACGAAATACTCATTCGTCATCAGCATTTTATAAGTAACTATCTACAGCACATTGATTCTTTAGATGAGCAACAATGGCAAGATACAAAAGCTGGATTAATTACACATATAGCAGAAAAAGATAAAAATCTTCGTCTTCGCTCACAAAGGCTCTGGTTAGCAATTGGTAATCGAGATAGTAAGTTTAATATGCAGCAACAACTTCTTGTTGAGCTTGATAAACTGAGCTTAAAGCAAATGCAACAATACATAAAAGAGACATTTGCCGAATCGCGACCTCGAATAGAGCTGTTAAGTGATAAAGCAATCAAAAAACAGTCAAAAACAACCCTTTCTTCGCATTCTCTTTGACTCGCTTGCGAGCTTAGATTAAATTATCTGGTGCGAATTAAGGTATTGCATTAATGACAAAAATAATAACAATGATTTCTGTATTTCTAACACTCAATATGGTCGGTATATTTTCAACCGCTTCAGCCGCCGCAAGCCCTATAGAGCTAGAGCAAAGCACCCTATTGCTTATACCTAGCTCTATAATGCTGCTGTTATTACCGTATTTGCTATTCGTTATTTATAAGCTCAAACGCTCACGCCATCAACTTCGTATTTCAGAACATAGATTAAAAAGTACCGTAGAAGGCAGCGGAGATACTCTGTGGGACTGGAATATAAAAACAGGTGAAGTTATTCGTATAAACGATAAATATACCACCGATACGAATAACGCAGCAGGCTTCCCACCCAACCGTGATTTAATCCACCCTCATGATTTACAACATGTTGAAAAAGCCCTTAAAAAACACTTTGCTGAACACACTGCCTTTTTTGAAGCAAGCTATCGTATAAAAGACAGCTTAGAGCGTTGGCATTGGGTACTCGATCGCGGAAAGATTATTGAAAAAGATGTCAATCTTAACCCCCTACGTATGACTGGCACCGTACGTGACATATCACAGCTCAAATCCACAGAAGCACGTTTAAACCTATTTGCAAAATGTGTTGAGTCACTGACTGATGCCATCGCAATTTACGATAAAAACTTTAAATTAGTTGATTTAAACCCCAGCTTTTTGACCCTTTTTGGTGGTACTCGAGAGCAATATCTAAAGAAAGATTTTGCTCTTTTTGGCTATGATCAAAGCTACGTAGATGAAATAAAAGCAACGGTTAGAGCTACAGATCACTGGCAGCAAGAAGTTAAACTTAGAAATGCACAACGACAGTTACTCCCCATAGAGATTTCTATCGACGAAATCAAAAACGAGCATAATCAAATATGTAATTACGTTGTGGTTTATTCTGACCAAACAGAGCGCAAAAAAGCTGAGTCACAATTACATAATTTATCAAACCGAGACCGTACTACCGGCTTGCCTAACCGTAATTTATTTTTTACTAATCTTAAAAAGCTCGCCAAACAAGATAATCATCATGCCCTATTAGTATTTGACTTAGATAACTTTAAAAAGATCAATGATTCCTTAGGCCATCAACTTGGTGACAGCCTGCTCGCCAAATTGGCCATGAGATTAAATAAGCTCACCCGTGAAAAAGACGTATTTTATCGCCTTGGTGGTGATGAGTTTGCACTTGTTATGTCAGGCACCAACGACATTCATACGATTACGCGAATGGCAAAGCTGTTTTTAGCAGCGATTGCCACACCTTTTAACATGGCAAGCCATGAGCTAGTAATCACCTCGAGTGTTGGTATCGTACTGTTCCCTGAAGATGGCAATACACCTGAGCTTTTATTAAAAAATGCCGATACAGCGATGTACCACGCTAAGAAAAAAGGCAATAGTTACTTATTCTTTAACGACACAATGAACCGCCAAGCCGTTAAACGTCTGCAAATAGAAAACCTAATGCGTTACGGATTAAAAGAAGATCATTTTGAAGTTTATTATCAACCCAAAATGAATATTCGCACCGGCAAATTGGATGGTATGGAAGCACTTGTGCGTTTCATCACACCTAAAAAGGGGATTATCAGCCCAGGAATGTTTATTCCTATCGCAGAAGAAACGGGGCAAATTATTGAAATCGGTGAAGTGGTGCTTAATAAAGCCTGTCGTGATGTGAAGGCATGGATCGACCAAGGGTTATTTAATGGTCGTGTCGCTGTAAACCTATCAGCAAAGCAATTTAGCTTACCTGATTTAACGACTCGCATTGATGTAATTTTACAAAAGAATGAACTACCCTCTTACTTTTTAGAGCTCGAAATAACCGAAGGAACGGTAATGGACGATCCTAATGAAGCAATTTCAGTGATGCGTTCTCTTAGTGCCAGAGGTATACACTTAGCGATGGATGACTTTGGTACGGGTTACTCATCGTTGGCTTACTTAAAGCAGTTCCCACTCAATACATTAAAAGTTGATAAAGCTTTTATAGACGACATGCAATCAGAACGAGGCCGTAATATGGTCGACTCAATCGTTACCATTGCACACAACCTTGACTTACATGTTGTTGCTGAAGGCGTTGAAAAAGCAGAGCAAATAGCGATGTTAGAGCAATTAAATTGCCAAACAGTTCAAGGTTATTACTACTCAAAACCCTTGTCACAACCTGAGTTCACAGCTTTTTTGAAAAAACAGCGTAATAAATCAGCGCCTAGTTTATTAAGAAGCGTTGAAGTTTAAGGTCGCCAGCTGCACGCTTGTAAGCCGATATGACGTATCAATGCACGTCGATAATGGATGTTAAACAAGCACCAAGCAACAGGGCCTAGCGCCCCCCCTAAAAGTACCCATCGTTTAACAGGCATGCCTTTTGAAACGGACTCTAAATACATTACAAAAATAAATACACAACTCACACAAACAAAAAACACAATAGCCCCCACAGTTATAAGCGCGCAGTGTACATAACTTAAGCACCAGTGAAAACGTCAGGATGTAAATAGCCAGTATAAAGGCAGATTATATTCTTAAATATCAAACATAAACCTAATAAAAAATTGTATTATTTATATACAAAGCGGTCAAAATTGTTAAAATAGGAACGTGCATTGATGCACATAAGGAATAAACAAAAATGATTAGGAGACATCATGTCTGACAATACTGCAAACGTCTACGAGGCACCGGAAGCAAACCTTACACAAAATAACGATGGTAGCAACAAACCCATTTTGAACTTTGACCGCTTCTCGGCATGGGGCGTGTTCTTTTTAGCTGTTATCACATTAGGTATCTACAGTGTGTACTGGCTTGTAAATAGAACAAACAAAGCAAACTCACTGGCGAAAAACCAAATAGCTCAAGGACTAATTTATGGCTATGTGGCGCTGTATGTAGTTAACCTTGTTTTATCAATAGCAGGCATTGTACCTGAGCTCGGCTTTATTGTGTCGCTAGCTTCGTTTGTCGTAGGTATAATTTTAGTTTTCTCACTGCGTACTTCACTCACTGAATTGATTAATGAAGGTAGCGCTGAACCTGTAAAGTTAAATGGTATTTTAACGTTCTTCTTTAACTTTATTTACTTCCAATACAAGATTAATGAAGCAATTGATAGACAGCAATAAGCTACTTTAATTTCATAATGAAAAAGGCATTAAATTTTAATGCCTTTTTACTATGTGTCCCGTTTAACATCCAAGTATGTTTTAGTTACTTAACTGCATCATTATAAAGCACCTGAATGTTTCACATTCAAATATGTATTGAGCACATGAGGCAATAACTGCTCAGGGTTACAATCAATCGCAATCACTCCTTCTTTTCTCAGTTTCGCCATATTTTTCTTATGTGTATTTAATAAACTGAGTGCTGCGCAATAACTTGTCGCATCTTCGTACTTTTGAATTGGTTCTTTAAGCACTTCACTCACAGAGCGGTTATTTATGTTGATTAAGGCAACTAAATGATGCTTCTGTAATAGTTTTATCGCTGGCAGTAATTCATCAATACTTTGTTCGTCGAGTGTTGTAACGAGTAAAACTAAAGAGCGCTTACTACGCTTGGCAATTAGCTGATTTACAGCAACCACATAATCACTGCTACTTTGATCTGGGTAAAGATCATAAAAGTGGTTCATGACCCGCGACACGTTTTGTGCCCCTTTTACACTAGGTAACCAACGCACGTTTTGATTGAAGCTTTGCATACTAAACCAATCGCCTTGCTTTAATACCGTGTGTGATAGTAACAATAATGCATTTAGCGCGTGGTCAAAGTGACTGCCCTCTTTAGCCTCTATAGCCATTTTCTTTGAAGCATCAAGCATAACAATGACATGCTGGTTTTGCTCTTCTTGGTATTCTCGGGATATCAATTTACGGCGTTTACTGGTTGCTTGCCAATCTATCTGCCTAACGCTGTCACCTTGGCGGTACTCTCTTAGTTGATGAAACTCAATTCCATCACCACGTTTTTTTGTTAACTTAAGGCCATTAATTGGTTTATTTGTCACGCCGTTAAGGTGTTGCTTCGACGTGACGCGGCTGAAGTCTGGGTATACTTTTAACTGGGTACGATGTGTTGCTAACCAATTTGATTGCCATAACCCAAACGCAGAAGTTATACGCAATTCAACCGCCGAAATATCTGCATCTCCTCGCTTATGGGCACGCATAGAGTAGCTAAGCTCAGCTTGTTGGTTTGCCTCAAGTTCAATACTTTTTACAGCTTCAGCAAGCTCCAGAGCATTTGTTAAATGAATACTGATATCAGCACGTAGAACCTGTTTCGCTTTATTTTTTAGTAGCAACTTTATTGGCTGCCAGCGATATAACGCCATATTTTGATTTGTTGAAAGCTCTATAGATACATTGTGCCCAAATCGCGAAAAGTAACAATCAACACAAGCAATCAGCAAAGGAATACAAAGCAGTAGCGTAACAAATAAGCTGCTAAGCTCAATCAAAGCAGATACCACCACTAAGAGGACAATAACACTCAGTATCTGTACTAGGCGTTTTGATGGTCTTAGCTTTATACGTTTCATGATCGTGGTGCTTCAACACTAGCAAGAATGGCACTAATCACTTCATCAAATGACACACCTTCAAGCTCAAGATCAGCAGATAAGATCAAACGATGGCGAAGTATGTTAACTGACACTGATTTAACATCATCAGGGGTTACGAAGTCACGACCATTCATTAGCGCCATAACTTTTGCCGCTTTAATAATATTAATTGATGCTCGCAACCCTGCACCATGTAAAACTCCCTGCCACGTTCTTGAGCTACGCGTAATATCAACCGCATAATTTAAAATCTGTTCGTCCACTAATATATCTGCACAAAGCTGTTTAATTTGTGCAATTTGGGCAGCATTCAATACAGCAGGCAATTCATCAACGGTTGATTCATTCGAAACCATCTTGGTGTTTAGTTTTAGTAACTCCACTTCAGATTCGAACGAAGGAAACCCTAGCTCAATCTTCATCATGAAACGGTCAAGTTCTGCTTCAGGTAGCGGATACGTGCCTTCTTGGTCAAGCGGGTTTTGCGTGGCAAGAACCATAAATGGCGAGTCGATTGACAGCGTGTCACCATCAATGGTTATTTGTTGTTCTTGCATCACTTCAAGTAACGCTGACTGAGTTTTTGCAGGTGCACGGTTTATTTCATCGGCCAATAATATGTTGGTGAAAGCAGGTCCTTTTTTAATATTAAATTCACCCGATTTCATATCATATAAACTGTGACCAACGACATCCGATGGCATTAAATCGGGTGTAAACTGAACCCGTGAAAAATCAACACTCAAGCTTTTAGCAAGTGCTCGTACCAACAAGGTTTTACCAAGCCCTGGTACACCCTCAAGTAACACATGTCCGCCGGCAAACAATACTGTTAATACGTCTTCTACAATGGCATCTTGACCAACAAGAACACGCGCAATATTTTCTTTCACTTTTTTTACTGCGTTTGCCGCATCTACCAGGCTCAATGAGTGAGTATCTAGTTCCGTGCTCATAAGGCATTCCTTAATTGTCTATATCGTTTTATATAATCTGTTCGTTGTTCACGAGACTCGGGAAGTTCGCTTGAAAGCAAGATCTCGACTTGCTCTTTATCAAACTGAGTTAGGCTGGCAATAATCTCAGCCTGTTTGTGTGCACTAAGCATTTTGAAATTAGGGACTCGCGTCTCTACTTTTGCATTAAAATCTTTTTTTAACGCTTCAAATAAACGCGCTTCATGACCGTGTTCTGTGTAAAAATTTGCAATAGCTCGAATATGCTGATCAAAGCTTGTTTTGCTATCGACATCTGGCGCATATGCACGGCCAATACGGCTACTAATATGCCACACAGCAAATACCACTGTCAGTAATAAGCTAACCACAAACTGCCAGCTCCAATGCCACAACTTAGATAACCAATTTGGGTAACTTAAATACGGCACATACGTCACTTTACTGGCACCTTGAGTTAACCAAACTAATAGGCTGCCATGATCTAGATGCCGTAACTTATAATTAGTAAAAGGGGCCAGTGATGGTAAAACAATAACACGGCCTGCACCAAAGGGCAGATCGCACATTACAGTATCACCCGCTTGATTTTCTGTTTGCACGCCTTGGCAACTATCAATTTTAAAAGCTTGGCTAAGTTCGAGTTCTAATTGCGTTGTCTCATCAATTGTCAGTGTTGTATTTGAGCTGCCTTCTTCTAATAGCACAAAATTGAATTCAAACACATCATCGACGGTTGTAACATCAATCCCTAACTCTTGGAAAAAAATTGCGTTATCAATCCCTAGCTCATCGCGCTGTCGGTTAAGTACATACACTAAACGCCCACCGTCAGCGACCCACTGCACTAGCTGTTGATCAAGCTCATATGAGTTAGCAAGTACAGCCTCATCAACAACCAGCATAGTATTTGGGTCTATTGTTAATTGATTGGGGTTAGTTTGGCTGGCTAAACGTTTGTCTTTGTGCCATTGCACATCATATGAAGCCAATAAACGCTGAGCCAGAGTGAAGCTGTCTTTTGCTACCTCTGGTTGAAAACCTATCTCTACTTCCTGTTTTTCCCACTTTACTGATGCCAACATTGACCCGAGTAAAGCAACGGTTAAAACCAGTAAACCAATCATAAAATACTTAAGTTTCATGGTTTAACTCCACAGGCAACGACATTTGCTTAATTTGCTCTGCAAGTTGTTCAAAGTCGATATTAGGTTTTCGATGTCCCCAAGCAACACTGACCCATGCTGAAAATAATGTGCTAAATACAGCTTGCCATTGCTCGGGCACGCTTGCATCAATTACTTGTTTACACTCACGTTCAGTCATTGAACGATGAAGTTTTATCTCATACTGAACCTGTGCCCAGCGAAGTGAGTGATGCAATAAGTAACCAAGCGCTAACCGTAAGTTTCCTGAACGATAACTCTCAAGTGCAGCACTAATTAAATCATCAGGAAGTTCGTCATGTTTAATGTCAGTAAATAAAGACGGAATAACATGGTCAGATTTTTTTTGTGACTTTTCAGGCAGCTTCAACCCAGTAAAAAAGCCTTTATTCTTAACAAGATAATAAACAAGCCACAGTGCAAGTAATCCTACAAAGCCCCATACTAAATAGCTGAGCGTAAATCCAATTAACTCAAAAAAGTTACTCAGCCATGAAAAATCAAACGATGATGGACTTGCGTTGTCTTGCTCAAAATTAAAATCAGGAACCCAAGTCGTTTTCTTTTCAATAACATCATCTTGATTGTAAAGTGTAATCACTTGCTCTTTAACAGCATCTTTATCAAGCTCCTCAGCAAAACTGGTTTGTGGCATCGCTGCCAAAAAGCTAAGTAAGCAAGCGCATATCAATGACAAAGGCTGTGCAAAACGTGTTTTTATATTCTTAAAAGCAAGCTCAATGTCCCAACCTTCGAGCTCAACCCTGCGATGTAAATAGGCTAAAAACCCCCCTGTGACAAATAATGGCGCGACGAGGGAAATACTTAATAAATAAAGTAAGTTAAAGGCAATTTCTAGCCAAGCCGGAGAGTCTTGAAATTGATAGATAGATTCTTCAAGAGAAAATGAATCTGGGATCAATGCAATTGAAAAAGCCGAAAGTCCCATTAAAACAATAAACTCGAAATGTACGCAAAAAAGCATCCATAAGGTTTGCTTTGGCTTTGATGTTGCAAAAAGAACTTGCTTACGTTTTTGCTTTCGCTCTGCTGATAAGCGCTCTAATTGCTCCACCGGAGCCAAAAATGCACGATTAGGGCTGAGCCTAAATACAGTTAAATGCGCTAGCATATCCTTAAATTTAAGCTGCTTTATAACCAGTATGCTTGACTTAATCGAGGTTGGTTGACTAAAAACAGCCTTCGACATGTAATCAAGTAAAGGGCGTTCAAATAAAGGTTTTAATAGCCATACAGCAAATGCAGCGATTGACCAGCCAAGTAAAAACCCTAATATCAAAAATGTTGGTAAAGCTAAGCAGATATAAAGGCTAAACAAAGGTAAAAAGTGCTGTTTAGTTAATAATACAGTTAAATCAAAGTTTTCATAGGCGCTACGTTTACGCGGGTTAAAACTTAACCTATTAAGCTCCATAACGCATCCCCTTGTATAGCCTATACAAAACAAACGCCCAGCAAACACTCCCTACACTATATTTAATTTCATTGGCTATATCACGTGGCGACCAAAAGGCCTCAATAAATGCCGCAAGAACAAGCATTAAAAACGCACCAACAATAAGAGGCAATGCTTTTTGTGCGGCCTGTTTAATTGCATAGCCGCGGGTAAAATGACCAGGATTCAATAATGCATAACCTATCTGACACCCTGCAGCAGAGGCAATAATAATCGCGGTTAATTCAAATGAACCATGGGTTATAACGAATGAGAAAAATGGCCCTTCAAAGCCAATATTAACAATGTGAGCGGCAATCGCACCAAAGTAAAAGCTGTTAAATAGTAAGAAAAATGCAGCGCCAACACAAAACAACACCCCACCAGCAAACATTTGAAATGCAATGCCAATGTTATTGTAAATATAAACACCAAACATCATGAGATCTTGAGCTGCGCCACGCTCAGCTGTTTGTACACTGCCCCCGGGGTTATACATTTCTTCAATTTGCAGTACAGTGCTTTGCCCCAAAAATGTATATACCGCATCAGGGTCAAGCATCACCCAAATAAACGCGATAAGTGCTAAGCCCCAAAATGCTAATAAGTTAATGCCCAGCATTATACGGTTCTCATAGAGGGCCCGAGGAAATGCTGTGCGGGCAACATGCCATATCTCAGAAAACTGATTGCTGCGAGATAAGTACAAGCGCTTTTGACCATACTGAACTAAACGATTAATTTGCTCAATAAGTACGGGGCTATATTGGCGACTGCGGGCAATGGCTAAATCATTACACACCTTACGGTACATATTAGGAAAATAAACCGGCAAACTTTCTGATTCTGCAAGCTCGCAAAGCGCCTTAAATTCATTCCAGCTCTGGCTATTCGATTTTACAAATTGCGTTTGCTTCATTGCACTGTCTCACTATGCGCCTGTTCATTAGAGTTACTTAACTGACCTGAGTAAAAACGCGCATAACCGATTAACATACTCTGCGCTTCATTGCCCTCTAACTTAAATGGTTCAGCTAAAATTGCAGCGAGTTCACTGCGCCTCGCATCAGAAAGCTCATCACTGCGCTCTGCAAAAGCAAGCACTGCTAATTGTTCTTCCGTACTTAAGCTCAATACTGGGATTTCAATATTGCCTTTCGGTAATTCAGGGCGTGCCTCTACTTCATCATCATAAATAACCATAGTGCCTGCTGCCCAATCACCAATACGCTTAAAACGAGAGTTGAACATCATGACAACTAGCCCTAAAAAATAGCCAATAGGTAACATATCTGCTGGACGTAATAGGTTTCGTACAACAATTTGTGAAAAACTGGCTGGTAAGCCATTATCTTGTACTACGCGGATCTTAAGACGCTTTTTCCCAGGAGTTTGACCATTTTTCATTTCAAAAAAAATGTTGTATCCCCAAGATGTTATAAAATAAATAATCAGAATAATGCCCTGCCCTGCATCACCTAAAAAGCTAAATACAAGTGATACAACGAACATAATAAGGCTGCGAAATAGGAAATCGATGATGTAGGCATAGCTACGGGAGACAACACCTGCGGGTGTGATTGCAATATCAACCCCTTCAGGTAATTTAACGTATTCTCTGTTTTCCAATCCGTGGTTTAACATTTAATCTACTACTGCTTGTTATTATTGTTTTTGCTACCTAACCCGTATACATGATAGAAACAGCCACATAGCAATAATTTGAGCGCTTAATAATGCGCTTTTTCTGTCCCTTTTTCAATCTTTAAACAAAGTAATATTAAATGATTAATGAAAATACTACTTTATAAGTAAATAAAATGATAAAACCGATCAGCAATCGGTTTTATCAAACATAACCAGTTAGGACTACTTTTCAGCGCGACCCATAAACTTGTGTTCTGCGGTGTTAATGCGAATACGATCGCCTGTTGAAATATGCTCTGGCACTTGAATAGTGAGGCCTGTACTCAAACGTGCAGGTTTTGAGCGAGCACTTGCTGAAGCGCCCTTAATTGAAGGGTCTGTTTCTTCAACAACAAGTTCTACACTTGAAGGCAAGTCAATCCCCACTGGTGAGCCATCGATTACTATAACATGTAGACCTTGCGTCTCTTCATTAACAAATAAAATCTCTTCGCTGATTGCTTCTTTGTTTAAGTTATAAGGCGTGTAGTCTTCATTATCCATGAAAACATACTCCTCACCATCAATGTAAGAGAACATCGCTTCACGACGAGTTAAATCAGCAAGTTTAAGCATATCGCTGTCTTTAAATGTTTCGTCTACTTTGCCACCAGTAACAACATCATATAAACGCATGCGGTATAAACTACCACCAGCACGACCTTGCGGTACTGAACGTTGAATATCTTTTACTACTAAAACTTGGCCGTTATGCTCAATAGCGGCACCTTTTTTGACTTCACTAGCCTTAGGCATGGGTGTATTCCTATCGTTTTTTAATGACAGGAATTTACCACGTAATTACTATTGTTCAACAAAAATTTGCAGTTTTACTTTTGCTGATGTAATTGGTCTATTTTTCAGCGAATTATCGTAATAAATGTCTCAAACCGAATAAAAAGATGCTATCTTTATAGCAACGAAAAATGACTTCAAGGACTGGATCATGAATCAACATGCTGTACATGAATACTTAATGAAAAAGCCAGTGGTAATGCTCACTCAGCCATTTGGTCAAGACGTCGATGTTTACAAAGTAAATCATAAAATGTTTGCGACTCTCGCAGAGGGAAAAGAAGGCCAAACAAATGAAGATGGTGAACCTGTTTGGTGGCTTAACTTAAAATGCGATCCGGACGAAGCCCAAGCATTACGTGATATTTTTCCTTCTGTAATTCCTGGTTACCATATGAATAAACGGTTGTGGAATACAGTGATTTTAGATGGCACTATCCCACAAGGAGAAATTGAACGAATGATTGATAACTCGTTTGATTTGGTGGTTGCAAATATGCCTGAAAAAGACAGAAAAGCGATTGAGCTTCACCTATAACTTGACCGCACTGATCACACCCTGTGATCAGTGCAATTTAAATGAAAATGATGATCGGTATACAAAACCCCACCAATGGCATAGGCATCTAATTGCTTATCAACTAGCTGAAAGCCACACTTCTCAAGTACTTTTTCTGAACCTATGTTGCCTTCAGTGACGACAGCTTTAAACTCCTTCACAGAATACTCAGCCTGAGCAAAATCAAGCACCGCCTTTAAAGACTCGGTAGCATAGCCACGACCATGAAAATTAGGCAGCAATAAGTAGCCAACTTCTTGAATATCAGGAACGGTTGATGAGGTAAAACCTGTCACACCCACCTCTTTACCGGTACTCGTTTCAATAATAACTAAACACAGTGGCGAGTTTGCATCTGGCTGCCAAGGCTTTAAACGTTCATTAAACTTCGCACGTAGCTGCGCTTCTGAGGGCTTATCAAAGCATTTCTCAATAACCTCTGCATCATTGTGCAAAGTGTAAAACAGTGGCCAGTCATCAGCATTTAACAACCGTAAAGTTAATCGCGCAGTGGTGAGAGTCATGGTGATCAATCGCTAAGTAAATAAGTCTAGTTATAACAAACCTACTTAGCTAATTAAATACCACTTATGGCCAATACTGCAGCTTAAGCTGCTTTACAGCTACCAAGTATAAATCACTTTTCCTATCACATTATCTTTAGGAACAAAGCCCCAAAAGCGGCTATCTGAGCTATTATCTCTAGAGTCACCCATAACAAAGTAGTGATCTTCAGGGATGATCCATTCCGCCTTTTCGCTGCCTGCT
Source organism: Pseudoalteromonas sp. N1230-9 (assembly GCF_032716425.1). NCBI lineage: Bacteria > Pseudomonadati > Pseudomonadota > Gammaproteobacteria > Alteromonadales > Pseudoalteromonadaceae > Pseudoalteromonas > Pseudoalteromonas sp. N1230-9. The sequence goes on from NZ_CP090419.1 coordinate 2,549,238, forward strand.
TGGTTGAAATAATGACTTACCTGTTCAGGGTGATTCTCATTTAGTAAAATTTGATAATGTTTACCATCATTTACCTCTTGCAGAACTTTAAGTCCACTTTCAGTTTGAGAAACGAAAGATTGCTCTAAAGGGATGAAGTCAGCGCAAATGTCGGCTCCCTCATCACATGCTTTTTGGATATAAACAGTTTTATTTCGATAAACAATTCTATCGCCAGCCACCCCTATTACGCGTTTCAGCCAAGTATAATCAGGGTTTTTCGGATACTGAAAGGCAACAACATCACCTCGACCTACTTTAGCTGACATGGGCGATCTTGAAATTTGATAGCCTAAGTACCGATAATTACCAAAACCTATTTTACTAACTAGAACTTGGCTCCCTTTATCTAACTGAGGTGCCATAGATGAAGCTGGTAAAGTGAAAGGCTCAAATGAAAAAATTCTCATTAAAATAAGAGCAGCAGAGAGGGTAAGATAAATTAAAGTTACAGCCCACCAACTTGCGAACCAAGGCCGCTTCTTATCTGCGTTATAGTGCTTTGTTATCCAAAAAGCATGGAGTGGACATATAATTATAAACACACTTGTGAGATAAATACCTTGATACCAATCAGCCTCTCCTGCACTCGCTTGGATTTTAATGTCAAGCAAGTAACATAAGGCCGTTAAGACAAGGTAAGTAATGAACAACCTGAATTTATTAACGTACAAAAATACAAATGGCTGAAATAACACGCCAAGAAGAATAGCGATAAAACCCTTAGGCTTCCATGAAGTAGACACTCTGACATCCTTGTTGAAATTAAGTCATTGAATTTAATTGCTTATATTAAATATAAAATCACAGTGATGCCATAAAATTTCTTATATTTCTTTAAAGCAATATTCCTTTGAAACAGTAAGCCCCGCTCAAAATGAGCAGGGCTTTTAAATTAACTAATTTAAAGAATTAGCTTTTAGTTGTTTCTGTATCCACGTCATCTGAAGCTTGCTCGTCTTCAACCACTTTTTTGGTTACTTCAACTGGATCGACTTGTGCAGCTTCGGCAACTGCCGACTCTTCACTTTCTGCTTGGTAAAAACGCCCCCCCTTTTCAGCCATTACTTTTAATGTATCGCAAGGAGTAAAAATTGGGTTGTAATTAGCAAATGTGGCCATTTCAGAAGTAACCTGTGCTGCGCCAAGTTTATCCATATAGCTAAATGGACCGCCTAAGAACGGAGGGAAACCAATACCAAAAATAGCACCAATATCACCGTCACGTGGGCTAGCAATAATGCCATCATCTAAACAACGCACCGCTTCGTTCAGCATTTGTGCCACACAGCGTTTAGCAATTTCGCTCTTGTTTAATCGAGGTGATGGCGTAACTCCCAGTAACTCGTATACTGACTCATCCACTTTTTTATCTTTTTTGTCATAAAGATAAAAGCCACGACCTGTTTTACGGCCTAAACGCTTAGAATCAATTAAGCGGTTAAAGGCATCGGGGGCTTTAAAACGCTCGCCCAATTCTTTTTCAAGGATGGGGGCAATTTTAGAGCCAATATCAATCCCTACTTCGTCAAGTAATGCTAATGGACCAACTGGGAAACCAAACTCAACTAAGGCTTGGTCAATCTTTTCAATTGGCTCACCTGCAAGCAATAAATTAGCCGCTTCATTTACATAAGGCGCTAAGATACGGTTTACATAGAAACCAGCCATGTCTTTAACCACAATCGGTGTTTTACCTTGTTTACGGGCAAAGTTAACAACGCGGGCGATGGTTTCTTCAGACGTACCCGCGTGTGGAATGATCTCAACAAGTGGCATTTTCTCAACAGGTGAGAAGTAATGCAGACCAATTACATTTTCTGGACGCGCTGCATCCGCAGCGATTTGTGCAATCGGTAATGACGAGGTATTACTTGCAAAAATAGTGTTGTCTTGGCACTCACGTTCAACATCAGCTACCATACCTTGCTTAAGAGCTAAGTCTTCAAACACCGCTTCAATAACGATATCAATGTGTTTAAAGCCGCTGTAATCGGTGGTGCCGGTAATACGGTTCATGGTTTGTTGCAGCTCAGCTTTAGACAAAATACGGCGCTTTTGCTTTTTATCTAAAATTTTATAGCTGTAGTTCATCGCATTGCTGATGCCCTTTTCAGCCACATCTTTAATGCGCACTGGCACACCCGCTTTCACTGCACTGACATGAGCGATACCCGCGCCCATTAAGCCACCGCCTAATACCGCAGCTTTAGCGATTGCTGGTGCATCATCATTGCGCCATTCTTTTTTCATTTCAGTGGTTGCAAAGAAAATACCGCGCAATGCTTTTGACTCATCGCTCATAACTAGCGTGGCAAAGCCTTCAGCTTCAGTTTTATATGCTTTTAACTGATCAAGCTCAACACTTGCACGAACTGCTTTAATAATGGCTAAAGGTGCTGGGTAGTGACCACCGGTTTTCTTCAGCACATTTTCTTGTGCTTTTTTGAAAATAATGTTGCGGCCAAATGGGTTCGACTCAAGTAATTGGCTTAAACGATCAAGTTTTGGTTTAGTAACCTTCGCCTTACCTTTTAGTGCAAATTCTTTAGCAACGTCAAGTAAAACACTGTGCGGCACACAGTCGTTTACTAAGCCTGTTTTCTTCGCTTGCTTAGCACGAACTTGCTTACCTGTAAGCATCCATTCAAGTGCTTTTTGAAGGCCCACTAATTTAGGTAAACGCTGTGTACCACCGCCACCTGGTAATAAGCCCAACTGTACTTCTGGCAAGCCAAGTTTAGTGATGTCGCTGTCAGAACAAACACGATAATCACAAGCTAAAGCAAACTCTAAACCGCCACCCAGTGCTGCACCATGAATGGCACTCACTGTTGGGAAAGGCAGTTTTTTCATATCAAAAAACGCTTCTTGGCACATTTCGCTCAGCGCTAATGCGTCTTCACGGCTATTAGCATTATCAAGCATTTTAATATCAGCACCGGCGATAAAGTTATCGCTCTTACCGCTAATAAACACCATGCCTTTTACTGCCTGTGCTTGTGCATCTTTAAGTAAGGTTTTTAAATCTTCTGCAAAACTGCTACGCAGGGTGTTCATTTTCTCACCCGGCACATCAATGGTTACAACGGCTACGCCGTCATCAGCCACTGATAAACTAAATACTGAATCTGTCATTACGCACTCTCCAATACAAAGGCTGCACCTAAGCCACCCGCTGCACACGCAGTCGTGAGTGCTAGGCCGCCACCGCGACGATTAAGTTCATTCAAGCTTTGCGTGATCAGGCGTGCACCTGTTGCCGCAAATGGGTGGCCGTATGCCAGAGAGCCACCTAAGACATTGAACTTGTCCATGTTAATTTCGCCGATCGCTTTACTACGACCTAGCTTTTCTTGTGCAAATTTATCTGACGCAAACATCTTCATATTGGCAAGTGTTTGCGCTGCAAATGCTTCGTGCATTTCAATTAAATCTAAATCAGCTAATGTAATACCTGCTCTATCTAGAGCGATTGGCGTTGAGTGCGCCGGACCCATTAGCATGTCTTCATGAACACCGATTGCAGAAAACGCAAAGCTACGTACATAACCAAGAATATTGTAACCCAGTGCTTTAGCTTTACTCTCGCTCATCATTAATACCGCAGCGGCACCATCTGTTAACGGTGTTGCATTAGCAGCAGTAACTGAACCATGCTGACGGTCAAATACTGGTTTTAATTTCGCGTAGCCTTCAACCGTTGAGTTACGGCGGATGTTATTATCTTGCTCAATAAAACTCTTATAAGGCGCAACATGGGCCGTCATTACTTCGTCTTTTAGCTTGCCATCAGCCCATGCTTGGCTTGCAAGAGTGTGAGAACGATGTGCTAAAGCATCTTGATCTTCACGACTGATGCTATGCGTTTTCGCCATTTGCTCTGCCGTTTGACCCATAGATAAACCAGTAGAGTACTCAGCAACAGCTGGTGGTACAGGGAGTAAATCTTTTAGGCGCAGTTTTGAGAAAATCTTCAAACGCTGGCCAAGTGTTCGCGCCTTGTTTAAATCAACCAAGCTGCCGGCTAATTTTTTGCTCACACCGATTGGTAACACAGACGATGAATCAGCACCACCAGCGATACCCACTTGCACTGAACCTGCCATAATTGACTCAGCAACATTAGCAATTGCTTGGAAGCTTGTCGCACACGCACGTGATACAGAGTATGCATCTACTGAAACAGGCATACCTGTGCCTAAAACAATCTCACGAGCAATATTAGGCGCTTCTGGCATTTGCACTACTTGACCAAATACAAGTTGATCGATTTCAGACTTGTCGAAATTAAGACGTTCAAGCATCTCGTTGACAACCAGTTTACCCATATCAAGTGCTGGCACATGGTGGAATGCAGTCGCTTGTTTTGCAAACGGCGTTCGTAAGCCGCTAACGATGGCGATACGATCGCCCTTTGCTGTTTTAAGTATATTTTGCTCAGACATTTATGCTCTCCCGCTGACAGGTCTGACCTGTTTGTTTTTCCTGATTCTAAAACAACCCGAATACGAATGCCAATAGAGAAACGAAATTAGTTACCAACCATAGGCTTTTTTTAGCTTATTTACAAAAATAACGTGTATTTATATGGTAGGCTAAAAATCCTTAAAAAATAACGAACTATTTTAGGATTTTATGTCTAACACTTGTGTTGTAAGCTTTGAATCCTTATAACTTGTAAAAAGCGCCTAACTAATAATAACGCTTAGCTAATTTATCAGCACTGAATAGGCTTATATCGGCGCATAACAATAACATTTTGACTCACGCTATTTAGGACAGTCTTTTTATTATGGCAGTTAACGCATTTTCACAATTAAAATCATATTTAGACACGCAAATTATCGGCCAACCTCAATTAACTCAAGCACTGTTAATCGCTATTTTGGCAGATGGTCACCTACTTGTTGAAGGTCCTCCTGGTCTTGCAAAGACACGTGCAGTGAATGCTTTAGCAAAAGGCGTAGAAGGTAGCTTCCAACGTGTACAATTTACTCCTGACTTACTCCCTGCGGATGTCACTGGCACCGACATTTACCGTCAGCAAACTAGTGAATTCGTATTTGAAAAAGGGCCACTATTTCACAATCTTATTTTAGCTGACGAAATCAACCGTGCGCCTGCAAAAGTACAATCTGCTTTATTAGAAGCCATGGCTGAGCGCCAAGTAACGGTTGGTAAAAATACTTACCCACTGTCTGAGCTATTTATGGTTATGGCAACCCAAAACCCGCTAGAACAAGAAGGGACTTACCCTCTTCCTGAAGCACAGCTTGACCGCTTCTTACTCCATTTAAGTATTGATTACCCTGGGGCAGAACACGAGCTTGATATTCTTCGCCTGACCCGTGGTGAAGCAATATCTGATAAACAAGCTGAAACACAGCAAATTAGCCAAAGTGATCTTTTCGCAGCACGAAAATCAATTTTGGGTTTGTACCTTGCTGAACCACTTGAAAAGTATTTGGTACAACTAATCATTGCGACCCGCGAAGCTTCTGAACTAGATGAGCAGCTTGGTCGCTGGATTGAGTACGGTGCCAGCCCACGTGCAACCATTGCCCTAGACAAATGTGCTAGAGCTCATGCTTGGCTTGAAGGTCGTGACTTTGTTGCCCCTGACGATATTCAGGCGGTACTGCATAATGTATTACGCCATCGTATTATTTTAAGCTACGAAGCCCAAGCAGACGGCATCAGCAAAGATGATGTGATCACGCGTATTTTAGAACTGGTTGCAGTACCATAAGTTATGTCAGGTCAATTAGATATAGCTACTTGGTTGCATGAAAGCCATAGCCAAGGTGTTAATTTATCACTCAAAGAGTTGATGTATTACAAAGCCAAAGCGCGCTTACTTGAACTTGCACCGAAAGTAAAAATCAAAAACAGCTTAGCAGGGCAATACCTTGCGCCGCACAAAGGGCGAGGCATGGAGTTTGCTGAGGTACGCCATTATCAAACTGGTGATGACATTCGCTCAATCGATTGGCGAGTCACCGCTCGCACTGGCGAAACTCACACAAAACTGTTCCAAGAAGAGAAAGAGCGCCCCGTTTTTGTGTTCACCGACTTTTCAAACTCCATGTTGTTTGGCTCAAAGTTATTGTTAAAGTCAGTGCAAGCAGCACATATCAGCGCTTTGGTTGCATGGTCAGCTTGTCAGCGTGGCGACCGAATTGGTGGTTTGGTATTTAACCAACACAGTCATCATGAACTAAAACCCACATCACGGGAAAAAGCAGTATTAAAGCTTTGCCATAATTTATGTGACATTCATAGTCAGGCGTTAGCTAATGTTGATAAAAGCGCGACCAGTTTATTTAGTGAGAACCTCAAGCGTCTTAACCATTTAGCTAAGCCCGGTAGCTTAGTTTATATCGTTTCAGATTTTAGCGCACTAGACGAAGCAAGCTTTAAACAACTTGAAATACTAAGCCGTCACTGCGAGTTAATTGGTTGCCACGTTAGCGACCCATTCGAACATCAACTTCCTGCATTCAAGCAAACAGTGACTGTATCTGCTAATGGGCAAGATCTTGCTCTGCCGTTAATGGATAAGCAATTTCGGGAACGCTTTGCTAAGTCGGCACAAGAGTCATTCGCTCTTAGGCTAAAACGTCTACAGAAATCTGGACTTAGTTTAATTTCATTCAGTGCAGCCACCCCGCTTGAGCTGCAATTAGTGAGAAAGTAATAATGCAAACAAATCCGCTCGATGGCTTACATGATGTCATTGCACCTTCAGAGGTCGCATGGTGGCCACTGGCTCCTATTTGGTGGCTAATTATTGTATTTTTAGTTGCACTACTGGTAGTTGGTTTAGTGTTGCTATATAAAAATCAGCAATTCAAGAAAGCCAAAAAGCAAGCGATTAAAATGAGTCAAAATGTGGCTAAAGATGATGCACAAGCGTTGCATATTATTCTTAAGCGCTTAACACGTCATTATTATAATAGTCAGCTTGCTTCACAGCCTTTGGCACAATGGTCAGAGAGTTTATCAAAGCTCTGTGGAGACACTTTTAGCTACGATGAGCTCATGCCACTTTACCAACAGCAAAATAATAATGCAGAGCTTGCGGCTAAATTACGCAGCGCCATTCACAACTTTAAACTCAAGGAGCCTATCAATGTTTGAGTTTAGTTGGCCTTGGTTCTTTGTGCTTTTACCCTTGCCTTGGTTAGTCAGTCGCTTTATGCCTTCAAAACAGCAAGGTCAGTTACGTCTACGTATTCCAGGCTTTGCTAAGCTTGGGCTTAACAACCAAGCCGTTCAACAACATAGTCACAAAGTGTCATTGCTTGAATGGGCGGTATGGGTCTCATTGGTCATTGCGATTGCAAACCCAACATGGCTTGATGAACCAATTACTTTACCCAATGAAGGCCGTGACATTATGCTGGCGGTAGACTTATCTGGCTCAATGACTGAGCAAGATATGGCTTATCAAGGCCAATATGTCGACAGACTAACCATGGTTAAAGCCGTACTAGGTGACTTTATTGAACAACGTCAAGGCGATCGCCTTGGTCTAATTTTATTTGGTGATACCGCATTTTTACAAACACCGCTTACGCGTGATGTTAAAACCGTAAGCCAAATGCTTGGTGAAGCACAAATTGGCCTTGTAGGCCGCGCAACGGCCATCGGTGATGCCTTAGGTTTATCTGTAAAGCGTTTTGCTAACAAAGATGAGAGCAATCGAATCGTGGTGCTCTTAACTGATGGACAAAACACTGCTGGTAACCTCAATCCTGAAGATGCGCTACTGTTAGCTCGCGAGGAAGGTATAAAAGTATATACCATTGGTGTCGGCTCAGATAACCCACGTGGTTTTAGTCTATTTAATATGGGTGGTATGAGTGGCGGCAACCTTGATGAAAGCTTGCTAAAACGTATTGCCGAGCAAACTGGCGGCTTATACTTTAGAGCAAAAGATGTGGCTGGTTTGCAGCAGATTTATCAAGAACTCGATAAGCTCGAACCTGTTAGTAGTGATGAGCAGACTTTTCGCCCTCAGATTTCATTGTTTTATATTCCGCTATTGGCAGCACTTGGTTTAATTGTTCTTGCTGTATTCATTAGCTTTACTCGCCAACTTAAGCAGGAGAAGTAATATGGATTTCGAATTTATTCGCCCTGCCCTACTTTGGTTATTAATACCTGCGGTCATTATTTTTAGTGTGTTATTGGTGCGTAATAAAAAGAACGCACCGGCAGCGTTAATTGCCCCACATTTAGCGCAATTTGTTATGAGCGACAATCATAAAAAACAAAGTCAGCCACTTTGGTTAGTTGCTCTATTTACGATTCTCGCTATCGTGTTTAGTGCAGGACCAAGCTTTGAGAAGAAACAAGTCCCTGTGTTTCAAGCGAAAAACGCCCGCGTTATTGTTATGGATATGTCCTATTCCATGTTCAGTACAGATATTGCGCCAAGTCGTTTAGTACAAGCACGTTTTAAAGCCCTTGATATGATTGAGCTATTTAAAGAAGGTGATACAGCATTAGTCGCCTATGCAGGTTCAGCCTTTACCATTTCACCATTAACAAACGATGCCAGTACATTAGCGAATCTCATTCCAAGCCTCAGCCCTGAAATCATGCCTAGTAAAGGCTCTAATGTAATCGAAGGACTTGAAAAAGCGAACGAGTTGCTCAATCAGGCGGGTTACTTAGAAGGTGATATCATTCTAGTCACTGACGGTATTGATAGCCTAGATCAAGAAGATATTAGTCGTTTTACGGATCAGTCACATTATCGCTTAAATGTTTACGGGGTTGGTACTGAGCAAGGTGCACCTATTAAGTTACCTGAAGGTGGCTTTTTGAAAGATATGCAGGGGCAGATTGTGATTCCAACGCTGAATATCAGTCGTTTAAGCGCGCTTGCACGTAATAGTGGTGGCAAATTTGCACTTTATCAGACCAACAATCAAGATATTCAAACCTTTGCACCTAGTGCAAATGCTGAAATACTTAAAGATGAAAAGCAAAGCCAAACACTCTGGCGTGTAGATGCAGGTATTTATGGACTGCTGATCTTAATGCCACTGGCACTCTTTTTAATTCGTCGTAGCAGCCTAGTGCTTGGCTTTATGTTCGTTATGCTATTGCCGCAGCAACACGTGTATGCCGCTGAGCTACCAGAAATGTTCAAGAACCAAGATCAACGCGCACTCGATGCTTATCAGCAGAAGCAATTTGAACAAGCCGCCCAAGCTGAGAACTCTCAACTAAAAGGTGCCGCACTTTACCAACAAGGTAATTACCAAGCGGCAATGGATGCGTTTAGTGAAGATAAATCTGCTACGGGCTTCTATAACTACGGTAATGCCCTTGCAAAAGCAGGTGAGCTTGAACAAGCTATAAATGCTTACAAACAAGCACAACAGCTTAGAGATAACTTCACTGAAGCAAAGGAAAACCAAGCTCTGGTTGAAAAGTTGTTGAATCAGCAAGAGCAACAGCAGCAAGATCAGCAGCAAAATAACGATCAACAAAACGAAGACAGTCAACAAGACAACCAGCAAAAGCAACAAGGCGATAATTCAGAGCAAGGCGAAAACTCTGAGCAAACTGAGCAACAAGATGACCAACAACCGTCTGAGCAAGGTGAGCAGTCAGATCAAAAAGGTGAACAAAGCGAGTCTAATAAAGATCAGCAAAATCAACCTGAAATGGAGTCTGAATCAGAGCAGTCATCACAATCCGATGAACAAAAGCCTGAGCAATCTGATGAGCAAAAAGAGACTCAACCTGAGCCTATGCAAAATGATGCACAAGCCAAGCAGCAAGCTGAGCAACAGGCGATGCAAGCACAGGCAGCCGAACTAACCAATGAAGAAAAAGAGAAAGCACAACAACTGAATCAACTGTTGCGCAAAGTCCCCGATGATCCTGCAATCTTATTAAGAAATAAAATGCAGCTAGAAGCACAAAAACGAACCTATCAACGTCGTCCACGAGGAGCCGAAAAATCATGGTAATGCGATTATTATGTTGTTTATTGTTAATCGCGGCAGCGCCGCTATGGGCCGCCAGCCAACTGCAGGCAAGTGTTGATAAAAACCCAGTACTTGCTGGCGAGTTTTTTATTTTAACAATCTCCGTAGATGATAGTGTCAAAAGCGAGCAGCCTGATACCTCTGTACTATTAAAAGACTTTGTTGTTGGGCCCACCAGCGTAAGCTCTCGAACCAATATCGTAAATGGTGAGATCAGTAAGCAAACTAATTGGTCAGTAAAACTAATGACGCGTAAAGAAGGTACTTACACTATCCCCGCCTTTACAGTTGCAGGTGTTAGTTCAAAACCAATAGAGTTAGAAGTGTCTAAACGCAGCCAAAACGCTGAGCAAAATAAAGAGGCATTTATAAAAACGAGTGTAAAATCAGATAGCTTGTATGTCCAAGAAGCCGGTGTATATACCGTTAAACTTTACTTAGATAACAATAAAGAGCTACTTGATGGAAACCTAAGTACTCCTCAAATGGATGATGCTCAACTCAATGCTATTGGTAAACAGTCAGAAAGCTATGAATTAATCGATGGTAAACGTTATCTCGTTATTACCCGAGAATATTTACTACAACCGCAAAAAAGTGGTCAACACACAATTACTGCGCCAGTATTTAATGGCCGAATTAGGCAGAACTATCGTCAGATGGAAATATCGGCAATAGGTGAAGACCTTGATCTCGACATTAAACCTATTCCAGAAAATTACCAAGGTGCATGGCTACCAAGTGAACTAGTAAACTTAGATGAGCAGTGGCAACCAAAAGACGATACAGTCGAAGTTGGCACACCAATCACACGTACAATCACTTTAACAGCGCTCGGTGTAACCAAAGAGCAATTGCCAGATATTGAGATGCCCCAAGTACAAGGTTTTAGAAGCTACCCTGACGAAAAAGAGACAAATCATCTAGTTAGGGATGGACGTGTTATCTCTCAACAAACAGCCTCGTATGCGCTGCTCCCCCAGACACCTGGTACGTTTACATTACCAGAAGTAAAGCTGCCATGGTTTAATACAAAAATTAATCGAATTAGTTACGCAACGATCCCTGCACGTACTATCACAGTGATACCTAGCACTAATGCACTGACAGCAAATACCAATAATACAGCACCAAACACAAGCCAAGAGCTCACAGGTGAAATTCCTGCTGTTCGTACTATTACTGAAGTAACTCAGCCTATTTGGCTTATAATTGTTGCTGCTGGAGGATACCTTTTATGGATTGCAACACTCGTGTTCTTCTTAAGAAAACGACCTGTTAGCAACTCTCTCAATAAAAATGACGTTAAGAGTGAAGTGTCTTCGGTTTCTTTATCTGAACTAAAGAAATATGCAAAGACAAAAGACTATTCAGCATTTTATTTAGCCCTTTCACGTTACGCCAAACATGAAACAGGGCAAACACATAACGCGATTGATACGCTCATGGACACAAGATCAAGCTCTAAACTAAGCGAAGAAATTGCTAAATTGCGTGCAAAACTCTATAGTTCAAGTGATGAGCAGCCTGATTTAGCAATCATCATTAATGGTTTAGCCCAAACAAAAAGAGCTCAATCATTTGACAAAAATCAGGGGCTAAAAAAACTTTACGATTAATAATAACTAAACAATACACATCAAGCGGCTAACAGCGATTAGCCGCATTGAAAAAAATAATAAATCCAGAAAGTTTTTTCCTTAAGGGCAGGTCTAGATAACTATGACGGAAAAACAAAAGCGATATGAAGAGCTCGTTCATATCTACCACAGTGAGCTTTATCGCTTTGCATATTGGTTATGCCGTGATCAAACTATTGCTGAAGATTTAGTGCAGGAAACATTCCTGAGGGCTTGGCGTGCCTTGGATTCACTCCAAGATCAACACGCTGCTAAACCTTGGCTACTTACTATTTTACGTCGCGAAAATGCGCGACGTTTTGAAAGAAAGCAATTTGATTACGCTGATGTTGAAAACGATACCTTAGTGGATGATAAAAGCACATCCCTTGATGCTGAAATGGAACAAACAGTGATCCAACGACAAATTGGAAAGTTAGCAGACGAATATCGAGAGCCTCTACTTTTGCAAGTAGTAATGGGCTGTTCTGGTGATGAAATCGCTAAGATACTCGATTTAAACAAAAATACCGTCATGACACGATTATTTCGTGCCAGAAACCAGCTTAAAGAGGCTTTAAGCAGTGATGATGACCAACTTAGAGGAGCATCAAAATAATGGATGAACTCGAGTTTCGCCGCCGCATCCTCGCCGAGCCAAGCACTATTGATAAGGAACTTGAAGCGTTTGCCGAGCAGGACAGTGATAAACAAGCATTTATTGACGACATTCGTGCATTTGACGACGAGTTGAATGCCGCTTTAAATGTTCCTGTGCCAGACGATTTAGCTGCGCGCATTATTGAAAATACCTATGCATCTGAAGAGCATGTTGAACAACAGCAAAACGACAACGTCGTTGAAGCTAAATCACGCTTTGCATTTAATCGCTTTTATTTAGCGGCTGCAGCCTCATTCTTAGTTGCTATAAGCGTATTTTTTATTACTACTAAACAGCATTCATTATATAGCGTTGGAGAGCATGCTTTAGCGCACTTATACTATGAAATTGGCTCTTTAGATAAACATAAAGCAATTGACTTAGAGTACGTTAATGAGAAGTTTGCCACCATTGGTGGCCACTTAGATGAGCTTCCAGGCAAAGTCACGTACTTGATGTTTTGTGATTTTAAAGGTCAAAAAGGATTGCACTTAGTATTTGAGTCTGACTTTGGCCCAATGACTGTATTTATTGTACCTTCAGAGGAGCAGCCTTTTGGCTCAGGTTCTGATGAGTTTAGCGATGAGCGTTTTGCAGGCCACATAAGTCGTGGAGAAAAAGCCGATACAATTTTAATTGCTAGCATAGGTGCACCATTAGAGCGTTACAATAATATGGTGACCAGTGCTATACGCTGGCTTCATTAGGTGAGTTAAAATAGCAGATACAAAAAAACCGCATCATATCAAAATGATGCGGTTTTTTTATCACGATACAGCTGGTTACTTACAAACGTCTGCTACTGCATTTGCAAAGTAGTCAATGTTTGCATCGCTGATACCTGCAACGTTTACACGGCTAGAACCAACAATGTAGATTGAATAATCTTTTTGTAAACGCTCAATTTGATCTTTATTAATGCCTAGGAATGAAAACATGCCATTTTGACGGTCAATAAATGAGAAATCTTGCTCAATACCTTTCGCTGCTAAGCTTTCTTTGATTAGAGTACGTAAGCCATTAATACGATTACGCATTTCATCAAGCTCGTCATGCCACATTTGCGTAAGCTCAGTACTACCTAAAATAGTGCTAACTATATCAGCACCGTGTGCTGGCGGCATTGAGTAGATACTACGTACAACACTTAACAATACAGAGTTAGAGATATCTGCAGTTGCTGCATCTTTAGCAATGATTGAACATGCGCCGATACGCTCACGGTATAAACCAAAGTTTTTCGAACATGAAGAACAAATGATCAGCTCATCAACCGCTGCCGCTAATTTACGTAGGCCTGCAGCATCCTCTTCAAGGCTTGAACCAAAACCTTGGTATGCAATATCAACCAGTGGTGTAAAACCAACTTCAACAGCAAGATCTGCCACTGTGCTCCATTGCTCAGCATTTAAATCCATACCGCTCGGGTTGTGACAACATGCGTGGAATAACACAACATCACCTTTAGGCACCTGCTTAAGCGTGTTAATCATCTCATCAAATAAAAGGTCTTTATTTTCGTAGTCGTAGTAAGGGTACTCTTTTACTGTTAAACCAGCCGCTTCAAATAAACTGATATGGTTTGCCCACGTAGGGGTTGTAACCCATACAGTTGCATCTTTGTTGCAACGCTTAATAAATTCAGCTGCAACACGAAGTGCACCTGTACCGCCAGGTGCTTGTGCTGTGCGAACACGGTTTGCTAATAACGCAGGATGCTCACCCAGTAATAAGTTTTCCATTTTTTGGCAGTAATCTAGATTACCCGCTAAGCCAATATACGATTTACTGGTTTCGTTTTCCAAACGAAACGCTTCCGCTTTTTTAACCGCTTTAAGAACTGGCGTATTGCCTTGCTCATCCTTATAAACACCTACACCCAAATCAATTTTCTTTGGGTTTGTATCTTGTTTAAAGGCCGCCATTAGGCCAAGAATAGGATCTGTTGGTAATGGTTTTAATTCTGAGAACATTGACTATCTCTTTTATATAGGGGGTTAGCGTTGCCACTAGCTTAACATAAAAACCGAGTCTGATTACTAGTTAAATTAGACCAATAGTTGAGGAATTTTAATACAACAAGCTGCAAGTAAAGCAAGGGTTTGCTGATCAAAGAAATCATTACTAAATGCTTCTGCATCAATAATGCCTAAACAGGTATTTTCACTAGATAAAATTGGCAAACAGGTTTCGGCTTTTACTTTAGGATCGCACGTATAATATTCACCACCTTGCGCCAAATAATCTGCAACATTATTAATCACACGACCTTTTTTAGACAAAGCAACTTGAACATTGTTACTGCCTTTTGCAAAGTCTTCAGTGAGTGGAAACAATGGGCGACTTGGTGCACCATGATAAACAAGCTTTAACAGCTGATCACCTTCATCTGTATTAGTTGATTGATAAATACCAAACCAATCAACTTGTGTTTGTTGGACAACATAATCGATGATTTGCTGAAGCCTTGCTAACTTTGCAGTATTTATCGCATCATCATCAACATAATCGTTTAACTTAAACGGTTCATCTTGCAAGTAACCAAATAAGCTACATGCCCCACCCTCGCCAAGCTCAGGAATTTGATACTGCCAACGTACTTCAGGTAACTGTGACTGTGCAAGGTACTGCTCTAGGTTTGATAATTGCTCTGCCACTAAAGTCTCTGATAAATCAAGCTGAGCGACAGATAAGTATGTAGAAATCATTTAGCCATCCAAACATCTATAATGCCAGAAAGCATAACACGGGCTTTCAATCAGAGCTAGCACTGTTTATGGATAATTGGTAACAAATTTCAACTTGGTTTCCAGACGCATTAAAAGCTACGCTTGACGCTACTTCACCCAGTAAAGATAACCCGCGGCCATGCTCTCGCTGCAAGTTATGCTGGCCGTCATTTTTATTCGCAAAACCATTGCCAGAGTCGCAAATAGTAAAATAAAGAGCCAAGGTATCTGGGCAATAACGAATATCAATAATAATAAGCGCATCAGTCAGTTTTTCTAATGCCTGCTCACGTTCTTGATAATAAATTAAAAAGCCATCATCTTGATTCTTTATATCAGAATCGAGTCCTAATACGCCGTGATCAAGCGCATTATTGTAAGCCTCTGAGAGGATTAAAAAGATATTCGCACGGTGTGCATTTAAACCCGCTACTTTAGATATCACATCCACAACTTCAAGCACGGGATCTGTGCTTTTTATTTGTTTTGAATTTAAACTAAGTGAAAAATTAAAAGGTAAAGGTGAAAAAGGCTCCGCCTCTTGCTCAGGCTCCGGTGCTGGTAAACAATTTAATAGCACTAAACTTAAATCATCTTGCTGTTCATAACCTTGAGAAAACTGGTTTACAGTCTCTATTAGCTGCTGGCTATTAATATTTTCTTTTGAACTTAATGCTTCAATAAATCGATGCTCACCAAAAAACTCATCATGTAAGTTAACGGTTTCTATAATGCCATCGGTTGCCATAACAAGCCGCATTGTTTCGTTGACTTCGAGATGAATAAGACCACGCTCAAATTCATCTTCTTCTAAAATCCCTAACGCCATGTGCTGGGATTCTAATGTACGTAATATATGGCCTTGCTGATCAATAATGTAGGTATCGGGTAAGCCACCTAACCACGCAGACAAACTCTTACCTGAGTTACTTAACTCAATAATAGTAGCCGCACAAAACATGTGCCCAGGTAATAAATTACCTAATACTGCGTTTATTTCCGCTGCAATGTCGCTAACAGACATACCTTTGTTAACCATGGTATAAAACACGCGAGAAGCCGGTAATGCCCCCACAGCAGCCGCTAGGCCATGCCCCGTAAAATCACCCAACATACAATACAAGCTACCTATTGGGCTTTGCGCAACAAGGAACATGTCGCCATTAAACATAGCCGCAGGAGATAAATGAAAATCTAAATGCTGCGTAAATGTATATTGGTTTTCTAACGCATTATTGAAGATATGCTCAACTATTTCATGCTCACGTTCAACTTGGTTCTGGTGATATTCGAGCTGTAGGTTTTGCTCTCGTGCCTTTTGACTTAAATTTCTTATACGGCAGTGAGCTTTAATTTTAGCGTTAAGAATAACCTCTTGAAATGGTTTATGGAGAAAGTCATCTCCACCTACAGCAAGGCATCTCTCAAAGCTTTCTTCATTTTCAAGGGAGGTGATAAAAATAATGGGTAGGTAAACTTGGCTAAAACGTTCTTTGATAATAGCGGCGGTTTCAAAACCATCCATAACAGGCATAACAACGTCTAGGAGCACAATATCAATAGTGTGCTTTTCGAGTATTTGCAGCGCAACAAGGCCATTCTCAGCTGTGTGAACTTGATAACCTTGATGCTCCAACATAACGGTTAATAGTCGACGATTTAAAGCAAGATCATCCACCACTAGAATGTTAAGCATCAATCAATATCAAACTTTTTATCAAAACGAGAGATTTGCAGGATTTTCTTTAGTTGTGGTTGGCAATTACTAATTTGAATATTATCCACTTTACCGGTTAGGTTTTTCTTCATATTAAGAAGCATACCAAGTGCCGAGCTATCCATATAATCTGTTTCTCTAAGATCAATAACCACTTTATTGATATTATCATTTAGGTCAGCGTAAGCCTGACGAAAAGATTGAACCAGATTAAAATCAAATTTTCCTTTGATTTGTACGGTCAAGATAGCGCCATCAGCAGAAGTGCTGCGCGTCAAACTCATAATAAACTCCTATTAATCAAATCTCTCCGAAGACTAATCTAAATATAACTGCTTAGGAGAAATAAGCCAAAAATTAAAACACTTAGAGGGAAATTTGTTATGATTTACAGCATACAACCTTCATTTAAAGTGAGATCTAAAATGAGTGATAATAATCTAGTATATTCAACCGCTACAGGCCGCATTGAACAGCCTAAAGAGGAAAAATCAATCCAAGGTAAAATCTTTAAAGATGGTTTTTTACGAATTGAGCGTCAAACAAAAGGCCGTAAAGGCAAAGGTGTCATGTTAGTGGTTGGCATTGATAGCCAAGAGCATGACCTGAAAAAACTTGCTAAGACCATTAAAAGTAAGATGGGCCAAGGCGGTGCGGTGAAAGATGGCATTATTGAGGTGCAAGGCGATGATAGAGAAAAGCTCAAAGCGATTCTTGAAGGCCTTAAGTTCAAGGTGAAAATTGCAGGGGGCTAAAAATGCCCCTTTTTTATTTTATCTGAATGACTCTTAATTAGCTGTATCAGACTCCATAAAACATAGTCTCTATATCGGTATCTGCTTCATAAAACTCTGGCTCAATTTTAACCTGCCCTTGATACTGACCTGGAACACGAGGGTATTTACTAGAAGTAATAGGAACAATCTGGGCAATTTCCTTGCCGTCCTGACGTAAAATTACGACCTTACCGACGGATAACTTCTCTAAATGTAAGTGTTTAACTTCGTCTTCGTCAATTTCAACATACATACAAAATCTCCTTCAGGTCATACTTCACACAGTATAGCTAACTCATCAGTGCAACGCACTATGCAAACGTATAGCAACTTAATAGTGCCTAACGTGCTCATTTTCGTGAATTTAAGGAGTAATCGCTTTGCCTGATATGTTTTAACATCTGCTCTTCACAGATAGCCGCCAGCCAGATGAAGTCCTAACTAAATTTACCAAAAGAACAGATAAATATAAGCGACTATATTTTATCTGTTTGTTCTAAACGCTCAAACAACGCAGGTAAGTCAGCCTCGCTAACTGGTGGGCTGTAGTAGTAACCTTGTACAATATAACAGTTATTGTTTTGTAAAAACTCAATCTGTTCAATCGTCTCAACACCCTCTGCTACCACATTGAGTTTAAGCTTTTGTGCCATTGCAATAATCGCCGCTGTAATTTCCATGTCATTTGAATCATCAGGAATGTCTTTTACAAACGAGCGATCCACTTTCAAAATATCAACAGGGAAGCGTTTCAAATAGCTGAGTGAAGAGTAGCCTGTTCCAAAATCATCAATTGAGATTGATACACCCAATGCCTTTAACTGATGTAATTGTAATATGGCGGCTTCAACATGCCCCATTAACATGCTCTCAGTTAACTCTAAATGTAAGCGTTTGGGTTCAACACCAGTTTGTTTGATGATTTTATCTAAGGTGAGTACTAGGTTAGCGTCTTTAAATTGGCGCGCCGAGAGATTTATTGAAATGTTATTCTTTAAATTTTTTCTTTCTAAACGTGCGGCAAATTCACACGCTTCTTGTAATACCCACGCCCCTAGTTCAACAATAAGCCCTGTTGCTTCAGCAATCGGAATAAACTTTGTTGGAGGGATCATTCCCTCAGTTGGGTGGAACCATCTAATCAACGCTTCGTAACCAACAACATGTTGATTTCGACTATCGACTTGTGGCTGATAATAAATAACAAATTGCTTGTCGCGAATACCTGTGCGTAGCTCATTTTCGATGAATAAGCGTTCATTGGCAGCGGCATTTAGCTCTTGGCTATAAAAGTGATAGGTGTTTCTACCTTTGGCTTTTGCTTCATACATTGCAAGGTCTGCATGCTTTAACAGCTGATCTTCTTCTTGGCTGTCAAAAGGCGCCATCGTGATGCCTATACTACCACTAATGATCACTTCATTATTGCCGAGTTTAATTGGCTCATTCAGTGTCTTTTGAATCGTATTAGCCACTTCCATAGCATGAGTTTGGTGTTCTATACCACTTAATAGGACCGCGAATTCATCACCACCAAGGCGAGCAATGGTATCTTCGGTGCGCAAGCGTTTTTTCAAACGGTTTGCTACTTCTACTAATAATTGATCGCCCGCATCATGGCCAAGTGTATCGTTAATACGTTTAAATTCATCTAAGTCAAAATAGAATAAGGCAAACGCATAATGACCACGCTCTGCAAGTGCCATCGACTTGCGTAACTGCATTCTAAAAAATGTACGATTAGCAAGGCCGGTGAGCGTATCAAAATATGCCAGCTGCTCCATTTTTCGCTGGCTCTCTTTTACAAACGATATATCTTGTGCTGAGGCAACATAGCTGGTGATTTCTCCTGCGTCTTCACGAATAGGCGAAATACTTAACGACACCCACACTGACTGACGTTCATTTCCTTGCAGTAAAGTGTCACCACGCCAATAATTACGACTTCGAAGATCAACATCAATATCATCGACTAAAATTGCCATTTCCTGCGAAATAATGCTTAAAAGTGATGACCCCATGAAATGACGCTCTTCAAACCCAGTCATTTCAACCATCTTGGGGTTAACATATTCAATCTCAAAGTTTTGATTGGTAATAACCACACCGGTTCCTGAGAATGCCACTGCTTTTGACAGTCTATTTGCAGCTTTCTCTGCTATCTCTTTTTCACTTATACGCTGGTTTAATCCATCAATCAGCTTTCTAATTTCAATAGCCATGTCTCTAAAAGAGCCATTTAGTGTACCAATTTCGTCTTTATTTGCTTTTGGAAACTCAGTTTGTAGCTGACCTTTGCCAAAACTCACGACCGCATTTACTAATGAATGGATACGGCGAAGTACCAGTTGATACAATGCTTGATGCAACAACAGCGCCACTAAAATAGCGTATAGAATAAACAAACCAAAGAACTTCACTTTTAACTCTTCTAACGCAGATAATGCTGAAGAACGTTTTTTGTAAATTCCGATATACCAGTTTAAATGCTCAACTTTACGAATATTAATAATGTGTGTTTCGTCATTTTGAACAAATGAATTAGCTGACTCAGGTAATTTTAGGCGAATTGTTTCTGCGATGAGCTTTTGTAAGTCAGGATTAACAAAATCCTCTGTTCGTAACACTTTACCTTCTCGACCATATTGCTCTAGCATCGATTTTTCTAAATCTGGGTGTGCGAGTAACTGCCCTTTTGCATCGAATACTAATAGGTGTTGCTCACGATCTCCTATCGGCAGTTGAGCCAATAGCGTTTCGAGCGCAATATCACTGCCTGTAACACCAAAAAATTCATTACCTCGATAAACGGGAACAAGTACACTCACCACCCATTTATGCCAAATAGTGTCGTAATACACTTTTGACCACACAGCTTCCCTGCTCGGGTTGAGCACATTCTGAGCGTAATTAAAAGTTTCACCTTTTGTGAAATCAAAATCGCCAGGTACATTGAGTGCCCAGTTTGGTGGTGCAATACGAATAAAGTTATCTTTTGTAACTAGATAAAAATTAAAAAAGTCTTGGATAAGTGTTGGTGAAACAATTTTCCATAACGACTCTGAGTCGTTGATCAATTGCTTGTAAAATTCTGAATAGTTTTCTTCTGGGATAAAGGCAGCAGATAAACCATCTTCTGAGGTGCTGCGAACACTGCCATCAACTGCAAACTTAATATCAGCACTGTGTTTACTGAGTATATGAGACTCACTATTTAACAGCTGGCTGCTAACGACATTGTTTGCTTGCTCTGCAATATTGATTTTTGTTTTTATTAAACGGTCGAATTGACGGCTTAAGCGTTCACTCGAATGCTTTAAAAGCTCATGTTCTTCAAAAACAAGCTGTTTTTCTTCTGACTTAAGCATCAAAGCGGCTGCACATATACCTGCAATCAAACAAATTGCAGAAATCAGCAGCGATAACTTCATACTTAACGAATTCACACCAAAACGAGATGGCGGGCGTCGATACACCACTAGGCTACCTTATTAATAATTGTTATTATTTGTTCTCCAAAGGCAAATATACCAGATTCATTTTTAGATTTATAAATTTTTTATGAAGATTGATGAATTTTCCTCACTTAGCCGATGATTTGCAAATTACGTACAATATGCAGTTGACTTTATAAACCACACTTCTTACATTAACTGAATGAAACAAATTAACGCTCGCACTTACTTTTCTTTTTTTAGCTTCTTTAGATAGAGGAGGCTTAACTGTTTGCGAGATAATTTCACCGAATAGCTAAAGCCTCCCACTTGGGAGGCTTTTTTGTTTGTGCGCTGTTTTGGAATGAGGAAACCAATATGAGCATTGATACATTAAATGCGTTAAGACATGATATAAATGAAATAGATTCAGACTTACTTGTCTTACTAGCCAAACGACGCCGTATTAGCCACAGCGTTGTTGAATATAAAATTGCCAACAATAAACCAATCCGCGATGAAGCACGTGAGCAAGCGTTGCTCGAAAAACTAATTGGTTACGGAAAGTCGCTTGGTTTAGATGCCTATTACATTAACAATGTATTTCAAACCATTCTTGAAGACTCTGTACTCAACCAGCAAGCAATGCTACAAAAAAGCCTCAACCCAGATGCGATGAGTGAAACACACCGCGTCGCTTACTTGGGTGGTCAAGGTTCATATAGTCAATTGGCTTGCCATAAATACTTTAGCCGACGTCCAGGAAAGGTAATAGAAATTGGCTGTTCAAGCTTTGAACAAATTACAGGGAACGTTGAAAATGGACAAGCTGACTTCGGCTTACTCCCCATTGAAAATACTAGCTCTGGTAGTATTAATGAGGTATTTGATCTCTTACAACATGCGCAAGTATCTATTGTTGGTGAAGTGACCCACAGTGTTGAACATTGTTTGCTTGCCCTGCCAGACACAGAACTGTCTCACATAAATAAAATCTATGCTCACCCGCAACCTTTCGCCCAATGTAGCCGCTTTGTACAAGGGCTCGGTGATATTCAACATGAAACATGTGATTCAACTTTCCATGCACTGCAATCAGCATTAGATACGCCCAATAGCGCAGCAATCGGCTCAGCTCAAGCAGGGAAAAATGTTGGTCTAGAGGTTGTAAAAACAGGACTGGCTAATCAAAGTGAAAACCATAGCCGCTTTATTGTTGTTGCACGTAAACCACTACAGGTTTCTAAACAAATACCAACAAAAACAAGCTTGATCATGGCAACCAAGCAACAAGCTGGTTCATTAGCTGATGCGTTAATGGTATTTAAGCATCATCAAATAAACCTTGTAAAACTTGAATCTCGCCCTGTACCTGGTAACCCGTGGGAAGAGGTTTTTTATGTAGACTTAGAGGCTAACCTTGATGATTTACATGTCAAACAAGCACTCGAAGAGCTGAAAGAGCACACCCAATATATTCGTATTCTAGGCTGCTACCAAAGCGAGTCTTTACAAGCTGTCAGCGTTTAACGTAAAAACTAGTCGTAACACCAAAAGGAGCTAGCAAGCTCCTTTTTTGTTACGAATATTCACCGCAGACACTTGCACCCAAGGCACTCCCTAAGCATAATCTTGAAAACACTTCAAAATTGGATCTTTCATGAATTGGTTAGCTGAATTAGCAAGCAAAAGAACACCTTGGGTTTTACTCGCCTTAACCGCATTTGTTTTTGAAATAACAGCGCTGTTCTTTCAATACAATATGGGACTTGAGCCCTGCATAATGTGTATTTACCAACGCTTTGCTATGCTTGGCCTTCTTGGTGCAGGTATTGTCGGCGCAATCAACCCACAAAGTACCCTATGTAGACTTATCGCATTTGTTACTTGGGGGATATCTTCAATTTGGGGCTACTTTATTGCCAAAGAACACATCGCGATGCAAAACAATACAGACCCGTTTGCATTTAGCTGTGCATTTGAACCAAACTTTCCAAGCTTTATGCCTCTACACGAATGGATCCCAAGCTTCTTTGCTGCAACAGGTGATTGTGGAAACATAGATTGGCAATTTGCGTCAATGAGTATGCCTGCGTGGATGGAAGTTATTTTTGCAGCCTATTCACTTGTTTTTATCGCTGTTGTAGCAAGTCGTTTAGTAATTAAAAAGTCGTTGTAATGTTGTATTTTTTTTCTAGTCAAATTCCTGCTTTAAAAGAGTTTAAAGTAAGACAACGTCAGCAAATTATTGCTCTTGCACTTGCGCATTTAAGTCCTACACAAAAGATCATTTTATCTGTATGTAAACTTGTTTTTTTAGCGCCCCTGTTTTTAGGTTTAGCTTATTTTCAGGGCTGGTCGCTTGTGCCTTGGCTGCTACTAGCTGGTCTGAGCTATCCACTCATAACAACACCGATAGAAAACATGTTTGCGCTCCCCCATTTACAAGTCGCAATTAAAGAGTTTAAACAGGGCGAATAACCGCCCTGTTTACTTATTTAAAGAATAATTTTTCCTTCTAGCTGCGAGAACACCTTTTCACCGATCCCTTTTACATCTTTGAGTTGTTCTAATGATTTAAAAGGCCCCTGCTGAGTTCGGTGTTCTATAATCGCTTTGGCTTTTGACTCACCCACGCCAGGAAGCAAAGTGAGTTGCTCAACACTGGCTTTATTTATATTCACCTTTTGCTGTTTAACTTGCACAGCTCCTTTATCTTCAGCTGCACTAATAGGTAAAGTGGGCAATAAAGTTAAGCCTATTGATAGAAAGAGACTTGATAATAGTTTCATATTTTCCTCCGTGATATCCATTATGGATAGTTAAGTTAATTATCACCTAACGCTTATTGCATCCCTATCGTTTCTATAATGGTGACATCATTAAATAAACCTAAAACCGACCGCAATGTCAAATAATCACCACAAAAAATAGACTCATCAAACTTGCAAATTCCGCCACAAACGATTACTGTATATAAAAACAGTAATCAAAGTGGCGTTGCTACGCTACAAATGCCACGCTTAAATGCAGGAGAAATCATGGCTGTTGTTGTTAAATATGTTGTAGAAAGAAACGGAGTCGAGCGAATGACGTTTACTACTAAAAAAGAAGCTGACGCATATGACAAGATGCTCGACATTGCTGAATCACTAGAAATGATGCTTGAGAAAGTTGACGTACCACTTAGTGAGCAACAAATTGAATCTCTTGCACTTGAGATGGCAAAAGAAAAAGACCAATTTATGGCTGTTTTGAAAGGTATTAAAGAGGCCCCTGTAAAACCTAAAAAAGCAAAATCAGCCACCGACAATGTTGCAGATATAAAAGAAAAAGCAGCAGGTTAAAAATAAAAATCCAATAAAAAGGGCAACTCTATGTTGCCCTTTTTGTATCTAATCAAAAGTGTCTAATTAAAAATTACAGTGATGCCTCAACGTCATCAAATAATTTAGTAATTTCTTCTTTAGGTTCTGGTGTACTTAAACTCACAGCAACTATCGCAATACTTGATAGAATAAACCCAGGCACTATCTCATAGATAATTGCACTTAACTTTTGCCCATCAATCGTAACTGGTGCATAAATCCAAAATAGAACTGTCGCAGCACCCACAACCATACCCGCTATGGCTCCTTGAAGGTTCATACGTTTCCAGTAAAGGCTGAATAACACAAGTGGACCAAATGCAGCACCAAAACCTGCCCATGCATTACTGACTAGGTCAAGAATAGAGCTATTACGGTCATAAGCTAAGTAGATAGCAAACAACGCAACCAAAATAACACTAATTCGGCCGACTAAAACAAGCTCTTTCTGAGACGCACTGCGGTTGAGATATATTTTATAGAAATCCTCAGTCAATGAGCTTGAACACACCAATAACTGTGACGAAATAGTACTCATAATCGCCGCAAGAATAGCAGCAAGTAAGAAGCCAGCAATCAGTGGGTGGAAAATAAGCTCAGACAGCACTAAGAAAATAGTTTCTTTGTCATCAATTGGCATTTGGTTTTCCAGCATGTAAGCGGCACCAAATAGACCAGTTAGCACAGCACCAATTGCCGATAATGTCATCCACGACATACCCACACGGCGCATGGTCGGCATATCTTTCACTGAGCGAACAGACATAAAGCGTACAATGATATGTGGCTGACCAAAATAACCTAGTCCCCACGCCATTGCCGAGATGATGGCAATTGTTGAGCCACCTGCAAACCAGTCCATCATATTAAGTGCATGAATTTCCGATTCTTTCGGAGAGCTTAGTAATAAGTCATAGCGAGCATTAGCTAACGTATCCATAAACGGCTGGTCAAGCATAGTATAGGTCGCTATCGGTACTGCAAGCAGCGACACGAACATGATACAACCTTGCACAAAATCAGTTAAACTAACTGCTAAAAAACCACCGAATAATGTGTAAAGAACAACCACACCCGTTGTGATATACAAGCCCATCTCGTAACTCATGTTGAATGAATTTTCGAACAGCTTGCCACCCGCAACAACCCCTGATGAAGTGTATAATGTGAAGAATACGATAATAACAATAGCTGAAATTACGCGCAGAATATTTTTATTATCATCGAAGCGATTTGCAAAATAGTCTGGAATGGTGATTGAATCATTCGCTTTCTCTGTATACACGCGCAAACGTGGTGCGACGAGAAAATAGTTTGCCCAAGCACCAAGTACCAAACCTATTGCGATCCATACCTTGCTTAAACCAAACAAGTACATTGCACCTGGCAGACCCATCAGTAACCAACCACTCATATCTGATGCACCTGCTGATAGCGCAGCGACACTTGGTGATAGATTACGACCACCTAGCATGTATCCCGATACATCATCTGTTGATTGTTTGTAAGCATAAAGCCCAATCCCCAACATTACGATGAAGTACAATGCTAACGAAATTATCATTCCTGTTTCCAAATTAGCCTCCAATTATTGATTAATGTTGGCTTTTAATCCGAATAATGACTCGCAAGCCATTTAATTTTAAGACATTATTGGGGTAAAAACCGATATCACTCACGACTATATCATGCTTCTACCCTCCAACTCCAATCTAGCCGATGGGTAGCGGCTTTGACGCAACAAACACTTTGCTAACAATTTTTCTATTATTTAGACGCAAGTAATAGAATTCTATTACGATTTATCCTAGTCTTAGGATCTAAAGTGAAATAATAAAACAACTTTTCCCCGTTTCAGCTCTTTTACTAATGCTATTTCAAACGCAATGCAATATATTGCGGGGAAAAATGATTTAACTGATGTGGATTTGCTTCAAATATGTACTTTTACGCTGCGCGCCAACCAATTCTAGACAAAGAAAAGAAACTTGTAGGCTATGAACTTCTCTTTAGAGATGGTGTAGATAACGTGTTTCCTGAGATTGATGGTGATGAAGCGACTTCTCGACTCATTGAAGGCAGCCAATTCAACTTTGGACTTGATGATTTAACTGATAATAAGCCTGCCTATATCAACTTTACCCTAGAAACGCTGCAAAAAGGCTACCCGTTACTGCTTGGTAAAGACCAGATTGTTGTAGAAATTCTTGAAACAATCCAACCAGGGAAACGCCTTTTAGCTATAGTCAAAGACTTAAAAGAAAAAGGCTACACCCTTGCGCTTGATGATTATATTCATCAACCTGTTTGGCGTCATTTTTACCCTTTTATTGATATTATTAAAATCGACTTTTTAACCTGTACAAAGGAATCAATACAAGAAGTCATAGAAGCAATCAAACCTTTCCCTCAGATCCAGCTTTTGGCGGAAAAGGTTGAAACATATGAGAAATATCAACTTGCCGTTGATATGGGCTTTAGCTACTTTCAAGGCTTTTTCTTCTCAAAACCAGAGATGGTACAAAGTAAAACACTTCCCCCCTCAGAAATGGCACTTGCAGAGCTTTTGTATGAAACATCAAGCGTCGATGTAAACCTTAAAAAAATCACTGAAGTTTTCGAGCGAGACGTTAACCTATCATACAAGCTACTACGCTACTCAAACTCAGCAGCATTTAAGCGCCGAGCAGAAATAAGCACCATTAAGCAAGCGCTTATTGTATTAGGCAACGAAGAGATAAAACGTTTCTTATCACTGTTGTTTGCAGCACAAGTTGCCGCAGATAAACCTGCTGAGCTAATTCGACTGTCATTAACGCGAGCTCGCTTCACCGAACTACTTGCCATTAACCACGGTCAGCTACGTGATACTGGCATGGCATTTTTAACGGGCATGATGTCATTAATGGACGCTATCTTAGATGAAGATATGCCAAGCGTGATGAAAAAACTGCCATTAAGTAATGACATAAAAGCCGCACTGCTCGATGAAGAAGGGCAACTTGCCGTTTACTTACGGCTTGTAAAGCAATACGAGCAAGCAAACTGGCAAGGCGCTAAAGATATTCAACAAGAGCTTGGTCTAGCCCCTGAAGAGGTGCCCGATGCTTATCATGATGCTGTTAACTGGGCAAATGAACAAATGTCAGTTTTTGGCGATTAAACAAACATATAGCGAATAAAAAATGCCAGCAAAAGCTGGCATTTTTTATTCTAATAGATTGTTAAAGATTTTCTAAGAAGTCTTCATCAAAATCATCAGGCTCTTCTTCAATGGGCGGATTACCGTCATGTAGTTCATACAATTGGCGCTGAAAATAAATATCTTTCATAAAGATATAGGGATCTAGCGACTCATTTAATAAACTCTCTTGTGGTATTAATGATGCCCTCGCCTCTACAGCCTTTAATGCAAAAACGAGTATAGTTTGTGGCGTAGTAAGCGCAATTTCTGGTAAAACAACATTATCAACTACATCACCGGTTAGGTTTCTTGCTGTGGTTGGCCCCATACCTGGCAACATAAGATAAGCACCGTCACCGACTCCCCATATACCTAGAGTCTGACCAAAATCCTCATCAACTATTTCTAAGCCAAGCGATGACGCAACGTCAAAAAAGCCAAATAAGCCTACAGTCGAGTTAACTAAAAAGCGTGCTAAGCTAATACTCATGTTACCCGGTTTGCCTTGTAAGCCAGCATTCACCATAGCAGTCGGCGCAGTTATATTATCTGTAAAATTCACGATACTGCGTCTAACCGGCACAGGCGTCACTGTTACATAACCAACAGCCGCAGGACGAAGGATATACGCATCTAATACATCCATATTAAAGTCATACATAGGGCGGTTAAATGACTGCAGGGGATCACGGTCATCTAGTTTTTCGTCAGGTACTTGTGCGCATCCTGCGAGCACCGCAAAAAAAATAAAAAATAAACTGTGCTTAAACATCAACTGTCCTTACGGTATCAATTCATTAATCAGCAATGCGTACTCTTTAACTTCAGCACGCTCTAAAATATCCGACTTACCTTCTAATTCGCCGCTAGAAGGTACCACAGTTGCATCTTTTGATAAACGCGCAGTTAAGATAATTTTATCTGTGCTAGAAAGCGTTAATCCTTCAACCATGGCATTGCTGTCACTGAGTGTTACCTCTAGTGGAAAGCTATATTCTGTCATTTTAACAACAGCTAATGGCATAGGCGGACCATTCGCGGCTTTTGCAAAAACAAATAATGTGCCATCATCCGGAAGCTGTGTTTTTAACTCACTGGCTAAGTCAACGGTGACTTTTATTTCACTGTTTGCTATTTCAGCTTGTGTGTTATCAGTAACCTGTTCACTGCCCATTTTCGCATCTATTTCAGCAATTCGCTGCGCTATCATGCTATAGCGAGGATCGTCTTTTTGCATACTAGCCAGTAATACTTCAAATGCCGTTTTCGCTTGTAGCCAATCTTTACGCTCATAAGCAATTAATGCCAGTAATGAGATTGCATCAACATTAGTTGGTTCTGATTTAAGAACCTTCGACAGCATTGTCGCAGCACGCGACATATTTGCATCACTCCCCTCAATTAACAAAACTTGTGCATAGCTAATTAGCACCTGCTTGTTATCTGGGTTCATCTTTAACACTTTATCAAATGATTGCATAGCCATGTCATATTCATTCAACGACATAGCCACACGCCCTAGCAACATCCACGCAACTTCATCATCACCGCTTCTGTCTAACTTAGTACGCAGTGCAAGTGCAAATGCTTGAAGCTCATTTGGAGTCAATGGCTCTTTATCCTGCATTACAGCACGTTCACCATATGACTTTAAGTTTGCCATTGCATCGTGCCAGCCTTTTATTTGTTGCTGGCTGCCTGTGAAGCTATAAAAAATAACGGTTAACGCAACTAAAAAACCAGCGCCAGTTAAGGCAATAATGCGATTATTACCAGAACTATTTAACGCTTTTTCAGACGATAATTCGTTTAACAAGCGTCGCTTTTGCTCAACAACAGATTCCTCATGCATTTGAGCATCTATACGCTGATTTTCAAGATCAGCGTTTAACTCTTCTAAACGTTGGTGGTAGATACGGATCAATTCCGAGTTTGCATTGTGATCAAGACGTTGAATTTTTTCGCGCTTAAAAAAGGGTACCACAACAAATAGCAATGCAATCAGTGTGAGTAAAACAAATAAAGCCCACATTAATGCCATTTAGCTTTGCTCCTGACGTTGATTTTGTTTAATTAACTTAGCAAGTAATGCTTCGTCTTCATGAGTCCATGTTTGCTTCACCGAGGCTTTTCGTTGTCGAATAACAATAAAGCCAAAGCCAAGCACAACTATCAAAACAGGCAATACCCAAAGCACTAAAGTTGCAGGTGTAACTGGCGGATCGTAATGAACAAAGTAACCATAACGATCAATCATATATTCAATGACTTCATCCTTGGTTTTGCCATCCTTCACAAGTGCTAATACTTTATCTCGTAAATCTTTAGCGACGACGGCATCAGAATCGGCAATATTCTGATTTTGGCATTTTGGGCAGCGTAGCTCTTTTGTTAACTCACTGAAGCGCACTGCTTGCTCGTCATTGTCAAACTGATACTTATCTTGCTGTGCGAATGCGCTGAAAGTAATTAACAAGCTTGCTAAAAAAATAATTAATCTCACTGCTGTAACTCCTGCATCAAAGGTGCAAACTTCGAACGCCATACACGCGGGTTAATATCACCGGTATGATGTAGCAAAATAGTTCCTTGCTTATCTACAAGAAACGTTTCTGGTGCCCCCGATACACCTAAATCTAGCGCCAAGGTGCGTTTTAAATCTAAAATATTAAACTGATACGGGTCACCAGCGCGATTAAGCATGCTCGTTACATCTTCGCGCAATGCGTTGATATCAAACTGCCCATCAAAGTCAGGGTCATATCCTTGTTCATAATACAAGCCAATAATTTTCACACCTTGCTCTCTGAGTTCTGTTAGGTAACCTAACTCAGCTAAACAAGTTGGGCACCACGTGCCCCACACATTAAGCAGGTATACCTCGCCCTTCAAATCGGCATCAGTCCAGCGCTTAGATTCATCCATCAAGTCAGGAAGGTTAAAAGCCGGCATCGTGTGACCTATACGCCCTGTTTGTAGTTCACGGGGGTTGGCAAACAACCCCTGATACAAGAACACACACAGTAAAACAAATACCAGTAAAGGGGCTAATGCTAATAGCTTACGGTTCATGCCATAGCCTCCTCTTTCGTTGATTTTTGACGATAACGTTTATCACCTAGTACAAGGAAACCTGCAATGGAGATTAAAATACCACCGAGCCACATCCAACGGACATACGGTTTATGGTAAATACGCAGCGACCATGCTCCTTGGCTAAGTTGCTCGCCAAGTGCTAAATATAAGTCACGGGTAAAACCTGCATCGACTGCTGCTTCCGTCATAAATTGCATACCTATGTCATAACGACGCTTCTCAGCATGTAACACAGTTACTTGCTTGTCATTTTTAAGCACCGTAACGACACCAGCGTGACCGCTATAGTTAGCACCGCGAATGCTTTTAACGCCATCAAAACGATACTGATATTCATTAAGCGCCACTTTATCACCAGGCTTCATTGAGACATCACGTTCAACTGAATAAGCTGACGTTAATGTAACACCTGCAATAACAAACGCTAAACCAACATGCCCCAGTACCATAGCCCAATAACTTAAACCTAAACGCTTAAAGCCCTCAGCCAGTGTTTTATGAATAGTCACTTTAGCTGCTAAATCAACTAAGGTTGTCACGAAAATCCAAACAGCAAGTGCCGTAGCGATAAAGGTCAGAGGCGCTATTACGTCGTAGCTCGAATACAACCACGCAGCAGTTGCGACAATACTAACAATGGCTGATAAAGCTAATTTATTTTGTAGCATCGACCACTTATTTTGCTTCCAACGAAGCAAAGGACCAATGCCCATTAAGATAGCAAATGGCACAAGTAAGATAGCAAACATCTTGTTGAAGAACGGTTCACCAATCGAGATACTACCTAAACCAAGCTCTTTATGAATCATTGGTAATAACGTACCTAATAAAACAATTAGTGTAGCGACCACTAAGAAAATATTATTTAACCAAAGTGCCACTTCACGGGAAGCAAACTTATAACGGCCTTCACTTTTAACCTGTGAAACGCGTAATGCGTAAAGCGATAAACCACCACCGACAACAATAGCTAAGAAAGCTAAAATAAACATACCGCGGTTAGGATCTGACGCAAACGCATGCACAGAGACAATAATGCCTGAACGAACAATAAACGTACCGAGTAAGCTTAAAGAGAATGCAGCAATAGCCAGTAATACGGTCCATGACTTAAATACACCACGCTTTTCTGTAGTTGATAGTGAGTGCAACAACGCGGTTGCCACCAGCCATGGCATTAATGATGCGTTTTCAACGGGATCCCAGAACCACCAGCCACCCCAGCCAAGCTCAGAGTAAGCCCACCAGCTACCTATAGTAATACCTAATGTTAAAAAACCCCATGCCGTCATAGTCCAAGGACGAGACCACTTAGCCCAAGTATTATCAAGTTTACCTGTTAGTAGCGCAGCGATGGCGAATGAAAACGACACAGACAGACCCACGTAGCCCATATAAAGCAATGGCGGGTGAATAATCATACCTGGGTCTTGCAATAATGGATTTAAATCACGACCTTCTACGGGGAAGTAAGGTAATAAGCGCTCAAATGGGCTCGACATCAGTAAGGTATAAAGCATAAAGCCAACACCCAAAAAGCCTAGCACACCCAGTACACGAGCACGCAAAACCCATGGTAGTGACTTAGAACGCATGGCAACAACCGCTGTCCAACCCGCTTGCATTACAAGCCAAAGTAAAATAGCGCCTTCATGACCACCCCAGGTTGAGGTGATTTTATAGTACCAAGGTAAAGTACTACTTGAGTGATAAGCGACATACGAAACGGTAAAATCATCGGTTAAACTGGCATAAATAAGCGCTGCAAAAGACAAAAGTACAAACACAAATTGACCAATTGCTAGCGAAGGAGCAGCACGCATCAAGCGTAAATTACCAGTGTGCGCTCCCCAAATAGGAAAAATACATAATAAAACACTAAGCACCATGGCCAGTGTTAAAGAAAAATAACCGAGTTCTGGGATCATATTAATTGCCGTTATCTAAGTTATAGGTCGGTTTTTCATGCTTAATACCTTTCACTGCTTCTGCAACTTCCGCTGGCATGTACTCTTCATCATGTTTGGCAAGTACCTCAAAGGCATCAATTTCATTCGCTTTAACAAGTACGCCCTGCGCAACAATCCCTTGCCCTTCGCGGAATAAATCCGGCAAGATACCTTGGTAATTTATAGTCACCATTGGGCCAGTATCAATTAGCTTAAAACTCACCTTTAAACTTGATTCATCGCGTACTACAGAACCTGGCACAACCATGCCACCAATACGTAGTTTTTGTCCAACGTGTGGCTTCTCTTTATTCGGACCTTTACCGTCGACTAATTCACTAGGGGTATAAAATAAATTGATGTTTTCTTGCAGCGCATAGAGCACTAAACCTATGGTTGCACCCACGCCAAAAATGATGGCTACAACAGCTAATAAACGTTTTTTACGTCTTGGATTCATTGACCTGCCCCTTGTTTCGCTTTTTTAATGCGCTCTTCACGTTGCACTTGTTGCTTAACTGAAGAGAAAATACGTTTCGTATCGTTTAACGAACTAAATAAAATACCAAGTAAAATTAATGCACAGGTGCCAAAAGACAACCATACATAAAAGCCATAGCCTCCCATGGCAATAAAATCTGCAAAAGAATCAAACTGCATGATTAACCTCGCTCAAGCAA
The DNA here is from genome assembly GCF_032716425.1 of Pseudoalteromonas sp. N1230-9. Classification (NCBI taxonomy): domain Bacteria; kingdom Pseudomonadati; phylum Pseudomonadota; class Gammaproteobacteria; order Alteromonadales; family Pseudoalteromonadaceae; genus Pseudoalteromonas; species Pseudoalteromonas sp. N1230-9. Next base: position 2,582,503 of record NZ_CP090419.1, read on the forward strand.
CTGACGCACCCATGGGCGGTGCTTTTCACGTTGTAAAATTTCGTTTTTAAGACGAATTAATGTCACTGTACCTACAAAGCCAGCAAAGGCAACTATGTTCACCATAAGCGGCCAGAACATACTAGGATCGATGGCTTTAGTATCAAACTTAGTGATTGTTGCGCCTTGGTGAAGTGTATTCCACCACTCTACAGAAAAATGAATAATTGGCAGATTAATCACGCCAACAATAGCTAAAATACACGCGGCACGCCCTGCCGATTTTTTATCTTCGAAGGCATGATAAAGCGATAATACCCCCAAATATAAAAATAATAGAATAAGCTCTGATGTTAAACGTGCATCCCACACCCACCAAGCACCCCACATAGGTTTTCCCCATGCAGCACCGGTGATCAATGCAATTGCTGTCACACACGCCCCAACAGGTGCAATTGCAATCACTGCAAGTTCTGCATTACGTAGCTGCCATACTAGTGCGATCACAGCTGCGATCGCCATAGAAGAATACGCACCCATAGACAAAATAGCTGAAGGCACATGGATAAAAATAATTCGATAGCTGTCTTTTTGTTGATAATCTGCTGGCGCATAAGCAAGCCCCCAGACCCATCCAACAATCATACAAACCACCGTAACGACGGCGAAATAAGGCAGTAAGGTGTTACACAATTGGTAAGCACGATCTGCTTTTGCGTAGGGATGTAACCACTTCCACATATTAACTTACACTCACTTTCAATGCTGACGATATGGCAATTGGTGCCGCTATAATCGCTACGATTAGCATGGCACCAAGGATTGCAAGCTGTCCGCTATAGGCGAGCTCCATAGAGCTGGTATCAATAGCAGAGGTTGCAAAAATTAGTACGGGGATATACAAAGGCAAAACAAGCAAACTCATCAAAATGCCGCCTTTTTGTAACCCCACAGTCAGTCCAGCGCCAATTGCACCTATAAAGCTAAGCAAAGGTGTACCCAATAAAAGAGTAAGCACCGTTGCCAAAAGCGCTGAACTTTCTAAATTCAATAATAAAGCAAATACAGGTGTCATCAGCACCAACGGTAATCCAGTGATCACCCAGTGTGCGGCCACTTTAGCAAGCACCGTTAATGGTAACGGATATGACGACGCAATCAGCTGTTCTAATGTGCCGTCGTGATAATCATCACGAAATAATTTATCTAAGCCCAACATAGTTGAAAGCAAGGCAGCAACCCAAATAATGCCAGGTGCCATGCGTGCTAGTAGACCCGGTTCAGGGCCGATAGCTAACGGGAAAAGTGTAATAACGATAAGAAAAAATAAAATAGGATTAACGATTTCAGCTCGCTGACGAAACGCTAATTTAAGATCTTTAAAAAAAACCGCAGAGAATAATTGCCAATAAGAATGCTGCTTTACCATCAGTGGCGATACTCCAAAGTCACTGTTTTTAGATCACTAAAATGGGTGGTTAAGTCTTGGTGGGTGGTCAGTAAAATCGCCCCACCTGCATTTAGGTGCTCAACAAAGCGCTCTTGTAAAAATATAACACCGCTTTTATCAAGGGCTGTAAATGGTTCATCAAGAATCCAAAGTTTAGCGTTATTCAACCAAAGCCTTACCAAAGCAACCCGACGTTGTTGCCCTGCTGAGAGCATACGTACTGGAACATCTTCTAGGCCAACCAAACCAATTTTAGCTAAAATAGGGTATAAATCTTGGTGCGTATCGTAGCCATTTATTTTTAGCCAAAAAGCGACATTCTCAAGTGCAGTAAGCTGCGTATTTACACCGGTTTTGTGGCCAATAAATAACAGCTCTTGTGCATATTCGTCATAGTACTTGGCAATCGTTCGCTCTTGGAACAAAACATCACCTTCATCCGCCGTAGCGAAACCTGCGATAATACGCAATAATGATGTTTTACCAGCCCCGTTTGGACCAGCTAACTGCATAATTTGTCCCGATTTCAAGCTGAAATTAAGATCCGCAAACAAACAACGATCTTGTTTGATGCAGGTGACGGACTTAATGTGTAACAAGATGACGATTCTCTATACCCAAAATTAGGCGATAGTCTACCATAATGATAGGGTAATACGAATATTGCTTTAAAACGATTAACTTATATTTGATCTAAAATAATGAATAAACAGAGCCCGTTAACGCTAACTACACAACTAAACCTTGAGAGCACAGGAGTCAGTCGCGTTGCGCAAAATTCATCAAACGAAGCGATACAAGCACTTAGTGAACAAACTCTAAGTGCCCGTAATATTGTTATTAGCAAACACTCAGTGCAAATGGATGTATTACTCGATGATTCGTGGCAAACATTACGTTTATCTACCCAGCAAACGAATAACCAATTAGCTAAGTATGCTTCAGCTAACGTTTCGTTGAATCATGATGGTAAGCAGCTTAGCATCACACCGACACCGGTTAGTATGACATTAAGTAAAGCTCCTCAGTTGCAAGCTCTTTTAAACCTTTTAGCGCAAGGCGACAGTCAAACAACAGCAATACTTCCTGCAACAATTCCGAACAATAAACCGGCTTTAAGCATACCGACTTTAAAAGCCGAGTTTATGTTAAACAACACACTCAGCACACTTTTGAAATCAGCAGCACCTCTACAAGCAGTTATGTTACCTGCAACGACTAAACACGCTGAGTTTACATTAAATATTTTGAACCGTTATGGTGACTCTTTACATCAACAAGCTGTTAGCCAGCAAAAAGTGGCAGAAATCTTAGCTAAATTAGCACCTGAACTCGCACTCAATTTATCTGCGAAGCAGCTACAGGTTACCATTGCAAACAAAGCAATGGCATCGATGATACTGCAATTTAAAGATCTTCCCACAAATGAAAGTAAACAGTTACTAACCCAGCTACAGCTAAATTCTAAAGACATTAAACTAACCCCACAGGTAATCCGCAATGGATTAAAGCTGGTAAGTAAACCTATCAATGAGCAGTTTATTTTAAAAAATTCTTTAACCGACACATTTCATCAATTACTTAAAGAGCAACCAAATAAAAGTACCTTTATACCATCGGCACAGCCTTTGAGTTCCACTGATTCACCTATACGCTCTTGGTTAAAAGACAGTTTTGCTGATTTAAAAACACGTATAAGCGATGCGGTACGGTATTTTGAAAAGCTGCCAGCAACTCAAAAACATACAGCAAATTTAAACTCGCCTTTATTGAAAAACGCTTCATCTTTGGCAGATCTTGGCTTTAATACAAAAAAAATAGATATTATTAAGTTGGCTGAACTACACGCTCCGTGGGCAAATACATCTTCAAAAGTACCAATGACCACAGCCCAAGTAATGCTACCCACACACTATAATAATTCGCCGCCGATGATTCAGCTTTTTCAACAGGTAAAAGCAGGTTTAGCTGCACTCACTACAAATACCGAACTATTACAACACAGCAAAACTGCAACGAATAACAACAATGCTAATGCAGCGTTTTTAGCATCTAAAGAACCAAATTTAGCGCGGCCCTTACAATTAATGCAGCCACTTGAGGCTAAGCTCGTCGCAACATTAATACCTCAAAGTGAGAGTAAGCAACTTATTAGTACCACTGTGCCTGTTCAATTAAGTCAAAAACTTGATCAGCTTAGCCAAAGTAATAACACCCCATCAATAGACTTAAACCGATTGGTGAATCAAGCATTCAACAGAATGATCTCTGTTCAAAATACACTTCCAGTAACTATCGAGCGTGAACTGTTGAGTATTTTAAGGCCTGCATCATTATCGCCACAGAATCTACAGGCTAGCTTTAATCAAGGACTAGAGCAGCTCGCAGTTACAACCCTCGCCGCGCCTATAATTAGTCAGTCCCCCACTGCGATAGGTTTTAACAACCAACATGGGCTTGATGCTCTATTGCAAGTATTAGTACCAAACTTTAAAGCCCTCGACAGTAACAAAATGCTTGAGCAGTTACAGCAAACTAATCTCCAAACTCTTGCTAATGAAATTGGCCAATTGAAATCGAACTTATCACAGGTACAAACAACCCCGATAAACCAGCAGCAAGACTCTAACCCTTTAGCGCAATTCTTTTTACCAATGAAATTACCGCCAGAAATTGGGCAAACTGAAATTAGCCTAGGTCATTATAAAAAACCGAGCAAAAATAAATTAGAAAGTAAGGATGTATGGTTCGTGAGGCTTAACTTTGACTATGCTGAGCTTGGTCAGCTACAAGTAACTGCTGAAATAATGGATAAAGCCGTTGAATGTCAATTATTGGCATCATCACAAGATGTAACTGCATTAGCTCACCCACATTTAGAAACGTTACGCCACAAACTCGCCAGTCACGGTTTAAATATCGCTGAACTAAACTTAAAACAAGGTGTGCCAACACACCATGCATTTTACCAGTCTCATGCAATCATTAATGTAAAGGTTTAATATGAAAGATGACCTCAAACATAAATCCGCCATAGGCCTCCTGTATGAGGTAGGCAATTCACCAAAAGTAACAGCGAAAGGGTTTGGCGAGCTTGCTGATGAAATAGTAAAACTGGCTGAAGAAAAAGGTATTTTAATTCATCAAGATGCTGATTTAGCAAAAACACTTGCACATCTTGAGTTAGGTGAAGAAATACCTAAGGAACTATACTACGTAATCGCCGAGCTTATTGCTTTTTCATATGTATTAAGAGGAAAATTTCCCCCTGGTTGGCAGGACTTTCAAGGAAAGCTGAACATTCAGGCTTAAATAAATAGAAAAGGCGCTAATTAAGCGCCCTTTTGTTTATGTAATGACATGAGTAACTCAGCCTCAGCTCTGGGTAATTCACACTCGCGAATAATCTCCTCCAAGTCGGCACCAAGTTCTACCATTTTTACCGCACGCGAGTAAATTTTCGCATTGGGGTCATCATATTTTTGCGCATCTTGAAGTTGTTCAAGTTCTTGATTTTTATCTTCAACAGCAACCAATCTTTTGCCAATACTTAGCATGCCAGCTCGCATTTCAGCCACTTCGCTGCGTAAAATACTCAACTGTTGCTGAGCATCTTGCACTTGTTGTTGCTTTGCTTTTAACGCCGTAGCGTGCTTGTTGTTATTAACAAAAATAAGCCCCAAACATACCAAAAATAGTAAGATTGAGGCTCCAAACAAAGAGTATAACAGCATATAAATTCTGAGCGTTTATAATGCGCTCAGCTCATCCCACTCTTCGTCATTTAAAAGTTTATTAAGGTCAACCAAGATCAGTAACTCACCATCACGGTTAGATACACCTTGGATAAACTTAGCACTTTCTTCTGTGCCAATATTCGGCGCACTGTCAATTTCAGAGCTACGTAGATACACAACTTCAGCAACGCTATCAACCAAGATACCGATAACTTGCTTCTCCGCTTCGATAATGACAATGCGAGAATTATCCGTTACCTCTGCGCCCATCAAGCCAAAACGTGCACGGGTGTCGATTACAGTCACAACATTACCACGCAGGTTAATAATTCCAAGCACATAAGAAGGCGCACCTGGAACAGGAGCAATTTCGGTATAGCGAAGCACTTCTTGTACTTGCATTACGTTAATGCCGTACGTTTCTTCTTCAAGTTTAAAGGTTACCCACTGTAACACTTCATCGTTGCTATCAGCATTTTTATTCGCTGACAGTAGTCTTTCTTCACTCATGCTATTACTCCGTAAAAATAGTTACTGCTCACGGCTGTCTAAGCCCTGCTCTAGCAATTGGTATAAATTTTCAACGTCAATCAAGGCGCACATTTTCTCTTTGATAACGCCAGCAAGCCAAGGCCGCTTGCCTGATTTTGCTCGCCATTTTACATCTTCTTCGCGAAGTGTAATATTGTTTACGAGCTTTTCAGCCAATAATCCCCATTGACTGTCACCTAAGGTGATTAAATATTGATAATCGAGTGACTGTTCTAATTTTTCATCATACTTTTCAGGCATCACCCAACGTGCTGTATCCACTACATTCAGTTTTTCATCACGATTTAGCATCACACCTTTAAACCACTTAGGTTTGCCAAATAACTGATTAACCTCTGTTAGTTGATGAATGCCCCCTAATGCTTTCAAAGGAACGGCTAACGTTAAGCCTGCAACCTCAAAAAACAGTGCTTGAAATTCACCATCAAAGTAGTCTTCTTGTCGCTCAGACGAGGTTTTAGCAACAATCTCGGTCTGTTTTTGTTCTACTATATCTTTGATATTAGCTTGGTTCTCGGTTTTCTCAAGCTCTTTAATAGGTTCAATAACCGGTGTTTCTACTTTTTGCTCTACTTCTAGAGGTAACGAGTTATCTTTTGACTCATTTACTTGTTCAAGTAACTTAGCCACAGGTTCAAGGTTTTGCTGTTCAGGTTCTTCCTCGCACAGTAATGCCCCCAAGTATTGGGTCATCACTTTTTCGTTAGCAAATAAGTGTTTGTTACTCATCTTTAACCTTGTGCAACTAAATAATCAAGCAGTGCGCGATACGCAAATACCCCTCGTGATCGAGGACAAAATTGAATAGGTACTTGCTGCGCCAAACTTGCATCTCTAAATTTGGTATCAACCGGTACTACACCCGACCACACTTTATCTTTGTAATTATCCTGCAGAGTTTTATAGGCTTCAAGGGATGCTTTAGTCCGTTTGTCGTACATTGTTGGTATAATCGTATACTGATATTGTTTAGATTGCGATGTTTGCATCAATTCCATGGTACGCATCATGCGATCAAGGCCTTTGAGAGCCAAAAACTCTGTTTGTACTGGCACTAAAATACGTTCGCTGGCAGCTAAGGCATTAACCATTAATACACCTAATACAGGCGGACAGTCGATAATTGCATAGTCATAATGTTCGCTAATTTTTGCCAGCGCTTTTTTTAGTATAAGACCCATACCATTTTTATTGCCCATACTTCTATCGAGGGTCGCAATCGCCATGGTTGCAGGTAAAATATCTAGGTTCTCAAGTGTTGACGGGCAAAGTGCTTGTAAGATTTCTTCGCTGGCCATACTGTTGCCACGAGCAAAAATATCGTAGACGCTAATCTCTAACTCTTCTGAATCGATACCAAAATAATAAGTTAATGAAGCATGTGGATCGGTATCTATTAATAATACCCGTTTCCCTTGTAATGCAAGCGTGCCAGCAAGACTAACAGCGGTTGTGGTTTTCCCCACTCCGCCTTTCTGATTCGCTACTGTCCAAATTTTCACATCACACCTTATTATTGTTCATTGCGCGTGGTAATTCGAATGCCACCGTGAGGTAATTGGATCACTTTAATCGTGTTGTCATTGCTTGGCAACTCAATTTCTGTACTCTCTTTTACACTAGGATTAGCCTGTTCATTGGTATCCTGCTGTGCTTGTTCTGGTAAACCATATTTAGAAAGTGCCACAACGACTTTACGATTTTCTGCACGCCCTTGCTCTGTTTCATTACTAGAAAAGGGTGAGTATTGACCATATCCCTCAATGGCCATGCGAGCAGGGTTTATTCCTAGCTCTTCAAGCTCAACCAATACTGATGTTGCTCTTGCGACCGACAGTTCCCAGTTAGATCGAAACATTTCATTACGAATACCTTCGTTATCGGTATAACCTCTTACACGAATGTAATTATCTACAGGAGCGATAATGTCTTTAACTAATGCAACAACTTGTTTAGCACGTTGTTGAGCAACAGCACTTCCCGATGAGAACAACATGCCTGAACTTAATTCAATTATCAGCCAGTCTTGATTAAGCTCAAGGCTTGCCTCACCATTACGGATCTCATCAATCAATGCTGATTGTAGCTTGCTAAGTAAACTATCTAGCGGTTTTCCTAAATGCTTTTTTTCGATATTACTGGTATCAGCTTGTCCATCGATTAATTTAGGTCCTTGCTCTTCTTTAAGAATACTTTCACCATATAAAACGTCACTTTCAGGCGTAACGCGGTCAGTTAAAATGCCAGTACCGTGTATCCCAGTTCCAGCCTGCTGATGAGTACGCGCTGATTTATCAAATACTTGCTCTAGTGAATCAGATAACACTTGGAAATCTTCATTCTTGCTAATAGCAATTGCATACATGACCACAAAAAAGGCAAACATAATGGTCATGTAATCAGCATAAGAAACAAGCCAACGCTCTGTATGTTGGCTTTTTTGAATTTTATGACGCATGCGACGGCGCATCATAGGAATTACTCGCGAACTAAGCTTGGACGCTCAACACGATACGCCTCAAGTTTGAGTTCAATATTTAACGGACTTTCACCTTGAGCAATAGCTATAATCCCTTCGGCAAGTAATTCGTGGTACAGCATTTTTTGTTCAATTTGTTGCTTTAATTTATTTGCCATTGGTAAGAAAAGTAAGTTTGCTAAACCAACCCCGTAAATGGTCGCAATAAATGCTGTCGCGACCCCTGCTCCAAGCTTTTCAGGATCAGTTATAAATTGCATTGCTTGAATAAGCCCAAGTACCGCACCTAAGATACCAATGGTTGGACTGTAGCCACCCATGGCTTCATATACACGGCTCACTTCCATTAATCTTTCACGCTCGAGCATTAAGTCGATTTCAAGTGTGTCTCTAAGCTTAGTTTCACCGGCTCCATCAACTAACATACTTAGCCCTTTTGCCGCATAAGGATCGTGATGTGCCAAGGACTCGTCTTCAAGCGAAAGATACCCCTCTTGGCGCGCCTTTTGAGACCAACGCTTCACCTGCTCAATGGCTGCATCTATATCGTGATAAGGGGGGAAAAATACCCAATGGCTAATTTTTACTGTTTTAGAAAATACACTGCTTGGTGTTTGTAACATTACAGCGCCTAAGGTACCACCTAGCACGATAATCAGTGCGGGGCCATTAAATAGAGCGCTTACCACCCCACCTTCAAGCGCATAACCAAAAGCAATGGCGCTAACAGCAACAATTAAACCAAGAAACGACAGTTTATCCACAACCGGTCTCTCGTGTTAAACGTGCAGCAACGTCGTTAAGCGCTAAGCTCTCACTAGCAAGGCCTGCATTGGCAACGGCTTGCGGCATACCATAAACAACACTGGTTTTTTCATCTTGCGCCCATATCGTCGCACCAGCTTGTTTTAACATACGGGCACCATCTCGACCATCAGCCCCCATACCAGTAAGTACAACTGCCAATACATCACCACCAAATGCTTTAGCAGCACTTGCAAATGTTACATCCACACTCGGTTTGTATGTAATGCGAGGACTATCATCCTCGAAAACACGTAATGTTCGAGAGCTTCCACGCCCTTCTACCAGCATTTGCTGACCACCCGGTGCTAAATAAGCGGTGCCTGGTACTAATCGGTCGCCTTGTTGCGCTTCTTTCACTTTAATTTTACACAAACCATTTAGTCGTGCAGCGAAAGCAGGTGTAAATGCAGCAGGCATATGCTGAATAAGTAAAATAGGGTGCGGAAAATTAGCTGGCAGTTGAGTTAATATGGTTTGTAAAGCAACAGGGCCCCCCGTTGATGTACCAATTGCGACAACTTGATACTGCTTGCCTGAAGCTCGCACATTGCTCGTCGATGAAGCCGGAGCTGGTGCTGGTCGGCTGAAACTACGATCAGGCTGAACAATACCACCGCTTCTTGTGCTTGTAGAGGTTGTAGATGCAGGGCGAGGTGGCGGAGCAGGACGTGTAAAACGTGAAATGCGACGGCGACCAATTTCTTTTACTTTATTTTGTAAAAGTGCGATTGCATCTTCATTATTTCGGGCAATATCTTCAAACTTTTTCGGTAAAAAGTCCAAAGCCCCCGCATCAAGCGCATCAAGTGTTGCTGTTGCACCATCACGAGTTAATGAAGAAAACATTAAAATAGGCGTTGGTGTTGCAGCCATGATCTCTTTAACGGCACTAATACCATCAAGAACAGGCATTTCAACGTCCATAGTAATAACATCAGGCCTAAGCTCTTTTGCCTTATCAACAGCTTCTCGGCCATTCACGGCAAAGCCTACAACTTGGATATTACTATCTTGCTCTAAAATTTCGCTAACACGGCGGCGAAAAAAGCTCGAATCATCGACTACTAATACTTTGACTGCCATTGGCACTCTCTTGTTATGTGTTCAGTGTAAGTGCGCACTATTAATGCGCACTTAAAATAGTGAGTTTAAATAATGCTAGCCAACGTAATGTTTAAGCATGCTTGGCACATCTAAAATAAGTGCAATCCCACCATCAGAGGTAATCGTCGCACCCGCCATGCCTGGTGTACCTTGTAATAAAGCATCTAGCGGTTTGATAACGACTTCTTCTTGACCTATCAATGAGTCAACAACAAAGCCCACCTGTTTTGTACCTATTTGAACAATAACAACATGTCCTTCGGCTTTGCGTTCTTGGCTATTTGCACCTTTCACTAACCAATGCTCAAGATAAAAGAGCGGAATAGCTTTTTGACGAACAATAATCGTCAGCTGCCCATCGACAACATTCGTCTTGGTTAAGTCGAGGTGGAAAATTTCACTAACACCTGCAAGTGGCAACGCAAATGTTTGCTCTCCAACAATAACCATCAATGTTGGAAGAATAGCCAATGTAAGCGGCACTTTAATTTCAAGTACAGTACCGACCCCAAGTTCTGACTGAATATTCACTGAGCCATTTAATTGGGTAATCTTGGTTTTCACCACATCCATACCCACACCACGGCCCGAAATGTCAGAAATCTCTTCTTTCGTTGAGAAGCCAGGAGCAAAAATTAAATTATACGCTTCTGTATCAGATAGTCTGCTAGCTTGGTCATGATCGATAACACCTTTACTGATTGCTATCTTTTTCAGTTTCTCAGCATCCATACCGGCACCATCATCACGGATGGTAAGTAGAATATGGTCGCCTTCTTGTGATGCTGATAGCGTAACAGTACCTGTACGAGGCTTGCCTGCGGCCTCACGTACATCAGGCATTTCAATACCATGGTCAACTGAGTTACGGACCAAATGCACAAGTGGATCAGCGAGGGCTTCAACTAAGTTTTTATCTAAATCAGTCTCCTCACCAACCAACTGCAAATTAATATCTTTTTTCAAACTACGTGCTAAATCACGAACAACGCGAGGGAAACGGCCAAATACTTTCTTGATCGGCTGCATTCGTGTTTTCATCACAGCACCTTGCAAGTCAGCTGTGACAACGTCTAAATTCGAGATAGCCTTACCCATAGACTCACTATTGGCATTATTAGCAAGACTGACTAAGCGGTTACGAACAAGTACCAGTTCGCCAACCATGTTCATAATCTCGTCAAGACGTTTAGTATCAACACGTACCGTCGTTTCCGCCTGTGGTGCAGGTGCTTTTTTCGCAGCGGCACTTGGCTTAGGTTCTGCTTTAGCTGCAACAGGAGCAGGCTGAGCCGCTTTTGCAGGAGGAGGGGTTGCTGGTTTTGCTTGAGGCACTGGTTTACTAGGCTCAGCTTTCGGTGTTTCAGGTGCTTTTGGCTCTGTAGGCTGCGCTGGTGATGAAGGCTCTAATGATTTAGGCGCCGTTCCTTTACCATGTAACTCATCAAGCAGGGCTTCAAATTCATCGTCACTGATTTCATCGTCACCCTCACTGCCAGCAGGCTGTGATGCTGTGCTAACAGGCTTTTCAGCTGACACTTGTTCTGGTGTGCTCGTTGATTTTACTTCACCAAAGCTACCAACTCCGTGAAGTTCATCTAACAAACTGTCAAATTCATCATCAGTGATATCATCACTGTCATTACTTACTTTTTCGGCTTCAACAGCTGCAGGGCTTTGCCCTTTACCATGTAGCTCATCAAGTAAGCTTTCAAATTCATCTTCGGTTATTTCATCAATATTTTGTGCATCAGGCTGAGTATCAGCCAAACCACCATCAAACAACATATCAAATGCAAACGGGTCGTCTTCATCGGTGTTATCCGTTGCCACATCAGCAGTTACTTCTGAGCTGTCGATGATAGGTTCTTCAACAACAGGCTCTTCAGGCGCGGTGCTGACAGCCTCTGTTATTGATGTGTCTTCACCAGCAAGTTCTTCAGCGCTTGGTGGGTGACTTAATTTATGAAGGGCTTCAAGGAGGACAGGATCCGCAGGCTCTGGCTGCTCACGATTCTGAATGGTCGTAAACATCTCATTTATTGTATCGAGAGCCTGTAAAATAACATCCATTAATTCAGATGTAACAGTGCGCCCGCCCTGACGTAATAAATCAAAGACATTCTCGGCACCATGACATGCATCAACAAGTTCTGTCATGCTTAAGAAGCCAGCCCCACCTTTTACGGTATGGAAGCCCCTAAAAATAGCATTTAATAAATCTTTATCTTCTGGGTTATTTTCCAGTTCGACTAATTGCTCTGACAAAAGCTCTAAGATTTCCCCAGCTTCAACTAGGAAATCCTGTAAAATATCTTCATCGACTTCAAAGCTCATGCAGCTACTCTCCTCTTAGAAGCCCAGACTTGATAATAGATCATCAACTTCATCTTGTCCTGAGACAACATCATCGCGAGACTCTTTATCAATAATTGGCCCTTCAGGACCTGCTAGCGTATCGCTTTGTGCAGGTGCTTGTTCTATGGCCTGTTTTTCTTGTTTTTGATGACCATCTTCTTGACTGCCAAACACAGTTAAAAGATTGATTAAACTGTCTTCTACTTCGCGCACTAACTCGATGACTCGGCGTATAACTTGCCCTGTTAAGTCTTGATAATCTTGTGCCATTAACACATTTGTCATCAAGCCTTGTAGCTCATCTGTTTTAGTTTGCGAGCTGTTCATAAACTTATCTAAGCTATGACATAATGATTTGAATTCACCGAGCTCAATTTCTCGATTCATCAAACGATCCCATGTAGGTTTTATCGTCGCTATATCGTCTGCAAGTTGCTGAGCAATTGGCAAACTTGCTTCCACTGCATCCATGGTCTTATTAGCGGCGCTTTCTGTCATTTCCATGACATAATTTAAGCGCTGTTTAGCGTCAGGAATTGCTTCCGTTGTTAAGCCTGTTAAACGCGTATCGAGATCAAAGTTTTTTAGCGCTTCATGGAGTTGTCGCGTTAATTTTCCGACCTCTGCAAACAACTCTGATTGTTCTTTTGATGCTGTATCAAGTATTAGCTTATCTGCTTTTTCTTGTTCACCATTTTCAAGATACTCAACAAGTTGACGAGCTTGCTCTAAACTTATTTGAGGCGCAGCAAGTGCTGACATAAGCCTCTCCCCTTAGATTAACCTAAACGTTCAAACACTTTTTCCAATTTGGTCTTCAGTGTCGCAGCAGTGAATGGTTTAACGATGTAACCATTAACACCCGCTTGAGCAGCAGCAACAATTTGTTCTTTTTTCGCTTCAGCTGTCACCATCAGCACAGGAATATGCTTTAGGCTATCGTCGGCACGAATTGCTCTCAACAAATCAATACCTTGCATGCCAGGCATGTTCCAATCGGTGACAACAAAATCAAACTCTTGATTTTGTAGCATTGGTAATGCTGTTGAACCATCATCAGCTTCCTGCACATTGGTGAAACCTAAATCCCTTAACAGGTTTTTAATGATACGTCTCATTGTAGAAAAATCATCAACAACAAGAATTTTCATGTTTTTATCCAAAACATCCTCCGGTGAGGTTTGAACCTATATTTACTTACTACTAATTAATCCAGTCATTGATTTTTGCTTTGAGCTTAATCATCGCCTGACCATGTATTTGACTCACACGCGATTCACTTACATCGAGTATGTGCCCTATTTCTTTTAAATTCATTTCATCGTTGTAATACAAAGACAAAACAAGCGCATCTCTTTCTGGTAACGATTGAATAGCCGTTAATAGAGATTGGTTAAACCGTTCATTTTTAACGTTATTAAACGGTTTGTCTAGTGCTAAATCTTGGCCCATTGGTGTGATGACATCTTCATCAACACCTAAATCCTCAATACCCAGTACTCTACTGGAGTTTACATCATGTAAGATATGATGGTACTCATCAAGCGTAATATCAAGTTTTTCAGCAACTTCTGTATCTTTTGGTTCTCGATTTAAAGTACTTTCTAATGAGGCAATGGTTTCAGCAACGAGGCGGGCATTTCGGTGAACAGAGCGAGGCGCCCAATCGCCCCGACGAATTTCGTCAAGCATCGCACCACGGATGCGAATACCAGCGAAGGTTTCAAAGCTTGCCCCTTTGCTCGCATCAAAGTTTTTTGATGCTTCAATAAGGCCAATCATGCCTGATTGAATTAAATCGTCTAATTGAACACTGGCGGGTAAACGAGCAATTAAATGACATGCCACTTTTTTGACTAAAGAGGCATGCTTTTCGACAATCGCATTCAAATTGTTTGCTGATTGATATCCCATCGCTTTATTCACCGATGTTGTCATAGTTAGCCGTTTACTAGTTTTTCAATAAAAAATTCTAAATGACCTGATGGTTGATTTGGTATTGGCCACTTAACTGCTTTTGTTGCTAATGTTTTAAATGCGACTGCTGCTGGCGAACTAGGAAACAACTCAACAATCACTTTTTGGCGTCGAGTCGATTTACGCATATTTTCGTCATACGGTATTGTTGCAACTAATTCCATAGATACATCCAAGAAACGATCGGTTACTTTTGATAGTTTAGCAAACAATTCTTGGCCTTCACGCATACTGCGGACCATATTGGCAACAATTTTAAATTTATACACACCGTGTTCACGACTCAGTACTTTAATGAGTGCGTAGGCGTCGGTAATCGAGGTAGGTTCATCACACACAACCACAACAACATCTTGTGCTGCACGTGAAAAGCTTAATACCATGTCAGAAATACCCGCGGCGGTATCGACAATTAATATATCAAACTCAGTGTTTAATTCGCTAAACGCGCGGATAAGGCCAGCATGTTCAGAAGGACTAAGTTCCACCATACTTTGCGAACCAGAGGTTGCAGGAACTATTTTAATTCCCGCAGGGCCTTCAACAAGGATTTCATCCAGCTCACATTCGCCAGATAAAACATGAGATAAGTTACGTTCAACACGAAGGCCAAGCATGACGTCACAGTTTGCCAATCCCAAATCGGCGTCGAGAACTAAGACTCGATTTCCTTGCTGACCGAGTGCAATAGCGGTATTTAATGAAACATTGGTTTTACCCACACCACCTTTGCCGCCAGTCACAGCGATTACTTTAACGCCACTATTATTATTTTGATTCATTTTGCGCAGGCCGCTTGCTTGATCTAATACTGTGTTAATCATACATCCCTACTGTGCTCGACGCTACTGCTTGACGTCGTGAATGTTGTGCTTTTGCTCGTTTTAAATACAATTGTTCAGCCTTTTTCACTAGTTTTTCGGCATTTGCAACACGAATATCCTCAGGAACTCGCTGACCATTGGTAAGATACCCTATCGGAAGGCGATTTTGAATCGCTATGCTAATAATCTCACCTAAACTTAGTGATTCATCCAACTTAGTGAATATACAACCACTTAGTTGCACCTTTTTAAAGTGTCTTACGGTTTCTTGCAACACATTTATTTGTGCTGTAGCACTTAATACTAAGTAACTACGAATATCAACACGCTGATTACGCATTAGTGTATTAAGCTGCTCAGTCAAACGTAAATCACGTTGGCTCATTCCTGCTGTGTCTATTAATACTAGTCGCTTATTACGTAAATGGTATAGCACTTCAGCTAATTCATTTGCATCTTTTACTTGTTTAACACCACAGCCAATAATACGGCCATAAGTAGCAAGTTGTTCGTAGGCACCAATACGGTATGTATCCGTCGTAATTAATGCAACTTTGTCAGCACCGTATTTTTGTGCACCTAACGCAGCAAGCTTAGCAACAGTGGTTGTTTTACCAACCCCTGTAGGCCCAACAAGTGCAAACACACCGCCTTGACGTAAGATTTCGTTATTAGTCGTGTGCATTTGGTTTTCAACCATTTGCAGGAGTGCTTGCCAAGCTTGTTGACGTGAAACATCGTCAGGAATAAAACACGCCATTTGCTCAGCAACATCACGCTCAATTCCCATCCCCGCTAAACGGTCAATCATACACGCACGAGTTGGATCACGACGTGCCATATCTTGCTGCATTAAGCCCGATACTTGATGTTCAAGTAATTGACGAATCGCATTCATTTCTTCACGCATTGTCGCCATTTCTGATTGATTAGCAGGCGCAGAATTTTTCTGCTCAACAGGCGAATCTAAATCATCAAAGCCTGCATCTAAGTCATCAAAGCCTAAGCTATGAGCTTGCGTTTGCACACGAGGCGCAGCTTGTTGTTGGTAACGTGGCTTTTGAGCAAACTCAGGTTGCTGCTGAAAACTAGGCTCTTTAGGCTGATAGTGCTCGCCTGTATCGATACCAGATTGGCTAAACATAGATGCAAGCTCAGGCGAACGAGGGCGTGGGGCTTGACGCTCAAGTAACGCTTGTAGGCTATCAGCAACTTTTGCTTGCGGCTCAGGTTTAGCACGCATTGGTTCAGGCTTTACAAAGTTATGCTGTGGCGCAGGTTTTGATTGCACTGCTGCGGGCGCGGCTTCGGCTTTTGGGGCTGCTTTGTCGTAATCTACAGCCGCAACGATTTCAACACCGTTAGCGAGCTTTTTATTTGACATAATAACCGCATCAACACCTAACTCATCTTTCACTTCTTTAAGTGCAGTGCGCATATCTTTAGCAAAAAAACGTTTAATTTTCATGGTTCAACCCCTTTACTATCCTATTGTTGGCCTACTGAGCTGACAATCTTAATCTGTCTTTCGTCTGGTACCTCTTGATAAGACATGACCCTTAAACCTGGAATCGTGTACTTAACAAAACGAGATAACACAGTGCGTAACATTCCTGACGTTAACAGTATTGAAGGTTCACCGGCCATTTCTTGGTTTTGATGCGCTTCATTCAATGATTGTTGAAGTCGCTCTGCAAGGCTTGGTTCTATTCCGGCACCTTCGTCACCTGCATTTTGAAGTGACTGATGCAACATCTGTTCCAACTCAGGCGCCAAGGTTATGACAGGGATCTCAGAAGACATACCAACAGCATCTTGAACGATAAGTCTACGTAGTGAAATTCGCACTGCAGCCGTTAGTACATCAGGGTCTTGGCTACGTGGGCCATATTCAACAAGGGTTTGAACAATCGAACGCATATCGCGAATTGCCACCCCTTCATTAAGTAAATTTTGTAGTACTTTTACAACGGTAGTGAGTGGTAGAACGTCAGGCACCAATCCTTCAACAAGACGTGGATGGCTCTTCGCTAACATATCTAATAAGTTTTGTACTTCTTCATGTCCAAGTAGCAAGGCTGCGCTATTCGTCAGCAACTGACTAATGTGTGTAGCAACCACAGTCGCAGAATCAACAACCGTATAACCAAGAGATTGGGCTTCGTCTTTTTGATCTGGCTTGATCCATACTGCATCAAGGCCAAATGCAGGATCTTTTGTCTCAACACCTTTAATTGGGCCAAAAACTTGACCTGGGTTAATTGCCAGCTCATCACCGTGCTTTAATTCACCTTCACCACTTGATACACCCATCATCGTAATGCGATATGCATTTGGATCGAGCTCTAAGTTATCGCGAATATGCACAGGAGGTACTAAGAAACCAAGTTCTTGAGATAGTTTTTTACGCACGCCTTTAATGCGATTAAGTAGTTCTCCGCCTTGTGATTGGTCCACAAGTGGAATTAAACGATAACCAACCTCTAGACCAATAACATCTACTTGCTGAACATCATCCCAGCCCAGCTCTTTTTGCTCTTGTTTATTAGCAACACCGGTGCCTGGTGCTCCGCCATTTGCTTCGATTTCTGCTTGCTCTGCTTCGGCTTTTGCTTTTTGTTTTTGCGTGAAATATGCAAGATAGCCAAGCAACGCACCTAAACTTAAAAATGCGATATGCGGCATACCTGGCACTAAGCCCATAGTGATTAGAATACCCGATGCAATATATAAAGATTTTTCGTTACCTAACTGAGTTTTAAACTGCTCACCCATGTTATGTGACTCATTTTGACGCGTCACAACAATCGCCGTACCAATTGAAAGTAACAGTGATGGTAATTGCGCTACTAGGCCATCACCAATCGTTAGCAGGGTATAAACCTCCATCGCTCGACTAAAGCTTAAGTCGTGCTGGATCATACCAACAAATAAACCACCAACAATATTGATTACAAGTATCACGATACCGGCGATGGCATCGCCTTTAACGAACTTACTTGCACCGTCCATTGAACCGTAAAAATCAGCTTCACGAGTTACTTCATCACGGCGCTCACGCGCTTGTTCTGCACTGATAAAACCGGCATTTAAATCGGCGTCAATCGCCATTTGTTTACCTGGCATTGCATCTAGGGTGAAACGTGCTGACACTTCAGAAATGCGGCCTGCACCTTTGGTGATAACAACAAAGTTAATGATAATGAGGATAAGGAAGACCACTAAACCCACGGCATAGTTACCACCTATAACCACCGAGCCGAATGCCTCGATAACCTTCCCTGCTGCGTCGCCACCGTTGTGGCCTTCAAGTAACACAACTCGGGTACTGGCAACATTGAGTGCAAGGCGCATAATCGTGGCGATTAATAAAACGGCTGGAAACATGCCAAACTCAAGTGGCTTCATGGTATAAACCGTGACCAGAAGTACCACAAGTGCGAGTGCGATATTAAACGAAAAAAGAATATCTAAAAGAAAAGGTGGCAGTGGTAAAATCACCATACCCAGCGCAGCTAGCACTAGTAAGGGTGTACCCACACCTTTAGCATACTCTTTTTTATCTTTATTAAGTTGTTGTAATACCGCTTTAAATTCCATAATTCAACAATTTCAAAAAATTGACACTACACGGAATTTGCAATAACTATTCCAAGTTACAAAGCGACTCGCTAATATTTATAATCATCAGGTATTGGCAGTTTTTTATTCAGGGGGATTGGGCGTTTACCACGACCTTTTTTGAAGCGTTTTAGCTGAAATACATAAGCAAGTACTTGTGCAACCGCGGTGAACAGTTGATCGGGTATCTGCTGTCCAACTTCTGTCGTATGATAAAGCGCACGCGTAAGTACTGGCGACTCAACGATAGGAACATCATTACCCTTGCCCACTTTACGAATTTGCATAGCAAGCTCATCAAGGCCTTTAGCAAGTACGATAGGCGCCCCTGCTTTTGCTGTGTCATATTTAATGGCAACAGAATAGTGAGTCGGGTTGGTGACTATAACATCCGCATCTGGCACATCTTGCATCATCCGTCGTTGCGACATTTCTCGTTGCGTACGACGAATACGTGCTTTTATTTGAGGGTCACCTTCTGAGTTTTTATACTCGTCTTTGACTTCTTGAAGTGTCATTTTCAGCTCTTTATGATGCTTATGACTTTGGTAAGGCGCATCAATAGCTGCAATAACAATTAAAGTACATGTCAGCCCTAAAAACATCCACGATAAAATCTCAAGGGAGTGGATAATATTACCAGGTGCACTTTCTATACTCAGATGCAGTATCTCATCGAAAAAGGTATTAATTAAAAACACTGCAAAACCAGCTACAACCGCAAATTTTAACAGCGACTTCACCAATTCAACCCCCGCTTGTGGGCCTAGCATACGTTTTATGCCTTTAGCTGGAGACATTTTATTGGCTTTGGGCGCAGCGGCTTTCCAACTAAAATTAAAGCCCCCCAATAAGGTATTACCAATAAAAGCAGCAATAACGATGATAAAAACAAACATCGCCATAGGAAAGAGCAAGGCATCACCCACAACACCCCAAACCGAGAACATTTTTGTGGTGTCATAGGTTTCATTACGATTTAAGCTAAGCAATCGCCCCATTACGTTATACAAGCCTTTGCCAATTTCTGGCCCGTACAAAAGCAGCGAAATAGCAGAAAACATGAGAACAAACATTGTACCAAGCTCTTTCGAACGAGCTACTTGACCTTTTTTCTTCGCGTCTTCTATTTTTTTACTGGTGGGTTCTTCGGTTTTTTCTTGACCTGAATCTTCAGCCATAACGCGCTCCTAAGGGGTACAACCAACAAGGCTACACATCAACTCAACCATTTTCAGCCACTGGAACTCGAACTGAGTCATAAAGTTGCCCAGCGTCGCCCAAATGATCACAAGACCGGCCACTAAGGTGAACGGGAAACCAATCGAGAAAATATTAAGCTGTGGTGCTGCACGTGTCATCACCCCAAACGACATGTTAATGACTAGCATGGCTGTCAATGGCGCTAAGGCTAAAACGAGGGCTGTGGTGAACATCCAGCCACCCCAAGTGACGATATCCCAGTAATGGTCCACTGACCACCAGCTACCATCAATTGGTAAAACTTGAAAACTGTGGATGACCATTTGAATCATCATCAAATGCCCATTGAACACAAAAAACAATAACGTCGCTAATATGAGATAAAATTGACCCACCGCAGGTACGCTTAAACCATTTGAAGGGTCAACCACTGACGCAAAACCAAGACCGGTTTGCATTGCCAATATTTGTCCTGCCAGCACAAAGGTATTGAGCAGCAAAACAGATGCAAAGCCAATAGCAACACCAATCAACATTTGTTGAATAACGACCAGTATCATTTCAAACGAAAACAAGTTAGTAAAACTCGCCGGAGGTAATACAGGCACGGCTACTAAGGTTATAACTACCGCCAAACCTAATTTTATACGTGCAGGAACGTTTTTTGCGCCCAGGCCCGCCATTATCATAATCATGGAGCTAATGCGCACCAGCGGTAGTAAAAAGTCACTTAACCACTGAATGACCACTGCAAATGGAAATTCCATTTACCCTGCAATCTCTGGAATTGATAATACTAAACCATTAAAGTAATCCATCAACTCTTGAGTAAACCAATGTCCACCGATTATTAATGCGCTAATTGTTATCAATAAACGCGGTAAAAAACTTAACGTTTGCTCATTAATTGATGTAGCCGCTTGGAAAACAGCCACAACCAGTCCCACTAATAAACCAGGTACAACGATTGCTGAGACTAATTTAATCACTAAGAAAAGTGCGCCACTGAGAATATCAACAAAGATTTCTGGTTCCATCGTATCGCTCCTAGTTGCTATTGGTCACATTAAGCATCGCTAGACCCCTAGACCAAAGCTCTTTGCAAGGGTCCCCATCACAAGACTCCACCCATCGACTAAAACAAACAGCATAATTTTAAAGGGTAAAGATACAATCATTGGCGACAACATCATCATACCCATTGCCATAAGTACTGATGCAACCACCAAATCGACTATGAGAAACGGTATAAAGAACATAAAACCGATAATAAACGCGGTTTGTAGTTCACTTGTTACAAACGCAGGAATAAGCACGATTAGCGGTGTGTCTTCTGGAGAGTCAAGCTTATCGTGACCTGCGATCTTTGCAAAAGTTTCTAAATCTTTAATACGTACTTGGGAAAGCATAAACGCTTTCATGGGTTCTTTTGCAAGCTCTAATGCCTGTACTGACGTCACTTGCTCATTCAAATATGGCTCGATTGCCCGCTCATTTACCTGCTGATAAATCGGTGCCATGATGAAAATGCTTAAAAATAGCGACATACCAAGTAATATTTGATTAGAGGGCGTTTGTTGTAAACCAATTGCTTGACGCAAAATAGCGAGCACAACAATAATACGAGTAAATGAGGTCATCATAATAACTGCGGCAGGAATGAAGCTCAGCGCAGTCATAATTGCAAGGACTTGTAAGGTTACAGAGTAATCTTGCGAGCCATCTGGATTCGTTGTAATAGTGAGTGCTTCGATACCCTCAGCATAAACAGACGGTAAAAACAGTACACTTGCTAAAATAAGTAGCCACTTGATCATAGCGTTAGTTCTTTTTATTTATAGATGATTGAGTGTTAAGTAAACTGCCAAATCGTTTTGCTAGTTCGGGCAATTCCTTTTCTTTGAGCGGTGTTTCAAGCTTATGTAAGTAATTTATACTGTGAGGCGTCACACCAATTAAGTGCTGACTGTTATCTATCTCTACCACCATTAGACGCTCTCGCGAACCAAGCGGTAAACTACGAATCACCTTAAACTCATCACTGTTGGTTAGATTAGGGTTAAGTTTTTTGACAAAGAAGGCAAGTACAACAATAACCACAAGTACTAAAAACAGCGACATCACCATAGACAGAATATCTGCCGTTGGTGATGCTGTAGGCATTGTAGTGCTGGTTACACTTGTTAGTGCTGCTAAAGTAATCATCGTAGTTTTTTAATTCGCTCAACTTGGCTAATTACATCTGTAAGACGAATACCAAATTTATCATTAACAACGACCACCTCACCGTGCGCTATCAAGGTGCCATTGACTAACACATCAAGAGGTTCACCGGCAACACGGTCTAACTCAACAACTGAACCTTGGTTGAGTTGTAATAAGTTACGGATATTTATTTTAGAGCGCCCTACTTCCATAGAAATAGTAACCGGAATATCTAAAATAGTATCAAGCTTGCGTTTTTCTTCGCCAGACAGTTCATGCTTTTCATCTTTAAGCTCATCAAGTTCTGCGACGGCAGCTTCACCTGTGCCATTTTCGGCTTCTTCAGCTTCGGCTAGTGCCGCAGCCCATTCGTCCATTGTATCTTGATCATCACTCATTATATTTAACCTTATAAATCGACTACCAGTCTAAATCAACACCTTCAGATAGGTGCAAATCATCTTCTAGTTCTGCTAATTCTGCATCTGAATCAAGTTTTTTACCACCTTTTGTAAACACATGTAGTTCAGACTTAACTGATTCAGGACGTTTAATTTTTTCGCTGATTTGAAGTGCCACATTATCTCTTGAGCGACCCATTTTCGCCCTAAAGGTTGGCAGTTCTTCAATAAACACTGTGATATGCTCTGGCATTTCAACCGGTATAATATCGCCGGCTTTGAGCTCCATTATTTGTTCAAGTGATAAATCGACTTCAAGCAGTTGGGTCGATAAATCAACTTCAACATCCATTATTTCATCACGTAATGCTTTACTCCAACGTAAATCTGTATCTTCAGTATCAGATTGTACACCGGCATCAAGTAGCTCACGAATAGGCTCAAGCATTGAGTAAGGCAGTGCAATATGAAAATCACCGCCACCACCGTCTAGCTCAATATGAAATGAGCTAATTACCACAACCTCTGTTGGACTCACGATGTTTGCCATTGCGGGGTTAACTTCAGAGTCTAGGTATTCAAATGACACGTCCATGACAGGTGCCCATGCTTCTTTATAATCTTCGAAGATTATTTTAAGTAGCATTTGTACGATACGACGTTCAGTAGGGGTAAATTCGCGGCCCTCTATTTTGGCATGATAGCGCCCGTCCCCACCAAAAAAGTTATCTACCAAAATAAACACTAAGCGTGCTTCCATGGTAATTAACCCTGTCCCCTTGAGAGGACGAAAACGTACCATATTCAAACTTGTCGGTACAAACAAAGTATGGATGTATTCGCCAAACTTGATCATTTGCACGCCGTTGATAGACACTTCGGCGGTACGGCGCATCATGTTAAATAAGCTGATCCGCATATGCCTTGCAAAGCGCTCGTTGACGATTTCCAAGGTCGGCATACGACCACGGACAATACGATCTTGTGATGAAAAGTCATACTGAAGCGTACTACTGTCCGAATCACCACTTTCGCCAATATCTTCCTCTTCGACTTCATCGACACCATGTAATAGCGCATCAATTTCGTCTTGGGATAATAAATCGCTCACGCTGACCCCTTATTGCATCACAAAGCCGGTAAACAATACCCGCTCAATCACTTTACTGCCCTCAACATCGTTTAATGCAGATTGAACTTTTTCAAGTGCAGCTACTCGCACTGTTTCTTTTCCTTCGCTAGTACCCAACTCGTCGGCGGTTGTGGTAGAAAGTACACTTAATAAAGTGCTTTCAATTAAAGGAATGTGCTTTTTGGCTGTTTCTTCATTGACTTCGCCGCGCACTAAAAGCTGCACTTTTATTTGCACTATACGATCTCGACTAGCACCAGGTACATTGAACACAAATGGACGTGGCATCGCAACATAGAGCGCAGAACCCACTTCTGCAGAGCTTGAAGGTGCTGCAGCATTATTGGCTACGGTTGTTTCATCGGCAAGTGACTCAGCGGGTGCATCATCACCCGAAAATAGAAAATAACCTGCGCCAGCTGCCACCACAATAGCAACGACAGCTATAATGATGATCAACTTTTTTTTACTTTTACCGGTATCTTCTATTTCTAAATTTACATCTTCAGCCATTATCACTTCCTTCACGATTACAGCATATTATTTAAGCAGTACATACTGTAACTAATTTATTTCTTATAATAGCAGGACTTAAGCATAGTAATCTATTGATGATGAAGATTGTTGTCGAGAAGTTTCGACATTTGTTGCAGCAGTGTTAGTCTGACTTTCTTCTTCATGTTGATTACCCGCTAGATTCCCTTGCCCTTGTTCGGGGTCTTGCTGCGCTCCAGATTCACCTTGTTGAATACTACTCTCACCAAGTTCAATGCCTTGCTGCGCCAACATTTCGCGCAGGCGTGGCATTGATTGCTCAAGCGCTTCTTTCGCTTGCTGGTTTTGAACCACAAAGTTAATTTGCGCTTGCTCCGCGTCACTACGGATACGAATGTGCATACTGCCCATTTCCGGTGGGTCGAGACGAATTTCAGCTTCTTTATTATTGATATTTAATAATGCACTGACTCGCTCTTGCAACATTTTAGCAGCGTCGCTTTTTACAATATTTATCGCTTGCATGAAGCCTGGGTCAACACTCACCGTTTTACTGCTCGTCTGTTGTACCGATTGTGTTTGTATATTTTGTAGCTCAAGTGCTTGTTCGTGCTGCTGCGCTGCAAGTTCATAGGCACTTGGTTGTGCTGTCGTTGTCTGTGCTGCTAATTGATTGAATAATTGCACAACGCGTGCTGATGCAGGCTCTCTAGTTGCTTCCTTCACAGCTAAAATCTCAGCTTCACTAAGTGGTTCATCCTCTGCAGTCATATCAACAGATGGTTTAGCTGATGCCAGTTCTGAACGCGAAGTGCTGTCTTTATTTGGCTGCGCCGCCACATAGCTTGTGATGGCCGCGCTCTTATCTGAATGATTTACAGCCTCAGTTAAACGTGCTTGCACTGCGGATAACTTGTTATATTGCTCAGAATCTTCTGGCAATGTTTGTAACTGCTCATTCACTTTATTCAATAAAACTTGTTGCTCACTTTTAGTCAGTGCGCTTATTTGTTTTTCTATTGATTGAGGTAATTTATTGCTCGTATCTTTACTTTCATTTGCAAGAACTTGCTCATTGTTTTGTAAAGCATTATCACTCTTAACAGGGTTGTTACTAGAGTGAGTGTTCAATACTTCACTAAGCAGTGATTTAATCGCTTTAATATCACTGTTTTTGAGTTCGCCGCTTGCTTTTAATTCAGCTACTTGCTGTTCTAACTTAGCTTGTTGTTCTGGTGATAAAGCAAACTCTTTAGCTAATTGACTAACGGCTTGACCATCTCCTTTTTGTAGCTGAGCGAGTATACGGACTGTTTGTTCATCACTAATGCTCGCAGCTTTCGTTGGTTCTGCTGCCACTTTTGACTCACTTTGCATAGCAACTTTTGACTCATCAGTGTTAAGTTGCTTATCTATTTGTGCACTGCTTTGAGCTGCAACTTTATCCACCAGCGCTTCAGCTTTACCCACCACTGGTTCAACTTTATCTTTGGGTGGTAAATTAGCAGCGTTCAATTCGTTATTAACGGCTGTCGCAACCTTTGATTTTTCGATTAAGCTGGCAACAGAAGTCGTGTCTTTTACTGACGCTCCGTCAGGTTTAGTACTTTGTGTATTAGCAGCACTCGCAGGCTGCTCAGCTTCTGCGTTATTGATGACGTTAACGTGGGTACTCATCGCTTGCGATGCATTAATTTGCGATAATAATGTGTTGTCTTCACTTTTTGGCTCATCTTCGCCTGTTTCGGACGGCTTTGAATCATCCACTTGTTTGGCAGGTTCACTTTGACGATCCTTACTGGTGGTTTCATTTGCCGCATCATGGGCTTGTGTAAGCGTTGATAAAAAGCTTACATCTGATGAGTGCTCTGAAGAATCTGTTTCTTTACTTGAAAAACCAGTACCTTGCTCTGTTTTTACTTGCAAATTAATTTCACTGATCGCCATAATTCACCTGAGTATAAAGGGGCAATTTGCCGCCGTAAGTGCCAAAATAAATGCTACTAGCAAGTACAAATGCAAATTATATGCCTAAAAAATTACAGTGTTGGATTTTTCAACTGGCGTTGATAGAATTGATTTGAAGCGAACTCGTCCAGCATCTTTTGCTCACTTTTAGCGACAGCCGCGGCCTGCTTAATTGCCTGTTTTTCGATAAGCTTAGCAACTGCTTTTGCTTTAACTTGCTGTTTTAACCACAGAGTTTTTCGCTGCGCAACAACTTGCTTTGCGGTATTCACGGTGCTTGCCTGTTGACGAATCGCTTCTTCTATTTTGGCAATAAACGAGTGGTACTGACTAAAACCTGCGCTTGATAACCCTGAACGCCCTTTGGTATGCAGTTGCTGTGAATATTCAAGACGAAAGTTATTTAAGCCTTGTAGCTTTTGTTGATTACTTTGCAAGTGTTGCTGTGCTTTTAAGTAATCCATACGCAGCGATTCTTCTTTATCGTTCTCAAGCTTTAGTAATAGATCAAGTTTATTTTTAGCCATTATGCTTGTCCTAACAGTTGTGCTAGACCTTGTAAGCCATCGTCATAGCTGATCACATCTTTCATGCCTTGTTGTAAAAACTGATTCACTGCTGGCATCATATTAATTGCTTGATCAAGCATAGGATCTGTTCCTTTTTGATAAGCACCCAGCGTAATCATATCTTTATTCTGCTGGTACATAGAATAGACTTGTTTAAGCACTCTTGCTTGTTGCATGTGCGGCTCTGAGACAACTTGCGGCATAACCCGTGAAATAGACTTTTCAATATCGATAGCAGGATAATGACCACTATCGGCTAAGTCTCGCGATAACACGATGTGACCGTCCAAAATAGCGCGGGCAGAATCGGCAATAGGGTCTTGCATGTCATCCCCCTCGCTCAGCACAGTAAAAAATGCAGTAATAGAACCTTGGCCTTCACCACCGTTACCAGCACGCTCAACTAACGCGGGTAATTTTGCAAACACGGAAGGCGGATAACCTTTTGTTGCCGGGGGCTCGCCAACAGCGAGCGCGATTTCACGCTGCGCCATCGCGTAACGAGTCACTGAATCAAGCAGCAGTAACACATTGAGACCTTGATCACGAAAATATTCGGCAATTGTGACGGCACTTTCACAGCCTTTTAAACGCATAAGTGGTGATGCATCAGCGGGTGCAGCAACAACAACGGAACGTTTACGCCCTTCAACACCAAGAATTTCTTCAATAAATTCTTTTACCTCACGGCCACGCTCTCCCACTAAGCCAACTACGATGACATCGGCTTCTGAGCCTCTGGTCATCATACCAAGTAACACTGACTTACCCACACCTGAGCCTGCAAATAAGCCCATACGCTGACCTTGTCCAACAGTGATAACGGAATTGATCGCCCGCACCCCAACATCCATTGGCTGGCTAATTGGACGTCTAGCAAGGGGGTTAATCGCGTTTTGTGCAAACTTCAGATAGTGCTCCGCCTTAATTGCACCTAAACCGTCAAGTGGACGACCAAGACCATCAATAACACGACCGAGTAGACTCATACCTACAGGCAAACCTGTTTCGTTAACTTGAGGAATAACCCGTGCGCCAGGTAACACGCCGGAAATATGATCATTCGGCATTAAATATAAGGTTTGATCATTAAAACCAACAACCTCAGCATCAACATAACCATTGATCGTTTCAATTTTGCACTGGCTACCAACCGGTGCGCGAAGACCTTTCGCTTCCAGAGTTAAACCAACAACGCGCGTCAAAATGCCTGCGACGGCAGGCTTACTGACTTTTATGTGCTTTTCATAACGCTTTAAACGTTCGCCAAGGGGTGTTTGACTACTCATACTGAGCCTAAAAAGTGGTTAGATACCACTGTTATGCAAAAAGTTTTCCAATGTTTCTTTGACGCGGGTTTTTACGGTCATATCTATTGATGACTGAGGTGTTTTAACTTCACATCCACCGCGTTCAAGGGTCGGTTCTGCCACTAACTGCCAGTGATTATCTGCAACAGTTTGTTCGCCATAACTTTCTGTGACAAGTTTAATATCATCAGGGTGTAAGTGAATACGTACTTTTGTTTGCTCATCACCTAATGCATCTACTGCTTGCTTTAACGCATGTAAAACAACATCTGGCGAGGTTTTAATTTCTTGATAAATCAGTGATTCACTTAACATCACAGCCAGTTGCACAAGCTGTTTTTCAGCGCTTTCATCCACTTGTGATAAAGGATTTGATAGGCTATCAAGTAAGCCACGTAATATCGTGAGTTGCTCTTCGATTATAGGCTTAACTTCTTCTTGGCCTTGGGTTTTACCTAACTCTACACCTTCTTTGTAGCCGGCTTCTTTACCTTCACCTACGCCCTTTTCAAAGCCGTCAATATAGCCTTGCTCATGGCCTTGTTTTAAACCTTCCTCAAACGCATCTTGACGAATTTTTTCTAGCTCAGCCATTGTTAATGCGGGTATTTCTGGCTCTTCAGGCTCTTCCTTTGCGGGTGCTTTTTCTTGCTCTTTACGATATAAATCAGCTAAAGGCGTGCCAAATGCAGTAGAGCGTCCCGCGTACTTGCGAGTATCTTGTTCAACATCAGGAATTGGCCAATTTTCTAAAAGTTCATCAACCGCTTCGCTGGCGTGAACAGGTTTACCTCGGTGAAGTGATGGTTTATCCATGATTTACAGGAACTCCTCTCCACCACCGCCACCAAGCATAATTTCACCTGAATCTGCTAAGCGACGTGCTGTTGACAGAATTTCTTTTTGTGCTGTTTCTACTTCACTAATACGCACAGGCCCCATTGCTTCTAAGTCATCAGCAAGCAGTTCTGCGGCACGTTTTGACATATTACTTAGGATCTTTTCTTTCAGTGCTTCGTCAGTACCTTTGATTGCTTTCATGAGTACATCTTGTTGCACTTCACGAAGAATCGCTTGAATGCCTCTATCTTCTACATCCATTAAGTTTTCGAAGACAAACATTAAGTCTTGGATTTGTTGCGACATTTCTTCGTCATGCTCACGGATTGAATCCATCAACTGACCTTCAACATTCGTATCTAGGTAGTTCATGATATCTGCCGCGGCTTTCAGGCCACCCATTTTCGCTGCTTGCGCACCTGCTTGACCAGCAAACTGTTTCTCCATGATTTCGTTTAATTCTTGGAGTGCCGCAGGTTGAACTTCTTCAAGGTTAGCAATACGCATGGTTAAATCAAGGCGCACTTTTTCTGGGAACTGCGACAATATCTCAGCAGACTGCTCAGGCTCTAAGTAAGATAAAACAATGGTCTGGATCTGCGGGTGCTCATTACGAATAATATTAGCAACCTGTTTAGAATCCATCCATTTTAACGAATCGAGGCCTTTCGCGCCTGAGCCCATTACAATCTGATCGATTAAGCTTGCTGCTTTATCTTCACCTAGGGCTGCGGTTAGTGCTTTCTTAATAAAGTCTTCAGATTGGAAACCAATAGTACTAAAGCTTTGAATTTGTTCAATAAACAAGTTATGCACAGCGCTAATTTTTGCTTGCGATAAATCATCCAGCGCGGCCATTGCCATCCCCACTTTTTGAACCTGTTTTGGCTCTAAGTGTTTTAGGATTTGTGCTGCATCCTCTTCTGATAAACTCAGCAAAAGTATCGCTGCTTTATCTACGCCGTCTAATTTGTCGACATCAAACGCCGCAGGTAATTGTTTTTCTTGATCAGTCATCTTCTGTTAACCACGCTTTCACTACTTGTGAAGACAATTCAGGCTCATTTGCTACCAGTGCTCGCACTGCTTTAAGTAAATCTTCATCGCCATGTAAATCTGGTAGCTGTAGTGTACCATCACTTGAGAATCCTACAGCAGCCGAGTCAAAGTCTTTATTTAGCATATCTAGCGTACTATCACCAATATCTATACCTGAGCTTAGCGCATCTTCATCATATTCTTCCAGTGTATCATCAGGGTAAATTAAGCGTTTCAGCATTGGTTTAACAACAGCAATTATTAGTACAATGATTACCAATGCGCCCAGCGCTAAACGTAGCATTTTCATGAACCACTCTTGTTCCCACAGTGGTATTTCGATTGCTTCTCCTGTGTCTTGGCGAACAAAAGGCACGGTTACAACTTCTAGCGCATCACCACGCTGCATATCAAAGCCAACACCACCTTGTAATAAGCGACGGATATTTGACAATGCCTCAACCGAGCGCGGTACCATTGTTGTTTCACCGTTTTCACCGACTTGAGGCACATAGTCAACGGCAACAGATACACTAATACGACGGATAACCCCTGTTTGCTGACGTTTATGTGAAATCGTTGTATCTAACTCGTAATTACGGGTTGCTTCTTTGTGAGAACGACTTGGGTTAGTTGCTGTACCAGCCCCACCTTGACCCGCTACCTCAGGGATATCAGAGTTAACAGGCGGCTGGTTTGTTAAGGCACCAGGAATACCAACCGCTAAACCACCAATGTTATTTTCTTCAAACGTTGTTTCACTGCGTACGGCAGGTAAATCTGGGTTAAAGCGCTTTTGAGTTTCTTCAACGGCACTAAAGTCCATATTCAAATCTACTTGCGCTGTGTAGTTACCTAACCCCACAACAGGAATAAGGATACTATCGATTTTATTAAGATATTCTTCTTCGCGTTTGCGCTCAATTTCATACTCTTTACGTGAGCGAGCTGCCAGTGAGTTTTGTGAGCCTGAGTTAAGTAAACGGCCATTTTGATCGGTAACTGTAACGCGCTCAGGTGACAGCCCTTGTACAGCTGACGCAATAATATCAACCACTGAGTCAACTTCTTCACCATCGAGTGTGCGGCCACGCTTCAGTGTTAGCACCACCGTAGCAGAAGGTTGTTTTTCACGACGAGCAAACACGTTTTCTTTTGGAATAGCTAAAAGTACTTTGGCGCGAGTTACATTTTTTAGCTCTTCAATGGTGCGCGCAAGCTGCTGCTCACGGCCATGTTTTAAACGTTCGCGTTCAAGGCGTTGGCTTACACCAAAGCCCATATCTTGCATGATGATGTCAGTACCTGAGCTTGGCGCTTGCTCAAGGCCTTCACGAGCCATCAATAGCTTAATATTTTGGTATTCACCTTCTTCAACCGAAATGACATTACCATCTAATTCATAATCAATCTTTTGAGCATCTAAAAAGTCGAGAGTTTGAATAAGCTCTTCCGTTGGCATTTTACCAAGCGGTCGCATATCAGGCTGACGAGCCCAAATAATGATAAAAATAGCGATTGCCAAACAGATAGCCAGTGCAATAACTAACGTAACCTGACGAAGTACATCTACACCGTTCAGGGCACTTAAGTATCCAGACTTTTGCTCTTGTTGTTCCTCAGTATCAGGTGAATCGACTCCACCACCTGCTAAGGCTAGATCAGTTGATTGATTAGATTGCGCCACAATAATTCTCCACTACCTAGTTAAACAGGCATGTTCATAATGTCTTTATATGCTTCAACAAGTTTGTTTCTTACTTGTACCGTCGCCTCAAAAGCCACTGAAGACTTTTGCGAAGCTATCATCACTTCTGCCAAGGAAACACTGCGATCTCCCATCTCTAATGCGGTGACTTTTTGCTTAGCGTCTTGTTGTAGGCCATTAACGTTATCAAGCGCATTACTAAGTAAATCACCAAACTGTGCTGATGAAGTCGGCTGAGCTTGTGTTGGTAAGTTATTAACTGACTGGCTACGGCCCGCTTCTAGAGCCATAGATTGCATTTCTTGAAATAATGCGCTGTTTTGAATTTTCATAATACTCTCTGACGATGCAGTTCACTTATCAAGTAAAATGCACAAAGCGTGCCATAAATAAAAACCAATAAAAACAAGCGTTTATTGGTATATTTATTGTTGTCAGAGTTTTGACAGCAAACAAGCTCACGATAATGTGAGCTTGTTTGTGTAAGAAGAAATATGGATTAGGCTGGTAATGCGATCCCAAGATCACGCATTTGCGCCAACTTATACCTAAGTGTACGAGGACTAATTCCTAAAGTCTCTGCAACCTCTTTGCGTTTACCTTGGCATTTGGCTAGCGTCTCTAAAATAATACGATGCTCTTTATCTTTGAGTTCGTCTTTATAATTACCTTGCTCGTTCACTTGAGGAATACTCGCAAGCTGAGGCTCTACAGGCTGCTCTTGATAAATCGGGGCATTATGTGATGGAGCTGGCTGAGTTAACTCTGAACTTGTTGATAACAACTCTTCGATGAAAATATCACTCTCATGAATACTGTTGCCATCACATAAAATGAGTGCCCGTTGAATAACATTATCAAGCTCGCGAACGTTACCAGGCCATGTATGCGCTAAAAGCTTTTGCTTTGCGCCTTCAGTAATCAGTGCAATTGGCTCTTTGCTTTTCAAGCAGTGTCGTTCAATCAAATGCTCAGCAAGAATAATAATGTCACCTGGGCGCTCAGCAAGTGGCCGCCACATTAGGGGGAATACATTTAAACGATAGTATAAATCTTCTCTAAATAGATTGTTACTAACAGCGTCTTTTAGGTCACGGTTGCTGGTTGCCAAAACACGAACATCAAGTTCAATCGTTTTACGGCTACCCAGTCGCTCCACTTCACGCTCTTGTAATACACGCAGTAATTTTGCTTGAAGCCCTAAGTCCATCTCAGTGATTTCATCAAGTAAAATGGTGCCACCTTGCGCCTGTTCAAATTTACCTGGGCAAGCTTGAATAGCGCCTGTAAAAGCACCTTTTTCGTAACCAAATAATGTTGCCTCAAGCATGTTTTCGGGGATGGCTGCGCAGTTAATTGCAACAAAAGGCGCATCAGCACGGCTTGATTTATCATGAATATAACGCGCTAAGACTTCTTTACCTGACCCACTTGGGCCAAGCACCATAACACTGGCGTCAGAGCGAGCCACTTTACTGGCCAGCTCAAGTAGCTTTATGCTTGATGGATCTGCGACAATGGGACCTTCGGTCTCTTTTTCTTTCTCTGGTAAATAACGACTGACCATATTAAGAAGCACTTCTGGCGCAAACGGCTTGGCCATATAGTCAATAGCACCAAGGCGCATTGCTTCAACCGCATCATCAATGGTGGCATACGCTGTCATCATCAAAACGGGCAACTCTGGGTAGTTCAGTTTAATGCTGCGCAATAGGTCGAGACCACTCATGGTTCCCATTTGCACATCACTGACTACCAATGCATAGGTATTTTGTTTTAACAAGACCATTGCCTGTTCGGCACTGTCAGCAGCAATACAATCAATACCAGACATTTCTAGTGTATCAATCAGCGCTTCTCGTAGGCCTGCGTCATCTTCAACGACTAAAATAGGATGGGTACTCATTTTGCCTCCGCTAACATAGGTTCTGCACTAATAGGCAAGATCAAACTAAAACAAGCACCACCATGTGCATTGTTATAAACTTCAACCCGCCCTTGATGGGCATTGGCGACTGAACTAACAACAGCCAGTCCAAGCCCTGTACCTTGGCTTTTAGTGGTAAAAAACGGTTCAAATAATTTATCTGCTAAACTAGTATCAATACCTGGGCCATTGTCGCTGACACTTATGCGCACGCAATTTTCATCTTTGTCATCTCGCTTAGCACTCAGCTCAACACGTGCCTGACTGCCAATTATTTGAATACTGTTATGAATAAGGTTTTGAACGGCACTTGCCAGTGCTGTTTTATTACCGACTATTTCAATATCTGGCTCAGGTAAACTAACAACAAGCTCGCTGTGGTTTTGGGCAACCATTGCATCGGCACCCACTTTAACTTCGCTTAAAAGCTGTTGCATCGAGACACTTTCAACAACTTGCTGCTCACCACTTTTGGCAAATAAAAGCATGTCATTCACTTGGGTTTCTAAATCTTTTAAACGCGACATTAACTTAGTATGGAAGTTACCTCGCGATGCTTCTGGTAATCGCTTCGAGCCTAAGTTTGCAGCATACAACATAGCTGCAGAAAGCGGCGTCCTGACTTGATGAGCAAGAGAAGCAACCATTTTGCCAAGGGCACTTAAACGCTGCATATGCGCTACACGTTTTTGCAACCTGCGCGTTTCGGTCAAATCTGTCATTAGGATGAGTTGCCCAGGCTCAGGAGCTAGCGCTGTAATATCGAGCTTAATTAAACGACCATCTTTTAGTGACACCTCATGGCCATCATCTTGCTTAGGACGAAACGAGCGTTGAATAACGCTAAACCACTTTTCACCTTCTAATGGCTCACCCAGCATGTCTATTGCAATTTGATTTGCTTTTGCAATCATGCCGCGTCCATCTAGCACCACCACACCTGCAGGCATAGTATCAACCAAATGACTAAGCCAACTTGCCTGCTGGCGAAGCTCACTTAATTCCCCCACATACTCTTCTTGCTGTAAACATGGGTTATATTGATTAGCTGTGATAAATTGTGGTTTTAGTACATTTGCCAAGGCCATAATTAACTACTCAAAAATCGTGTCTGACAGTGTAAATGCACAAACTATACCAAATTTATTATTGTTTAATTTCAATAAATTAAAGGTTAATTTAACAACGACAAAAAAATGACAACTGCGAGGGAACGATGCAAAAAGAACACCTTTGTCGCTGCCCATGGCTCGACACCAATAAAGAAGATTATGTGGCCTACCATGATGAAGAATGGGGTGTGCCATTATATGATGATCACCGCTTATTTGAGTTTATAACCTTAGAGTCAGCACAAGCGGGACTGAGTTGGTATACCATACTTAAAAAGCGTGATGGCTATCGCAGTGCCTTCAAAAACTTTGTTGTCGAAGAGGTTGCCAGAATGACCGAAGACGACGTCGAACGGTTAATGCAGTTTGAAGGCATTATTCGTAATCGCGCTAAAATCGCTGCCACTATCAATAACGCGCAACGCTTTATTGAGATTCAAAAAGAGTTTGGCAGTTTCTCAAACTATCAATGGCAGTTTGTAGGTGGTAAACCACTGGTGAATAACCTTGAAAAGCGAGAAGATTACCCTGCTATAACAGAAGCCTCGACCGCTTTTGCTAAAGATCTAAAAAAGCGCGGCTTTAAATTTTTAGGGCCAACAACTGTTTATGCACATATGCAGGCCTGTGGCATGGTTAACGACCACAGTAATGATTGTTTTAGAAAAGCTGAAATAATTGCACAGTATTGACTGCACGATTATACCAATTCGCTTAATTAAGTAGTCTATTTTGAGGCAAGGAAACCTTGTTGTTAACAAGGCAAAAATTTCGTTATTTAGTTGTTCTCGTCAATTGCTCCTGCATTGCTCTACCTCCTGCATCCATGCAGTCGTAAATGAGAAATTTTTAACGCAGGTAGCGACAGGTTTAATCCCTCTAAATGATTAAGTATTATTGCGGATTGGTATTTGTACTAGTTTGAAGCGAGTAAAAAAGTAGGTCATCCATTATGGCGTGTTGCTAATATGACCTACACATTTTTTTGGGTAATAATGAAAAGCTAAAGCAGGTTAATCTCGCGACAGATTATACTTTTTCATTTTTTCGACTAAGGTTGTACGGCGTACACCTAAAATTTCAGCGGCACGTGCCACCACATAGTCATAACGCTCAAGGGCTTGGCTAATCAGGCTTATCTCTAAATCCGCTAAATACTCTTTTAGCTCAATACCTTCTTCAGGTAATAAACCTGAATCAGCTGACGCGGTTGAAAGTTCAGGCTCTTCATCCTCGTAGTCGCTAAAACCACTGCTGAAAATATCGTTAAAGGCATCTCGCTCCATCAACTCTTCAGGGTATTCAGGTTCATAGGCATCGACTTCAATATAGCGGTATTTACTTGGTAAGTCTGGTACATCAACGACCTTATCAGGGAACATGATCACCATACGCTCAACGAGATTCGCCAGCTCACGAATATTGCCAGGCCACGCATGCTCTTTTAAACTTTGAATCGCGCGCTCAGTGAACTTGGCTGTAGTGCCACTTTGCTCGTTTACACGGCGCATTAACTCTTTTAATAACAGTGGAATATCGTCTGCGCGTTCACTTAGTGATGGGTTTTCAATCGGGAATACATTTAAGCGATAAAAAAGATCTTCACGAAAATCCCCTTTTTCGATCATATCCTCAAGGTTTCTGTGGGTTGCAGCAATGATGCGCACATCAGCCTGAATAGGCTTAGTACCGCCTACCCGCTCATAGCTTCTCTCTTGTAAAACACGTAGTAACTTCACCTGCATTTGCAATGGCATGTCACCTATTTCATCTAAAAAGAGCGTGCCGCCTTGTGCTAATTCGAAGCGACCTTTACGTGCAGAAATCGCACCTGTAAAAGCGCCTTTTTCATGACCAAATAACTCACTTTCAAGTAACTCCCCAGGAATTGCTCCGCAGTTTACTGGAACAAATGGTCCTGTGTTACGCTTTGACAATAAGTGAACATTACGGGCGACAACTTCTTTACCAGTGCCAGATTCACCTAAAATGAGTACATTGGCATCTGTTTTTGCGACTTGTTCAATTAAAAAGCGAACGTCTTTGACTGCATCAGTTTCACCCACTAAACCATCAAATGATTTATGCGATTTAGACTGTTTATGCTCGCCTGGCAACATACGTTGGTATTGCTGACAATCATGCAAAAGCTGGGTAGTTACATCATGGTTAAAGGGTTCACAAATTAACCCCACCACGTTAGCAATACTCAATAACGGCTTGAGTGTTTCACCTATCAGTAAGAATGGGATAGCAGGAAACTGCTTTATAACGGTTTCATGACTTAGTTGCTGTAAAGCCCCAAGAATGACCATACACTCTTGCTGTTGGTGCTTTTCACAAAATGTTTGAAGTGTTGACTCATCAACCAATTGAACAGCTTCACCTATAAAGGTAAGTGCTGCATGTAAACCTATCGCACGATTATTATTATTGTCTAAAATTAAGATCATTATTGGCGAACCACAGTTACCACTCGGTTAGTTAATTTTTAAATTGTAAGCGAGTTTGAACGGGATGCAAGCGCAAAGCGGCAATTTATTGACATCAACGCCAAAAAATAGTCACTTAGTAGAAAAAGCAATACTAAACTACTAACTTAACTCAATAGAGAAGTTTTTACTTTGGTGCAGCTACGCACATTTGTATAATTCATCTAGACTAAGATAAAGAAAAAGTTAATTCTGCCGATACTATCTATGGCACTAATATTGCTTAGATTTGTTTTATTAATTGGTGTTTTAATTATAGGATTTTCTCATGGCACACATCTCAGTAAAAAAGTACAGTCAGGTTAGCGTTAGCAACATCAACGAAATGACACCGTACGAGCAGATAAACCTTATCTTCAATAATATCATTGGCAGATTAGCGGCAACAAAGGGCTTTATTGAACGTAAAGAACTTGAAAAAAAGGGTGAGAATATCTCTAGTAGCATTTTATTGTTTGGCGCTTTACAAGACGCGTTAAACTTTGAGAAAGGCGGAGAAATTTCTAATAACCTTTTATCACTTTACGACTTTTGCCAACGCCGTCTAACAGAAGCAAATATCAATAATGATATTGATGCAATTGATGACGTTATTCGAATCGTAAAAGAAATAAAAGAAGGCTGGGATGCAATTCCAGCAGATGAGCGCACACCTAAAGCTGATCAATAAAATGCCTGATAATCTGACTCTGGACGAGCAACTCACAGCCCTTTCAGAGCATATAGACAAAACAGAGATTGAGCTTGCCAGCCAGTCGTTAGTGGCTATCGATAAAAAGCTAAGGGCTTGGTGTGAAAGTAGCACGCCTCCAACCGAACAAGAGCTCTTAGCAATACAAACCCGTATTTCTTCCGCCATGGCCAGACTAAAAAGCGCAAGAGACAAAACACAAGCAGAACTTCTCAGCCAACGAAAATCAAATAAGGCTATCTCTAAATATAAAGCAACTAAGCGCTAATCTAGCGTTTAGTTGTTTTTATTACCTCAATTGCGCGACATAAAGTCGCGACTACAATACAAGTTAATATCACTTTTGTTATTCATTTTCGCAGCATAAAGGTCGACGTGGGTAAACTGATTATGTTTGTGGGGGTTTTCAAGCAAAGCGTAATTCTTGATAAAAAATAGTTTGTACGCCAAAAACAAAAAAGCGCCAAAGAAGTTGGCGCTTAAATAAGGAAAAGTGATAAGTTTACTAATTACTCTTTTTAACAACACCTGGCATATTATCAAGCTGCGCTTGAACATAACTACTGGTTGAATTTAGCTGTGCAACAAGTAAATCCATGCTGTTATATTGGTCGTATAAACGAGACTCTAAAGATTCCATTTTTCTTGCAAAATCAATGCGCTCATCATCTAAACCATCTAACTGAGTTTGTTTACTGTCAATTCTGTTTTGAACAATACCATCAGAGTCAGTATAAAAGCTCATAAGTTCATCAAAAGACTGCGCAAAGCCGCCCTCGTCTTCATTGTCACCTAAAAAGAATTCTTGAACTAAATCCACATCTGCTTTTACTTGCTCATCTAAACGCTCTGCATCTAAGGTCAGTTTACCGTAACGGTCTGCTTCAACCCCAAGCTTAGATAATGACAAACTACTGCCATCACTCAAGCCAACTTCATTGGTTAGCTGTTGGCGAAGCTTTGACATCACACCACGAAGCATAGAGTCACCGGCCATAACCCCAGCCCCGTCTTCGCCTGAGCGGCCAAGATTTTTGCTAAGCTCAAGTAACTCATTATAGCTTTCAATAAAACTGTTTAAGCCAGCTTTGATGTTACTATTATTCTCAGTAACCTTTAATGAGCTATCATCATCATCTGCACCGTGTACTTTTTTAGCTGTAATATCTACGCCATCGATAACATTCTTAAACTCATTCGTGTTACTCGTCACGGTGAGTGTGCCATCAATGGTAATTTGCGCATTCTGCGCAGCATCAACTTCGGTTAAATTAGTAACATGATTAGCAGGATCGGCATCTGATACATCATATGCTAAGCGAGAAAGACCGCCTGTATCAGTGTTGTTACCATCATTATCTTGCACTGTAATGCTGATGGCATTTTCTTCACCGGTTTCTTTACTTGTTAATACTAAATGTTGTCCAGCATCCGTAGTTACAATTGTTGCTGTCACAGAGTCATTACTATCAGTACCCGTGAATGGACCATTATTTATTTGGTCTCGTAAATCCTCTAATGTATTTGTTGGTGACAAGACAGTAGAAAAACTATTTTCGCCTGAGCTAATGGTAATAACGCCACTACCAATTGACTCATCCGCAGCAAAGGCTGGTGATGACAACTTATGTGCTTGTGCGAGCGCATCAACCTTTACATTATAACCACCAGGCTGAGCGTCTTTATCTGATTCAACGGAAAGAAAGTCATCACCACCAGAAATGCTTCTTCTTTGATAGTTTTCAACATCACCTAATGCTTCCATTGAGGTTTGCAGTTTTTCAAGTGCTGATTTGAGTGCACCAGCTGCTGAAATATCCGTTGTTAAAGTTGCTTCTCTTTTATTTAAACGTGAAGTAAAAGGGGTGCGCTCAGCATTAACTAACGCATCAACAATATCTGATACTGCTAAACCTGAACCTAAACCATTAAATGAAATAGCCATAACACATCCTCTTAATTACCTATTTAAATCAAAGTAGCAAAAAGCTAAGCTGTTTGATCAATTAAAAAACCAGCGGTTTCTGAAAGTTTAGCCACTAGGCTCAACACTTCTTCAGATGGGTATTGCTTAATTAGCTCACCACTGTTTTTATCAACCACTTTAATAACATCACGGCCCGACTCTTCATCAACTTGAAACTGCAAACTGCGATTCATTTCGCCCATGAAGTCTTGCAATTGTTGCGCCATTTTCTCAAGCTGCTCGCGGCCCAATTCATCTTTTTCACCGCTTTGTTGAACTTGTTGATAATTTTGCTCTGTTTGTTGTTGAAGTGTATTTTCCGTTTTATTTGATTCATCAACCGCCGTTGCTGTCAGTTGTGGACTCGCAGCTAACTTATCGTCAGCTTTTTGCGGAGCCACTGCAAAATCAGGGCTTTGGGTTATTGCACTCATAACGCCTCCTTAAACATTTTACCCTATGGCTAATACAACAAAAGGAGATTAGCTAAGCCAATCTCCTTTTTATTTTAGTTAACTAATGCTGACTTAACCATTAGTTGTTGTAACTAATCACACTATTAACCAATTAAGCTAAGCGCTGCTTGTGGTAATTGGTTCGCTTGCGACAAGATTGATGTACCTGCTTGTTGCAAGATTTGGTTTTTAGTCATGTGTGCAGTTTCTGTTGCAAAGTCAGTATCTTGAATACGGCTACGTGAAGCAGATACGTTTTCAGAGATGTTTGCAAGGTTACTGATTGTGTGACCAAAACGGTTTTGAACCGCACCTAGGCTCGCACGCTGCGTATCAATTTGAGCAATCGCCGAGTCAATAACATCAATTGCTTCTTGAGCAGAGTCTTGACTTGTTGAAATATCAATAGAGTTTACTGTATTAAGCGTTGAAGACGTAGCAGCAAGTAGCTCACCAGTGTCAGCAGTGCCATCATCACCTACTGTAAATGATTGAGTCGATGATAGACGAAGCTCTGAAGTCTTAGAAACATCAGCTGCAACTGCGCCGCCATCAAGGGTAGCTGTTGCGGTAGCTGCTGTAGCACCAGTAATTTCAGCACCTTTAACACCTGTCGCTTTTAAATCGATAGTTCCAGCATCAGCATCATAATCAACTTCAAAACCATCTTTTGCTAAATCTGCAGACAAACGCTCAGTGTTACCTGCGTAATCAGCAAGGTCATATGATTTGTCACCAATGTTTAATGTACCATCATCAGTTACTGATAAATCGCCAATTTGAACTTCTAATACTGCTTCTGCCGTGATACCGATATTTTGCGCATTAATAGCAGTAGCAACATCTGCCGCTGACTGAGTATTTGCGTATGTGTGAGTATAAGAACCTTTATACCCAGAGAAAGTGATATCACCACCTGTACCTGTACCTAGCTCAGTATCTAAATCTGTAGCAGTTAATGTTCCAAAAACTGTGCCTGCACCTTTGATTTCGTTAGCTCCCAAGTCGTTAGAGCTTGTACCATCAAGTGTTACATCAATTGTTTGGTTTGCATTTGAACCAACTTGGAACTGTTTTGTACCAAAGCTACCATCTAGTAGTTTTACACCACCGAATGTCGTTGTATCAGCGATACGTGTTAATTCTGTTTGTAGTGCTACAACTTCTTCTTGAAGTGCATCACGGTCTTCAGCAGAGTTTGAACCGTTAGCTGATTGTAGTGCTAGCTCACGCATACGTTGAAGGATACTTGTTGACTCATTCATCGCACCTTCAGCAGTTTGTGCCATTGAGATACCGTCGTTAGCATTACGTTGTGCTACTGCTAGACCATTTACCTGTGAAGTTAAACGGTTTGAAATTTGTAGGCCTGCCGCATCATCTTTTGCGCTGTTGATACGCATACCTGATGCTAAACGTTCCATTGAAGTTGCTAAGCCTTCACTTGAACGAGACAAGTTACGTTGAGCATTTAATG
This sequence comes from Pseudoalteromonas sp. N1230-9, assembly GCF_032716425.1. Lineage (NCBI taxonomy): Bacteria > Pseudomonadati > Pseudomonadota > Gammaproteobacteria > Alteromonadales > Pseudoalteromonadaceae > Pseudoalteromonas > Pseudoalteromonas sp. N1230-9. Next base: position 2,624,380 of record NZ_CP090419.1, read on the forward strand.
AAGATACATTTGTATTTACTGATAAAGCCATGATAAAACTCCTGATTACTTTCGTAATATATCTGTTTTGATTTAACCAAGAACTTTCACAATTGTATGTTCAAGCTCTGTACTGGTTAAGTTAACGGCAGGTGAAGATTTATCTTTAGACTTTTTTTCAAAAAAATTAATATTTTTATTAGAAAATAATTTAACTGTTTAAAATTATTGAATTTTATTATTCATTAAAACGTCTATTTAAAGAAGATGTTTTGCATTCCATCCCTACATTTATCGCTTAAAAGAGCCATTATTACGTTTTCTACTAATACAGTGATGCTTAATAAAACCGTGCGACCAAGAGTCACAACTATTACTCATCGTACTTATTAATAGCTATTTCAAGATAAAGTTGCCCGTAAGCTCTTTGGCAAAATCTAATTGTTGATATCCACCTAGGGTAGCGAAAGATCTGACACTTAAAACAAAAAACGCACTCAGTGAGTGCGTTTTTAAAGTAACAACTAATGTTAGCCACCCAACAGGCTGATTGCTGCTTGTGGTATTTGATTCGCTTGCGACAAAATTGACGTACCCGCTTGTTGCAAGATTTGGTTTTTCGTCATGTGCGCTGTTTCTGTTGCAAAGTCAGTATCTTGAATACGGCTACGTGAAGCCGATACGTTTTCAGCGACATTCGCTAAGTTGCTAATTGTGTGACCAAAACGGTTCTGTACCGCACCAAGTCCAGCTCGAATACTGTCAATTTGTGCAATTGCCGAGTCGATAACATCAATAGCACTTTGCGCACCATCTTGAGACGATGCAATATCAATATCTTTAACAGTAGATAACGTAGAGGCAGTTCCTGCAACAAGTTCTGCCGCGTCTGCCGTACCATCATCACCCACTGTAAACTGTTGAGTTGAGGTAAGTCTTAGTTCAGACGTTTTACTCACATCAGCTGCTGTTGCATTACCATCTAACTGCACCGTAGCACCTGGTAGCGTTGAACCTGTGATTTCAACCCCATTCACACCTTCAGCAGTTAGATCAATAGAGCCTGTATCTGCATCAAACTTCACATTAAAGCCATCTTTAGCAAGCTCTTCAGATAAACGCTCCGCGTTACCCGCAAACGTTGCTAAATCATAAGATTTAGTACCAACGTTTAAAGTACCATCATCATCAACACCTAAATTGTCGATTGTTACATTTACATAAGCTTTTGCTTCAATACCTGTATTCTCTGCATTAATTGCCTCAGCAACATCCACTGCTGATTGTGTATTTGCATAGGTATGTGTATAAGCACCCTTATAACCAGAGAAAGTTACGCTGCCACCAGTACCATTAGCAAACTCTGTTGCAAGTGTTGAGTTATTAAACTCACCAAAAACTGTACCACCACCTTTCACTTCATGTGAGCCGATATCACCCGCAGCTGTGCTCTCAAGTGTTACATCAATCGTTTGGTTCGCATCTGAGCCCACTTGGAATTGCTTAGTGCCAAAGGTTCCATCGAGTAGCTGTACACCACCGAACGTTGTTGTATCAGAGATACGAGTTAATTCTGTTTGTAATGCTGTAACTTCTTGCTGTAGCGCGTCTCTATCTTCTGCTGAGTTTGAACCATTTGCAGCTTGAAGCGCAAGCTCACGCATACGTTGTAAGATACTGGTAGACTCTTGCATCGCACCTTCAGCTGTTTGCGCCATTGAGATACCATCATTTGCGTTACGCTGTGCGACTGCAAGACCGTTTATTTGTGATGTTAAACGGTTTGAAATTTGTAGGCCCGCAGCATCATCTTTTGCGCTATTAATACGCATACCCGACGCTAAGCGTTCCATTGAGGTTGTTAAACCTTGACTTGATTTATTCAGATTACGCTGTGCGTTTAGTGACGACACATTAGTATTGACTGTTAATGCCATTTTACCATCTCCTAGTTTTAATTAGGCTGTGGTCCAATGATAATGTGAGGAACCACGCGCTTTGTAAAACACATAAAGCAGGAAGCGTGCCAGCTCAAAAATAAATTTTAAAACCATGTTTTATAAGCGTTTTTAATTCACTCCTTATGATAAAGCTCATAATAAAAAAGCCAGTGACAATTTATTGCCACTGGCTTTTTTAGAAATAGGCAAACTATTTCCGATGTTTTGTCACTATAAATAATCAAACAATGTTAAGTTGGCTAAGCGTCCAAAGGTTGCTTGTGATGCCTGCAACGCTGTTTCATGTTTCGTTAAATCGCTAATCGCTTCGGCCATATCGACTTCAACTAAGTTTGCTTTACTCTCTTTATTATTAATATCTAACGCGCTATTTGAGTCAGTCACTTGTTCAACCAAGTTCATACGTGCACCTAAACTTGCTTGAGTAAACACAACTTGATCACTGGCATTTTGTAATTGCACCAAACCATCAGCGAGTGCATCATGCAGCTCATCACCTTCAAGGCCACTATTAAGGCTAGTGATCAGGTTTTGCATGGTATTGAGTACATTCTCTTTTTGCGGTTGTTGCAACGAAAAGTCAAACGTACCAGGGGCTGCGCCCTCTAGCTTAAACTCCATACCAGCATATTCAATTGGCTCACCTGTGTATTCACCAGTCACTGCTGGGGTGATTGGATTACCATAGCCGTCATTAATAACATAGGTATCAGGGTCACCAGGGTTAACACCTGGAACAAGTTCGACTTGAAATGTATTATCTGCAGGCAATGCCGTCGGGTTCAAGTCGTAATTCGCTTGATGGAACTTATCAAAATCAGCTTGTTTTTTGACATACACAGTACCCGATGTAACACCGCCTGCCGCTGTTCCCTCATTTGATACTACATCAAGGCGGGCATTCACTTTTTCGAACGCAGTAAAACCATTATCACTTGAGCGAACATCAACACCTTTAGCTATTGTTACTTTATGCTGTCCCTGATCGCCTTGATATTCATATAGGCCAGTTAGCGTATTCAGGCTGTATGTTTGCGTGCTATCTTGATAACCAGAAAAAATATACTTGCCATCTTCAGATTGACTATTCATTGAGCTGAGCAAAGACTTTTGCAGCTCCTCCAGCTCACTGGCAATGGTTTGTAAGTCTGTCTGGCTCATCGCCCCATTACCGGCACGAATTGCTAGCTCTTGCGCAGCCTGAATGGTGGTATTGATATTTTGTAGTACACTTTCTTCTGTTTCTAATCGGCCATTCAGTTGATTAATATTTTTAGTATACTGCTCGTTTGTCTGGATTTTATTTGTAAATAAAGATGCTTGCGAGTAGGCAGATGGGCTTTCTGACGTCGATAAATATTTTTGCCCAGTATTCACGCGCTCTTGTGCATTCGCAACACCTTGCTGCCCTTCAAGAATTTTGTTGATACTGCTTTGGTACATTAAATTATTAGATAAACGCATAATTACCTCGCCGCACTTAATAAGGTATCAAAAACTGAACGGGCAGTCGCAAGCACTTGTGCAGACGCCGCATAAGATTGTTGAAAACGAAGCAAATTAGCAGCTTCTTCATCTAGGTTTACACCCGACAAAGATTCATACCATGCTTCAGACTGCTCAGCCAACGCTGTAAAAGCTGCGCCATTCGTTTGAGCTTGCCCTGTAACCACACCAATATCAGACACTAAACCAGTATAGGCTTGATTAACGGTTTGATGGTTATTATCTGCTGAGCCGTCAACATTTCGTCTCACGATATTTGAATTCTGAATATCAGCTAGCAATAAACCATTACGGTTATCGTCAATTCCGCCTTCATTTGCTTCCACAGTAAATGTATCACCTAAAGCAGGCGTACCTTCTATATCGAAATCAAAACCGTAATTTACAAAGTTACCGCCTGCTGCTGAAAGCACATTTTTTAATGGCGGTGTTCCGTTGAATGTTTCAGTATTAACCCCATCAGACACTGTATATTCATCTGGCTCTGCAGTTTTAGAAATCGTAATACTGCCATTAGGTAAACTGACTGGAGAACCGAAATAGCCTGCATCGGTTACTGTTCCAGCAGTAATACTGGCATCACTGGTGTTGTTGATATCATTAGCTGTTCGAATAGGCGATGCAAGCGCTAAGTCTTCGGGTCTGTTTGTAGCTAGCTCTAAATTGCCAGAAGCGTGAGAGTTTAATTTAACCATAAACTTATCACCGACATTCGCCGTGCCAGAAACATTGAGCTCTAAACCAAATGACTCACCACCGGCAGGTGTAATAGTTGAAGAGTCAATAACCCCACCCACTACATCTGCGGTTGTTACTGCACCAATTGGCTCACCTTTATTATCAACTGCTTGGATTTCCACTGTCGTAGGGCTGGTATAACTAATCACAAAATCACTGGCTGGTAGTGAACTACCAAACCCAGCTTCAACAGTTGCCGTCATTGATGCGTTACCCGTATTTGCCTGATACGCAAGGCCATTGGTTGAAGGGATAGCAAAAATATCTCCGCCCATTTCACCATTCGCAGTCATACCTAGGTGATTCTGTTGGTTAAATGCATCAGCAAGCGCCAACCCCATTTGACCAAGCTGGTTGTGTGCCGGCACGAGGATGTCATCACGAAATGATAAAAGACCACCAATTTTGCCTTTTAATTTACCCGTATCCACCTCAAGCGGCACAGCTTTGCCACCATTGACATCTAACTTAAGTTCTTGAAAACTCGGATCAGGATCGCCTGTTAAAGAAAATAAATTAAATGTACCATTTTCCATAACTAAGGCTTCGCCTGTGCCTAAATAAACTTGCTTTTCACCGTTACTGCCATCAAGCGTTTCAATATCAATTAATTCAGATAAATCACGAATCGCTTTATCACGTTCATTATAAAGGCTACTTGAAAGTGACTCACGGTCAGTGCCATCAACAGCAACAATTTGTGAATTCAGTTCACTTATACTTTGAATTAAATTATTCGCTTCTTCGGAAAAGATTTCTAGCTGCTCATTCACAACCGCTTTTTGCTCTGAAACAATCCCCGATAGTCTATCCATCTGATCAATTAAATTCTGTGCATCTGTCATCACTAAAGAACGCGCAACATTTGACGATGGCTGATTTAGGCTTTCTTGAATATTATTAAAAAACGAATTAACACTGGTTGATACACTATTTGACTCTTCTGAGAATAAGCTATCCATGCGGCTTGCTTCTGTAACAAATTGGTCAAAAAATGCTTTACTTGAAGTGTCACGATTGAGCTGTTTTTGCGCAAACTCATTGAGTAAACGATAAGTTTCACCACGACCAACTTGATTGTCGATCATGGTAGTAAATTCTGTTCGCTCACGTACATAGCCTTCTGTATTAACATTGGCTATGTTTTTACTGGTGGTTTGCAGCAACTGTGAGTTTGCTCTTATACCAGCATTTGCAATGTCATAAATATTAAATGACATGAGGGCTTACTCCTTAACGTACCAATGAAGCAGCAACACTTTGAAGCTCAACACGCTTTAGTACCTGCTTTATTTTATCGGCATAATTTGGGTCTGTTGCATAACCTGCTTTTTGTAAAGAATCTAAAAATGCTGCAGGCTCTGCGGTGTTTTCAAGTGCTTCTTGATAACGAGGATTCTCATTGAGGAAATCCACAAAATCATGAACACTTTCTTTAATTGATTGATAAGAACGAAAACTGGCTTGTTTCTTAACAGGCACACCTTGCTCAAACTCCAAAGTAAGTTTGCTTGCTTTGTCACCTTGCCAGCTTTTATCAGATTTAATATTGAATAAGTTGTTACTACTGGTGCCGTCTGCTTTGCTAATAATGTGTTTTCCCCAACCTGTCTCAAGGGCAGCTTGCGCAACCATGACAGCAGGGTTTAAACCAATTTTCTCAGCTGCATTTTTAGCATGTTCCCACACCGTGCTGATAAATGATTCAGCATCATCAAAGCGATTTTCAGTTTGTTCATTGGCTGACGTAGTCTCGACAGCTTTAGTCGTCGTATCTGGCTGTTCAACACCACTTGCACGTCTATCACTGTTAAACTCAGTTGTAGTCCTAAGCACAGAGCCTGGCATAAATTTTTTGCCATCAGGCGATAACTGCTGAACAATAAGATCTGCTAAACCCAATGAGCCATTTGAAGACAACTCGACTGATAGTTGCTGATCATGCATTTCTTCAAAAAACTTTACGCCACTGGTGTTAAAAGGACTGTCTTTATCTTCGAACGCTTCATTCGCTTTACGCATGCTCTTCAAGAGCATTTGTGTGAAAATAGATTCAAATTGTGCCGCCGCCTTTTTTAACGCCTCTTTTGACGCATCGCTAGAGGCATCACTTTTTAGGGCACTTTGACGTAATGAGTCTAAGTTACCTAAATCAAAAAAGTTTTGCTTGTCGAGATGATTAGTATCCATCAGCTTTTTGACACAATAATTATTAATACCCAATTAAATGCAAAAAATGAGCCAATAAATAAGAGAAAAGAATTTAGAATAATAACGCAGAGACTAAAAGCGCGCTTTCGCGCGTTTTTAGTTAATTAGATAATCACAAGTTGTCCGTTTATGGCCCCTGCTTGCTTAAGTGCTTCAAGAATGGCCATTAAGTCACCCGGCGCTGCCCCCACTTCGTTAATAGCACGCACCAGATCATCAAGACTAATTCCTGGATTAAATACAAATGCACGAGAATCATCTTGGTCAACATCGATAATGCTTTGATTAGTCACAACTGTTTCACCCTCGCTAAATGCGTTTGGCTGCGAAACATTTTGCTGCTCAGCAATGGTAACGGTTAATCCACCATGCGTAATCGCCGCCGGTTGCAATTTAACATTCTTACCAATCACTATCGTGCCTGTACGTGAATTAACAATAATTTTTGCTGCAGTGTCAGCGGGTTTGAACTCCAAATTTTCAAGCGTTGATAAATAAGCAACACGCTGCGATGCATCACGAGGTGCAAGTACTCTCACCGATGCCGCATCAATTGCTTGCGCACTATTTGGACCAACTAAGTCATTAATTGTTTGCTCTAATCTTTTTGCTGTTGTGAAATCAGGGCGATTCAAGTTAAAGGTAATGTAGTCGCCTTGCATAAACGGGCTTTTAACTGCTCTCTCAACCGTTGCGCCATTAGGAATACGCCCAACAGTGGGTGTGTTGATAATAACACGACTACCGTCAGCACCTTCTGCACCTAACCCACCAACTACAAGGCTACCTTGGGCAATCGCATAGGTGTTGCCATCAACCCCTTTTAAGAAGGTTTGCAGTAATGTACCACCACGTAAGCTTCCTGCACTACCAATTGAAGAGACCGTGATGTCAATTGTTTGGCCAGGCTTTCTAAATGCAGGCAATTCTGCGTGCACAGCAACAGCGGCAACATTTTTAATTTTTGGCTTTAAACTCGCCGGCAAAGTTATGCCAAAACCATTAAGCATGGCTTTAAAGCTTTGTTCAGTAAAACGGCTTTGTTCACCAGTACCTGGCAAACCAACCACCAGACCATAGCCAACTAATTGGTTAGAGCGAACACCTTCGACCATAGAAACATCTTTAACCCGCTCAGCCTGCACACTAAACTGCAAACTAAGTAAGCAAAGTGCGATGATGCATTTAACCCCATTCATGATGTGTTACCTCTAAAAAGGAAAAAGTGAACTACTGAAGAATCGAGAAAGCCACCCTGCACTTTGCGACTCTTGCATTTGCCCTTTTCCTGAATATTGAATTCGTGCATTCGCAATGCGATTCGATGTGACTGTATTATCGGCGGTCACATCTTCAGGGCGAACTAAGCCTTCTAAACGAATAAATTCTTCGCCTGTATTTAAGGTTAGCCACTTTTCACCGCGGATCACTAGGTTGCCATTAGGCAAAACGCGCATTACATTGACGGATATATCACCAAATAAGCTATTAGACTGGTTTGACTTTGAATCGCCTTTAAATGATGAACCTGAGCCAATGCCAAACTGGATGCTATCTCCGCCTATATTAACTGGGTTTCCACCTAAGCCGATAACCGGATCTAAGCTCGCATCCGTTTCTTTATCTGTTTCAGTTTTTGCCGCTTTCGATGCTTGCGTAGACTCTTGCAACTTAACAGTAATAATATCGCCTGTTCTGAGTGCTTTTTTATCTGAATACAGATCATTTGACAGGTAACTATCAAACAATGAACCTGTTGGTACCATTTGTTCAGCAGAAGGCTCTGGATACATAGGTGCATAGTAAGGGTCATCCTGAACCACATGGTGGTTCTGTGTTGACATACAACCACCTAACATAAGTGCTGCCGATGTGACTAAGATAATATTACGCATGCGACCTCCTACCCATTAAAGCTGCTGATTAATGTAGCTAAGCATTTCATCAACTGCTGAAATCACTTTTGAATTCATTTCATAAATTCGTTGCGTTTCAATCAGATTTACAAGCTCTTCAGTTACATTAACGTTCGACGTTTCAAGTGATCCTTGAACCACAGTACCTAAGCCATCAATTCCTGGATTACCTTGCACAGGCGCACCACTTACAGCGGTTTCTGTATACAGATTTTGCCCCATCGGCTCTAAACCCGACGGATTAATAAAATCACTGATTGTAAGCTGACCAATCACGACATTTTCTGCTTGTCCTGCCACCCGCACAGATACTTCACCATCTTGTGAAACAGTGATTGATTGCGCATCGTCAGGGACATTCATTTCAGGCTGAATAGGGAAACCCGCACCAGAGGTTACAATTCGGCCATCTTCATCGGTTGTAAATTGGCCATTACGTGAGTAAGCAATATTTCCATCTGGCAGTTGTACTTCGAAAAAGCCAGGGCCTGAAATCATCCAATCGAGTGAGTTTTCGGTGGTAAGCATATTACCTTGCGAAAAGTTCTTCTGGTTTGCAACTACTTTTGCACCCGCACCAAGCATTAAACCTGATGGCATTTCAGTATCTTGTGATGAGCGACCACCAGGCTGATTGATATTTTGATATAGTAAATCTTCGAATACAGCACGGCTTTTTTTATAGCCTACTGTGCTGGCATTTGCGAGATTATTTGAAATCACCGAAATATCGGTTTGTTGGGCATCAAGCCCTGTTTTACTGATCCACAATGCAGGATTCATAATTCTACCCTCTCAGTGCTATTAAACGATGCGTAACAGCTGATCTTGACGTTCATCAATCTCTTCTGCTGTTTTCATCAATTTAACTTGTAATTCAAATTGGCGTTGATGGCTGATCATATCGACCATTTCATGTACAGGATTCACATTGGACATTTCAAGTGTGCCTGATAACACCTCTACATTTTCTGACACATCACAAAAGGTACATTGACCATTCACTAAGGTCTCTGGTTTTGGCCGAAATAAGCCATCATTACCTTTTTCAAGTTGCGTGTTATCAGCCTCAATAACCTTAAGTCTGTCAACGACTTCTAAAAAGTTTGCTGGCGCACCTTGAGGTCGAACTTGAATAGAACCATCTGAACTAAATTCAACTTTTTCAATGGGCAGTGGCAAAATAATCGGACCACCTTCGCCAATAACTTGACGTCCATGGCTGGTCATTAATGCGCCATCGGGAGTAATGTTTAATGTACCGGCTTTTGTATAAGCTTCGTTACCTGAGGCATCTTGAACACTTAGCCAACCTCTATCACTCAATGCAACATCAAGATCGCGTCCAGTCTCAACATACCCACCCGACTCCATATTTGAGCCAGGTCGCTCTTGCATAGAAAACACGCGTGTAGGCATGCCTTCACCAAACGCTTGCATAGAGCGGGCTTGTGCAAAATCAGCTTTAAAGCCAGTGGTGTTAGCATTAGCAAGGTTATTAGCCTTTAGGGCCAGACCTCGCATACTTTGCTTAGCACCCGACATGGCAATGTAGACCATTTTGTCCATAACATTGACTCATTAAAAATACGATATTTGATAAATGCAATAACAGTGCCAAAGTAAAATTGACGCCTTATTTAGCGCTTATGAAGTGTAGAGCTCTGTGTTGTAGCAGGTGTGGGTCTAGTGACTAAAATGAAAAAGGCTGCCTGTTAAAGAGCAGCCCTTGTGTCGGATTGAGTTGAAGATCCGCTATTATTAACGGATCTGTAAGATATTTTGTTGCAGTGTTGAGTTCACTTCAAGCGCACGCGAGTTTGCTTGGAAGTTACGCTGTGCACTAATCAAATCAACTAACTCAGACGTTAAGTTTACGTTTGATTGCTCAAGAGCAGAAGAATTCACAGTACCAAGCGTACCTGAACCTGGCTCCCCAGCAATAGGCTCACCTGAGGTTAAGCTTTTCTTCCACGATGTATCACCCACTTGTTGTAAGCCTTGTGAATTAGAAAAACGAACCATGGCAACTTGCCCTAGGAATGAGGTATCACCATTACTGTACGAAGCAACAACCTTACCATCTGTGCCAATATCAATACCTGCTAAGCGGCCCACTGTTGCGCCATCTTGCTCAAGTGCTTTAACTTCAAAGCGGCTGGCATACTGGGTTGGTATTTTATTTGTAGTACCTGCTTCATCACGCCAGTTAATATTAACGTCTTCAGGGAAACTCGCACCATTTGATAATAAGTCAGATAAACCAACCCCTGCACCCGCACCATTTGGGATAGAAAGTGGGTTGAAGGTAGCATCTGTATTTGGCGCACCATTTGTATTTAATGGTAAACCACTTGAATCAAACTGAAATGTTGATAATGGCGTGTAAGGCGCAGCTGTTTCTTCAACACCTGCTGGGCTAAATGGTTTTTCATCGAGCGTAGCATACACTTGCCACTCATTGTCATTCCCCGTTACGGTCGCATCTGTTTTCACAAAGTAAAGCTGTAAAACGTGCGGCTCACCCAGTGAGTCATATATCGTTGTCGATGTCGAACTGTTATACGACGCACTAGTTTCAGGGTCAAAAGGCGTGACTGTTGGCGTAGTAGAACGTGAATCTAGATTGAACGATGAATACACGTTATTGGTTGAACGCGGCGAGCCTGATGAGTCTGGAATTTGAATAGCTGAAGAGGTACTTAAGCTCACTGACGTTGTGTCACCTGTAGCAGGATCTACTGGAAAGCCTTGTAAGTAGTTTCCTTTAGCATCAACAACAAAGTTATCTTTATTTAACTTAAATGCACCAGCGCGCGTATAAGTAAAGTCTTGAGCTCCTAGCTCTTGGCTCATCGCGAAGTAACCTTCACCGGTGATGGCTAAATCAAGCGAGTTATTGGTAAACTGTAGTGAACCCTGATGGAACTGTTGAGCCACCATGGTTGTTTGCACACCATCACCATTCTTAGTTCGACCAGAGCTAAACACTGAAGATGCATATACATCCGCAAATTCAGCTCGTGATTCTTTAAAGCCTGTCGTATTAACGTTGGCAATATTATTTGCTGTTACATCTAAATCTTTTTGCGCGGCAGCAAGTCCGGTTAATGCAATATTGAAGCTCATAAGTCACCTCTAAAGTGTCAATCTGTAGCACTTGGCTAACTAATTAATCTGTATAATTAAGCGATTTCTGCTACATCAGTTAGCCTAACCGCGCCTTCTTTTGTATTTATAATGATGCCGTTCGAACCATTAATGTTCACACTCTCAATATTCTTGAAAGTCGCAATCGGTAAGCTGGTGTAGTCACCATTAACGTTGCCCTCGGCTTTGATTTTGTACTCACCAGGTGGCAAACGTTCGCCATCTTCATTTTCGCCATCCCATTCAAAACGAATTGCACCAGCAGATTGCGCCCCTAGCTCAATGGTTCTAACTAGTTGCCCTGATTCATCTTCAATACGCAGTGTTAACTCATCTACCGGATTTTCTGCAACAACAGAGCCTTTAGATACACCCGTTTCGTTTAAATCCAGCATATCTGACTCAAGCAACGCTTGCTTACCTACTAAAGTAGATGCTTGTAGCGCCGAGTTAGATGTCATTGAAGCCGTAAGGGATTCAAATTTACTATTAAGATTTGAAATACCTTCTGCCATAGTAAAGTTTGTCATCTGAGCAATCATTTGATCATTGTCAGCGGGCTTACTCGGGTCTTGAAACGATAACTGTTGAGTTAACAACGAGAAGAAATCTTCTTGTGTTAAAGTGTCATCTTTCTCTTCTGTTTTCGTTTGATTGTCTTGCCAACGTAAGTTATCTAAATACGTGGATGACGCACTGCTGATGTCGTTACTCATAACTTATCCTCGGTTACCGCTGCCCAAGCAACAGTGTTTTACTTAACATTTGCTTTGCTGCATCAGCAACTTGCACATTTGTTTGATAAGAGCGAGAGGCAGAAATCATATTAGCCATTTCTTCTACAACGTTAACATTTGGTTTGTAGATATAACCGTTTTCATCTGCACTTGGATGATTCGGGTTATATTCAATTTGCAGAGGCTTGTCGCTCTCTACAATACCCAGTACTTTAACGCCAACAGAAGAGCCCTGAGGATTGCTTTGTGATGCTGACGCTTTTGTAAGCTCAGCGGCAAACACAGGGTGACGCGCTCGGTAAGTCTCATTTTGACTAGAGCTAATCGTATTTGCATTTGAGATATTACTCGCCGTGGTATTTAAACGCACATTTTGTGCACTCATACCCGTACCTGAAATATCAAAAACATTATATAAACTCATGATTAAGCTCCTTGACTACCGAGGGCTTTTTTAAGGCCTTTAATTTTACTACTCATAAATTGCAGGCTTGCCTGATACTCTAATGAGTTTTGTACATACAAGTTTCGTTCCACTTGTATATCAACAGAGTTACCATCACCTGTATCTGCTTGATTTGGCGTGCGAAACATTTCTGAGTTACCAACAAAACGACTACCACCCGCAAGGTGTTTCTCGTTTGTACGTACCATAGTGTTGCCGCTTTGTTGGTTGCTTTTTGCCGCTTTTAATGCAGATGCAAAATCCACATCTTTTGCCTTGTAGCCCGGCGTATCAGCATTAGCGATATTAGTCGCTAATAACTCAGCACGTTGTGAACGGATCAACATTGCATGGGGGTGAACACCGAATGCTTTATCAAAACTGATAGCCATAACCATCTCCAAAAATTTGACTCTGCATTGGACAATGCAAAAGACAAGCCAAAAATAAAGAGCCTATCAATAAGGTTATAACTAATTGAAAATAAATAAGATATAGCAACCTAATAGTTAGGTTGCTAGAAGGGAATTATTTCTTCTGGTAGATGATACCTGGATTACAACGTACCATATCAAAGCTATCACTTAAGCCCGCCATTGACTCAGATGCGCCTAAAAATAAATAGCCTTTGGGGTTAAGTGCCTGAGCAAATTGCGCAATAATTTTTGCCTTAACCTCTGGTGAAAAGTAAATCAGTACATTGCGGCAAAAAATGATATCAAACTTGCCCATCAAGGCATAAGAATCTAATAAGTTGAGATGCCTAAAACTGACCATTTTTCTTATTGGATCAACCACCTGTGCCATACCATTGCCACTATCCTTAAAGAACTTTTGCCGCCTTTCCATAGACAAGCCTCGAGCGAGTGCAAGTGAGTCGTACTCAGCATTCTTACACATATCAAGCATGGTATTTGAAATATCAGTACCAATAATCTGCGCACCCATTTTTTAAAACACCTGGCTGCTTAGATTGAAACTCGGCAACCGACATAGCTATCGAGTAAGGTTCCTGACCAGAAGAACTTGCCGCAGACCAGATTTTCACTGGTCTATGCAAGTCTTTAAATTCAGGAAACAATTTAGTTTTAAGTAACTCAAAGGGGTATTGGTCACGGAACCAAAGCGTTTCGTTTGTCGTCATCGCATCAACAACTGCGGCACGTAACTGCCTCTCATGAGGACTTAGCGTTTTGCTCACTAATTGTGATAACGATTCCACACTAAAGCGAGCCATCAATGGTGCAAGGCGACTTTTAACTAAATATAGTTTGTTATCACCTAACACAATCCCACATTGTTGCTCTAAAAAAGAGCGAAATTGATCGTATTCGCTTTGTTGTAAGTGCTTATTTTCCAAAGTAATACCACCTATAAATTATTAATCACAGTGAACCCATTTTTTAACAGCTGTTGCTAATTCATCAGGGTTAAACTTTGCAATAAAATCATCCGCACCCACTTTTTCAATCATTGCTTGATTAAATACACCACTCAGTGATGTGTGTAAAATTACATGTAGCGGCGATAATTTTGGATCGGCTTTTATTTCTGCTGTTAAGGTATAGCCATCCATTTCTGGCATTTCAACATCAGATATCAGCAAACCAACGCGTTCGGTGATATTGTTTTGACAATCAAGTTCAGCAATTTCACGTAGCCTCAGCAATGCTTCTTTACCATTTTTAGCAAGCTCAGTTTGCACACCTAGTGGCTCAAGAGCACGCTTAACTTGATTTCTTGCTACCGCAGAATCATCAGCAATAAAGACGATGCGTTCACCTAAGTCTTTTTGAATTTCGCCCTCGCCCACGACCTCAGCACTGACCTCAGTATTAACTGGGCAGATCTCGTTAAGAATCTTTTCAACGTCAAGGATCTCTACCAGCTCGTTCTCTATTTCGGTGACGGCTGTCAAATACGAATAACGGCCAGCGCCCGATGGCGGAGGCATAATTTTTTCCCAGTTCATATTTACAATACGTTCAACACCACCGACTAAAAAGCCTTGAACTGAGCGATTGTATTCCGCAATGATAATAAAACTATCCTTTAAATTCTCGATTGCAGGGCCGCCAACAGCCATAGATAAATCAATAACTGAGATAGTTTGACCTCGAATATGGGCCACACCACGGATATAGGCGTTTGATTTTGGCATGTTTGTAAGCGGTGGGCATTGTAAAACCTCTCTTACTTTAAACACGTTAATACCAAAGCGTTGACGCCCTCTGAGTTTGAATAATAGTAATTCAAGGCGGTTTTGCCCAACCAACTGAGTACGCTGGTTAACTGAGTCTAAAATGCCTGCCATTTCAATCTCCTAAAGATAAACAACCAGAGTCGGAACAATAATTGCTTTCTTTGTGTTAAAGCTACATAAGGTTACAAAGCGTCTGTTTTTTGACGCAAAATATTTATACCTTGTTTTCAACCATAAGCATAGTCGAAACATGATGAGTTTGTTAAAAAAAAGCCGAAGATACAGTGTTTTTTATTTTCTTGCTAGCCTGTTGCTTAGTACGCAACTTCAAGCTGAAGTCTATAATCACCAGCAACTTCAACAAATCGCTATCGATTTTATCAGCGAACAAATTACTGATCTGGATTCAACACCACAAGTCAGCGCGCTGCCTCTTGATAGCCGAATTCCAGATAGGCCTTGTCAGTTACCGCTGAGTAAAACCGTTCCGACTGAACCTCCTTTTAATCGGCAGGTAACCGTACAACTTAAATGCGAAGACTTAAATAGTTGGACGCAGTATGTGCATGTCAGAATTATTGAACTTGAGCCTGTGGTGGTAGTAACAACCAATTTAACTCGTGGAGAGGTCATTAAAGCTGAACATTTACGCCTTGAGATGAAGCCTAAACAATTTGTTCGTACGCAATATATTCAAGATGAGTCAGTGCTAATAGGAAGTCGGAGCAAACGTAATATCCGCAGTGGTCTTCCGATTGTCATGAGCCATATTTGTATGGTGTGCAAAGGGGATAATGTAACCATCATTGCAGCGATACGTGGGCTTAGAATCAAAACAACAGGTGTTGCTTTAGAAGATGGTACGCTTGATGAATTAGTACGTGTAAAAAACAAAAAATCAGGTAAAGTATTAAATGCACGCGTGGATGGTGTCGAGTCTGTACAGGTGAATATTTAATTTTTAATATTTATGTTAAAGTATCTTGTGTGCCTGCCGATACAAAGGCATATGTTGGGTAATGTATAGGTCAAAATAATGGTAAGCAACGTCAATAATAATAGTCAGCAAACATCTGTGTTGACGAATACCAAGCAAAAACAGCTTGATTTACAAAAAGATAACCTTAACACGCAAACGGCTAAATCAGCTGCGCCTAAAGCCAGTGCAGATTCAGTGAGTTTAACGCCGCAAGCAAAGCAATTAAAATCTTTGCAAGAAAAGGCTGAGCAGTCATCTGGTTTTGACAGTGCAAAAGTCGCTGAGTTGAAAAAAGCAATCAGCGAAGGAAAGTATCAAATTGATACTGATAAACTAGCAAAGAACATCGCAGCATTCGAGTTTGACGTCTATGGCTGATCATAATCATTTAATTGCCAGCAAATTAACACAGCAAGTCTCTTGTTTAGAGTCTATTGCTGCGCTTTTAGATGATGAGCTAACAGCCATTGCCTCAAAACGAGGTGAAGGTTTAAAAGAGATTGCCCAACAAAAAATCTCCTTATTACAAAAAATTCAAACGCTTGATAAAGAAGTTCAGGTGCTTGTGAGTAAAAATGATGCTCAAGATGAAGACGTTTCTTCACTTATCACGCAGGTGAATGAGCTTCTTACAAATTGTAAAAAGAAAAACGATGTCAATGCACATGCCGCACATCAAGCCCAACTAAGTGTAAAACAATTAAAAGATATTTTAATTGGTGCACCATCGTCTATGACCTACGACCAAGGTGGCAGTGTTATTCAGGGCGAGAATAAAATTGTACATAACCTTAAAGCGTAATGCGTTTAGGTTATCTCTCCTTTATTACAACAATCCCACAAATTGATAGCCCCTCTGAGAAACCACTTTGCTATTTGCCGAAAAGATAGCTCTGTAAACCTGATTATTAACCCAAGTTATTACTTATAAATAACGCGACGTTAAGTCGCGACTACAGGATAAGATTTACTCGAGAGTTTCCTATGCAAAACCTAACGCTATATCTACTAAAAATCAGCTGGCTGGGATAAAAAATAAAGCGCGATTCATCGCGCTTTATTTGTATTTAGTAACTCGTTCTAAATATCGATAGAGTTATTGCCTCCTTCGATGAGTTTCTTAATTAACTCCTCAGAGTCATTTTGAATATCATTTGCTGCGTCTGATGTCACTTCGGGCTCACTATTAAATGCCAAACTTTGACTTTCACTCTCAGTATCAAGAGCAAGTACATCTGTTTGCTCACTATCGGTGAGTACATCATCAATACTCAGTTCAAGTGGTGTCGCCCCCTCAGCAATTGTAGAATCTGTGCTTGTGTCAGTCATAACCAAACTCAAATCAATACTTTCGCCAAGTGGTTGAGGCTCAGTTCCTTGTGCCACTTGCTCTTCACTTTCATCAAAATCAGCTAACAAAGGTTCACTGCCTAAACCAATAAGTCCCCCATCTGGCTCAGTATCGAGTACCCCAGTGCCCACTAAATCATTTTCAGTATTTTTAACAATGAAGTCACCTGTTACAGGGTCAACAATTGCAAAGTAATATTCATTACCTAAGTCTAATACTGACAAGCTAATAAACCAATCACCATTACTATCTGCGGTTACAGTGGGAGCTGAATTAAGTAAAGATAAATCAACAATATTTAGTAAATTAAGCCCAAGTAAATTAGAACCAATAACGTAAACTTCAGTGCCTGGTTCTGCCTCCCCTGAAGCTGATGGGAGAAGAAGTCCTAAAACACCTGGATTATAATTAGTTACATTAAACGCATCTAAACTGGGGTCGTTACTGTAGTCAATGCTAGATATGGTTGTAGTATTGCCTGCGGCATCGGTTGCAGATGCCTCAACATACGCAAGCGTCAGTAACGAGACTGATAAGTTGAGGACTTGCCAATCCCCATTTGCATCAACCGTGGCTGTATAGGGTGCGCTGACGCCTCCTCCAACTAAGTGATTAGTAATTGAGATAACACTGCCCTCAGGTAAATCAGAGGTGCCAGAAAGCGACACAAGGTTACCCAATAAAAAGGATGGCGTGATAGATAGCTCAGGTGCAACCGTATCAACTTCTCCGCCAGTTTTACTGTCTGTTCCAGTATTTCCAGCTTCATCAGTGATACTTACAGCAACAGAATAAGTGCCATCAGCAAGTGCTTGAGTCGCTGTTGCTTGCCAGTCGCCGTTCACATCTGTCACAGCTGCAACACTGTGCGTTACGCCACCAGCTGCGGTGAAAGTAACAATAATATTGCTGTTAGCGAGATCAGACGTACCATTCACTGTGGGTGTTGAATCATTTGTGAGTATCAAACTACTCGCGTTGATACTGATAATAGGTGCAATCGTATCAATCACCGCCGTTGTTGAGATAGAACCATCGTTACCAGCACTGTCTCTCACAACAGCTGTTACTGTGTATGCCCCTTCAGCAAGGTTTTGTGTTGCCTCAACCTGCCATTCAAGGTTTGCATCTAATGTTGTTTCAACACTGTGACTTACTCCCACAGCATCGACAAATGTGACAATAACCAAACTCCCCGCAGCAGCCCCTGTTGCACTACCTGTCACGCTTGGTGTTAAATCACTTGTCACAGCGATTGGATCAATCGTGACATCTGCAGGTGTTATGTCTATGCTACCCGATGCCGAATCTGTTGCTGTATTACCCGCAGCGTCTGTAATACTTGCATCAATTGTATAAGCTCCCTCAGCAAGGGGAGAAGCAAGTGCAACAGACCAATTACCACTTGTACCAACAATTGCAGTCGCTGTGACTTCATTATTGAGCGCATCTGTTACGGTTATTGATACCAAGGTACCTTGTGGAGCATCACTCGTGCCACTGATTGTAGGAGTTGTATCATTTGTTACATCTGGCGTATTAACACTAAATAGAGGTGCCGTTAAGTCGATTTCACCACTGCGTGTGGCAGTGCCTATTAACCCGCCTTCGGTCACACTCGCTGTAATACTAAAGCTACCTTCGCTTAATGGTGTCGATAATTGCACACTCCATACACCCCCTGTTACGGTGGCAAAGACGGTTTGAATGTTGCCAAGAGCATCTTCAACATTCACAGTCACCTGCGTGGTATCTGCGGCATCACTGGTGCCAGAAATAGTCGGTGTTGTATTGTTCGTCACTGTTAGTGCGTCAACAGCAATGGTAGGTGCATTACTATCAAGAGTCGCTGTTTCAGTGGCCGTTGTCGTATTACTGGCTGCATCAGTAATGCTTGCAGTAATACTGACTGCACCATCTGTTAAAGCAGGTGAAACATCGACAGACCAACTACCATCTGCTTGCACTGTTGCAGTAAGTGGATAAGTATTGCCGTCATTTTCAACGGTTATATTCACCGTGCTACCCTGTGGTTCACTCGTTGTCCCACTAATGGTTGGTGTAGTGTCGTTTATCGTGCCAAGACCATTAATGACAAGGATTGGCGCGAAGGTGTCAATTGCACCGGTATCTGAGACACTACCTGAATTGCCCGCAGAGTCGGTAATACTCGCGGTCACACTATAGTTACCATCAGGCAAATCACTAGGCGTTACTTGCCAAGTACCATCGATTTGTACTGTTGCCGTCAATGTTTGAGTATCGCCATTACTATCAGTAACGCTAATATCGACAAGGGTACCTTGTGGTTCTGTCGATGTTCCAGAAATAACTGGCGTACTTGAATTACCTAATACAAGCGGATCCAGTGTGACAACAGGATCAACCGTATCGACAGTAATGGGGGTTGTTACTGTTTGCGTATTATTAGCATCATCCGTAATTGTGGCAGTAATGGTGTAGCTGCCATCGCTAATATCAAGGGGAACAACAAACTGCCACGTTCCATCACTTGCCACTGTCGTTGTAATTGTTTGCCCTGCCACTTCGACAACGACCGTACCGCCAATTTCATTACTACTGCCTGAAATCGTTGGTCGAACATCTGAAGTAGCGCCAATATCGTTAATAACTAGGCTTGGGATTACACTGTCTAGCACACCCGAAGCCTGCTCCGTGGTTAAATTACCTACTTCATCGCTAACCGACGCTGTCACCGTGAAGCCACCTTCTGCAAGCGCTGAAGGGACATCAACAGACCATGTTTGGTCATTTAATACTGTCGCTGTAAAGCTTTGCGATCCTCCCGCACTATCAGTGACGGTAATGTTAATAACAGTACCTTCTCCCATATCAGTTGTTCCTGAGATAGTCGGCGTCGTGTCATTAGTTAAAGAATCAACATTAAGTGTTAATACAGGAGCAACATTATCAAAATTTAATGTACTCACAGTGGCAGTGTTCCCTGCTTCATCCGTGGCAGTGGCTGTTACGTAAGCTAAGTTAAGTAGCGGTACAGTAATTCCAAGAACCTCCCAATCGCCATTTGCATCAGTCGTAGCCGTATAGGTTGCGCCCACTAAGCCGCCTACTAACTGCTCAGTAATGGTAATGACACTGCCTTGAGGTAAATCAGATGTGCCAGATAGCCCTACTAAATTACCTAATAGGAACGAAGGTATAATGCGAATATCAGGGGCAATAGTATCAACAACACCACTATCAGATGCTGTGCCTGTGTTGCCTGCATTATCTTGAACTGTCGCTGATACGGTATAGCTACCGTCGGCAAGCGCTTGAGCTGCATCTGCACTCCAGTTACCTGATGCATCTGTGGTTACGGTAACAATATGACTAACACTGTTGGCATCTAAAAAGGTCACGTCTAGTTGCGTGTTTGCTAAATCAGACGTACCGGTTACTGTCGGTGTATTATCGTTAGTTAATTCAGGTGCATCAATAGTGATATTAGGCGCAGTAAGGTCTACATTTCCTGTTTCTGTATCCGTGCCTTGATTACCAGCAGCATCCTCGAGTGTCGCATTAACAGTGTATTCACCCTCAGCCAATGGTGTGGTTACCTCAACCGACCACATACCGCCAGGTTGTATTTGCGTGGTAACGATTTGCTCTTGCCCTGCACCATCTGTAATGGTTAGTGTAACAAGCGTACCTACTGAAGCGCCGCTACTTTGCCCACTGATCAGTGGTGTTACGTCTGTTGTATCAGAAAGTGGATCAATCACGATTGTTGGCGCAGTCGTATCTATTAAGCCTGTTTCAGTTGCCGTACCTTCGTTACCTGCAACATCAAATACACTGGCGTTAACTGTAAAACTGCCCTCTGCTAATGCTATGCTCGGCGAAACCGACCATGTGCCATTAGCCTGTACAGTCGCGGTGATCGTTTGGATGCCGCCAAGTGAATCCGTGATTTCTAATGTAACGGTACTGCCAGCACTTGCATCAGTGATCCCACTAATTGTTGGTGTATCGTCATTTGTACTGCCTATATTGTTAATACTGATAGTAGGTGCTGTTAAATCAACAACGCCTATCGCTGACGCCTCACCATCAACACCCCCAACAGTAACCGTTGCTGTCGCTGTGAAATTACCTTCTGCTAATGCTGTAGGTGGTGTCACAGACCAAATGCCATCAAGAAGAGTCGCAGTTAATGTTTGTGGCGGGTTAGTACCATCATCAATCACCACGGTCACTGTCGAGCCGTTTGGCGCTGAAGTAGTACCTGTGATTGTAGGAGTTGTGTCATTCGTATCGGCTATCGCATCAACTGACATACTCGGCGCGCTGATGTTAACAGTGAAGTCACTTGAGGCGCTGGCAGTATTACCTGCAGGATCTACGACTGTGGCTACAACAGTATAGTCATCATCAGCTAATACCATAGATGTAACCGACCAATCTCCATTGCTATCAACGACAGCCGTTAAAGACACATCAACGTTATTAGAATCAGTCACAATCAGAGATATTTGTGTGCCTTGCGGCTCTGTTGAGGTACCACTTATTGTTGGTGTGTTTGTGTTTACAGTACCAAGATTGTTAATCGAAATCGCAGGGGCAGCAGTGTCGATATTACCGGTGCCGGATGCTGTACCAATATTGCCGGCATCATCGGTTATGCTCGCTGAAACGGTGTAATTACCATCAGGGAGTGAAGGCGCTTCTACTTGCCAGTCACCATTTGCATCAACCGTTGCGGTTAAATCATACGTATCACCATTGATATCGGTCACTGTAAGGTTGACAACTGTTCCTGCTGCCTCACCGGATGTGCCGCTTAATAATGGCGTGCTATCGTTTCCTAATCCGTTATTATTCACAGTGACTATAGGCAAGGTAATATCAATATCACCTGTCGCGTTTTGGGTTGTCGTATTACCTGCATCGTCACTGACTGATGCAGTAACAGTGTAACTTCCTTCAGCTAAGCCATTGGGCACTTCTACAGACCATGTGCCATCGCTTGCCACTGTTGCACTAATTTGCTGTGTTCCATTGCTATCAGTTACTTCTATATTAATGGTCGCACCTATTTCGTCACTGGTGCCACTCAGTACAGGTGTTACATCATTGCCACTACCAACGCCATCAAGCGTTAAACTCGGTGCTACAGTATCAATAACGCCACTGGCTGTTTCTGTTGTGGTATTACCAAAACTATTTTGTACACTGGCACTGACAGTAAATGTGCCATCTGCCAGTATCACATTCGGACTGATTGACCATTCACCATTTGCATTCACAGTCGCATTGAGTGTTTGACTATTCCCTGCTTGGTCAGTAACAACAACGGTTACTTGCGCGCCTTGGCCAGCATCAGTGGTGCCCGAAATAAGGGGAGTATTATCATTAGTTAAAGCATCTACACTAACAGTTAAAATCGGCGGTGTATCATCAAAGTCAGTTGTAGTAATTGTTGTGACATTACCTGCAGCATCTGACGCGGTTGCTGTAATAGATGCCAAATTAACAATAGGCACACTCAACCCCGTTAATGACCAATTCCCATTAGCATCTGTTGTCACGGTTGTTGTGACTGCTGGTGCACCAATTAAATTTTGAGTAACCGTAACCACACTTCCTGCCGGTAAATCTGATGTACCACTCAAAGTAATCAATTGACCTAATAACAAGGTAGGTTCAAAGGCAAGCTGTGGAGGAATTGTATCAATCACACCGCTATCAGTATCAGTACCTGTATTACCGGCAGCATCCGTAACGCTTGCTGAAACATTATAACTACCATCTGCGAGTGACTGCGAAGCCTCTGCACTCCAGTTTCCGTTACTGTCCGTTTGCACGACAACAATATGACTATCGCCATTCACATCCGTAAATGTTACTTCAACACTTGCATTCGCTAAATCAGAGGTACCAGTTACAAGTGGCGTATCATCATTTGTTAGGAAAGGACCATTAACTGAGACAAGAGGTGCAGTTAAGTCGACAACGCCTGTGGCAGTGTCTGAAGCTGTATTGCCTGCCGTGTCTGCGACAGTGGCTTCAACGGTGAAAGTACCTTCAGCTAACCCTGACTCTACTTCAACAGACCAATTACCATTGGCACCAACAACCGCCGCTAATGATTGAGTATTTCCAGCGCTATCAGTCACTTGTAAAGTAACAACACTGCCAATAGCCAAGCCTGAAGCTTGTCCAGATATGAGAGGGGTAATATCCGTAGTATCAGCCAGTGCATCAATACTGACTGTTGGTGGTGTTATATCAACAAGGCCTTGGGCTGTTGCATCACCAGTTATACCATTAACAGTAACGGAAGCTGATACAGAAAATGCCCCTTCACTTAGTGGCGATGTGACATTGGCTACCCAAATTCCATTTTGAACGACGGCGGATAAGGCTTGCAAATTACTGTTACTGTCTTCGACAATAATAGACACCACGGTACCGTTAGGCGCATCCGATGTACCACTGATGGTTGGTGTAGTGTCATTGGTATCGTTAATTGTATCAATTGAAAGACTTGGCGCACTGGCATTTAAAACAAACGAACTTGTTGCTACAGCTTCATTGCCCTGCGCATCAGTAATCGACGCTACAATATCAAATGTACCATTTTGTAATTCTTCAGGCACCTCAGCAGCCCACGTGCCACCGC
This sequence comes from Pseudoalteromonas sp. N1230-9, assembly GCF_032716425.1. Classification (NCBI taxonomy): domain Bacteria; kingdom Pseudomonadati; phylum Pseudomonadota; class Gammaproteobacteria; order Alteromonadales; family Pseudoalteromonadaceae; genus Pseudoalteromonas; species Pseudoalteromonas sp. N1230-9. The sequence goes on from NZ_CP090419.1 coordinate 2,648,202, forward strand.
CACTGACAATGGCAGTAAAAACATAACTATCAACCCCGTTACTTACCGTCAGTTGTACAACACTGCCAGCAGGTTCATTTGTTGTACCGCTGATAATTGGTGTAGGGTCATTGACTGTGCCAAGGTTATCAATTGTTATTAGTGGTGCTGTAGAATCTAATGTGCCTATCTCAGTATCGAGCCCTGTATTACCTGCGTTATCAGTCACGCTTGCAGTTACTGAAAAATTACCTTCGCTGACAGGTGTTGTAACTTGTACAACCCAATTACCTTGTGCATCCAGCGTTGTTGTGTAAGTTTGGCTGTTATTCACAGCATCAAACACGGTTACTGTCACAGTACTTCCCGCTAAGGCACCTTCTGCCGAGCCTGTGATGATGGGTGTACTATCGTTTGTGACACCAATTTCATCAATAGAAACCACAGGCGCAGTGATATCAATAATACCGCTAATAACTTCGTTAGCCGTATTTCCAACAGAGTTTGTCACAGTCGCATCAACTGAAACTTCACCTTCAGCAAGCGCGGTAGGCACCTCAATACTCCATGATCCATCAGGCCCGACTTGAGTCACAAAGCTCTGCACAGGTCCCGAGGCAGGCGTAACAACAACCGTGATTACGTTCCCTGGAGCAGCATTAATTGTCGTCCCTGAAATGGTTGGGGTGGTATCATTTGTTTCACCGATTGCATCAATAGTAATGGTGAGTAATGATGAATCAATTAACCCATTTGCAGTTGCAGAAGCTTGGTTTCCAGCTGCATCTGCAACTGTTGCGGTGACAGTATATTGACCCTCACTAAGCTCTGTAGCAGCATCAACTGAAAAACCACCATTGATGTTTGTCACTGCGCTTAACTCTTGACTATTACCATTTGCATCAACCACAACAATGGTCACCGCAGTGCCTTCGTCAACACCTTCAACGACACCTGAAATAGTCGGAGTTGTATCAGCGCTACTGCCAGGATCGTCTAATGTAATTATCGGTGCGGTTAAATCTATAATGCCTTGTGCAGTATCTGTTGCTTGATTACCAGCCAGATCGTTTACCGTAGCCGTAATTGTAAACGGCCCTTCAACAATGGCTTGGTTGGCACCAACTTGCCAACTATTATCAGCATTAACGGTGGCCGTTAATGTTTGTTGATTACCGTTACTATCCACTAAAGTTACTGTTACTTGCGTACCAACATCAACACCACTCACTACCCCAGAAATAATAGGCGTTACGTCATTTGACGGGGTAAAATCATTAATTTCTATAGTTGGTCCAGTTAAATCAATCACACCGACTTCGGTATCCTGCGCAGTATTACCAGCTGCATCTTGCGTTTGGGCTACAACAGTAAACTCTCCCTCAGCAAGGGGGTCGGTTAGGGTTATTGACCAACTACCATCAGCATTTGTCGTGGTTATGAAAGTCAGCTGCGCTCCGCTACTATCGGTCACAGTAATCGTGACTTCAGTGCCGGCGTCTAGGGTTTGTGTTGTGCCATCTATAGTGGGCGTTAAATCATTAACATCACCTATGGTATTAATTGTTATTATTGGCGGTGTTAAATCAACTGTACCCGTTGCTGTGGCCGTACTATTATTACCAGCCTCATCGCTAACACTCGCAGTAACGGTGTAGTCCCCTTCAGCTAAATCATTTATAACATCAACTTGCCAGTTACCATCGGCATCCGTTGTTGTTGTGAGTGTTTGTGCATTACCGCCGCTGTCTGTAACCAGTAATGTCACAGTTGTTCCTGCAGGAACATCTAAAACGGAGCCTGAGATAGTCGGCGTCGTGTCATTAGTATCATTTAATGTGTCTATAAAAATAATAGGATCAGTTAAGTCTATTTCGCCTATTTCAGTCGCGGTTGCCGTATTACCAACCGCATCCGTCACTGTTGCTGTAACAGTGAACGTTCCTTCAACCAGCGGTGTTGTTGCTTCTACTGACCAATCCCCGTTTGCATCGGTAATCACTTGTAGTGTTTCTGTAGCCCCATCACTACCAATGAACGTAACGGTAACCACTGTACCTGCATCAACATCTTGGGTTGAGCCTGTCACTACAGGGGTCGTATCGTTTGTATCAATAATAAAGTTAATGCTAACCGTTAAATCAACATTCCCAACCGCTGTCGCCTGTGCTTCATTGCCCTGAGGGTCAAGAACAGTTGCAACAATAGTAAAGTCCCCCTCAGGAAGCGCTTCTGTCATTTGCAGTGACCAGCTACCATCAGCTTGAGTAACTGCAAGCAAGTTAATGACTTGTCCATTACTGGCGGTGATCATCAGCATGATGGTTGTGCCCGCCGCAACCCCTTCGGTTTGGCCGCTAAGAAATGGCGTTGGGTCATTGCTATCAGCAATTGAGTTGATTGTTATTGCAATTGGAGAAAATGCGATTTCTCCACTGGCATTAGCCGATGCACTATTACCCACAGGATCCACCACTGTCGCGATAGCGGTAAATGCACCTTCAGGAAATCCCGCCGTCGCATCTACCGTGTAACTACCATCAGCGCCAACAATAGCCGTAAATATCTGTGACTGACCATTACTATCAACAACTTGAATACGTACTTGAGTTCCTTCTGGCACATCATCAACCCGTCCTACAAATGTAGGTGTGGTATCGTTAGTGTCGGCAATCGCGATAAGCGTAATATCAGGCGGCGTTAAATCAATGAGGCTGCTATCAGTATCAACTCCCTCATTACCTACTTCGTCAATTGCTGAGGCGACAACATTGTATAGCCCTTCAGAAAGATCTTGCGCTGTTATGCTCCAATTACCCTGTTCATCAACTTGAGTCACAATGGTTTGTACTCGTCCTTGGCTATCAGTCACAGTGATTGTGACATCTCCACCCACTTCAATGCCTGAAACAGTGCCCGAAATCTCAACATTAGGTGAAGCAGAGTCATTAAGCGCATTAAGCTGCACTTGAGGGCCCGTTGTATCTATATTTGCCAAGATATTATCATTCAGTGGATTACCGTTAGGATCGATCACATCCACATCAATCACAATGGGTCCGTCTGGTAAGGGGTCTAGCGGTGTAGTCGTAAAGGTACCATCAGGCTGGACAATCACAGTAACAACTTGAGTGTTGCCATTCACATCAGTGACTGTGACAGTTAATGTCTCACCTACAAGATTCTCTGTTATACCCGAAATAACCGGTTGAGGATTGTTCGAATTGCCGATTTCATTAACGCTTAATGTTGCCAAAGCGTCATTAGGTACAACACCATCGGTGGTATCCCTTGGCGTAAAAATGCCATCACTACTTGCATTTAGGCTGTCATCAAATGATAAACCTGAGGGATCTATTCCTTCTGCAATACGAGCAAGCTCAACAAAGGACGTGCCACCACCTGACGTAGCACCACCAGTGCCGCCCGCTGCGGTTGCTTCTAAATTCTCAAGAATGTCTCCATCACCTTCTAAGGCTTGTAGAAAGTCGCTGATATCGCCAGTTGCTTGTTGCTGAGGTGGCGTTGAGTTTGCTTGATTTAAACTTGCAATCGCATCATCTATAGACTCATCAAACACCGTATTTTCAGAACTATCTTGACTGCCTTTAGCAACTAAATCGGGAGTAATTGTGATTCTTTTACTGGCCGGTATTGATAATGATTCGCCCTGTACATCTATTGTTAAAGTCGACTTTTCAGCCGTTACAACAGTGTCACCCACGGTGATCACATCACCCACTTCAAGTGCCTTGATAGAGCCATCGGCTTGGATAACCCCCGCAGACCCTTGAACATCGATAACTAATAACTGATTTGCATCCATTTGCTGTTCCTCAACGTACCAGTAATACTTTTATATAAGTAAAGCCTAGTTAACAATCAGTACTTAGTTACTGGACCATGGTACAGGTCAGCCACTTATTTAATACTATTTAACCATTAAAACAGGGACATTAATTCAAAATAAAAGTTTAAATTTAAACAATAGTAGTAGTTGCAGTATTTCAAAATGTTAGCTAAACCTTAACTTAGCGTGAATAAAATTTAGTCAAAAAAGAGGATGATATGGCTATAAATAAACAGTTCACTAATAGAAAACTCACCAGTGCTATCGCTTTATTTTTTGTTGCAAACGGATGTATTTTAAATGCTCAAGCAGAGCAAACCTCATCTATGCCACTTAATTATGTCGCCGATAAAGCCATTGCAAGCAACCCAGAAGTCCAACAAGCATGGCATGCATTTAAAGCGTCGATGCATGGCATTGATGCAGCACGCTCAGGCTACTTACCAACGGTAGATGTATCTGCAAGTGCAGGATATGAAAAGCGAAATTATGGTATTGATGAGGAGTTTAATCGTAATACAGCTGAATTAACGCTAGGACAGATGCTTTATGATGGCTTTCGAACTTCGAACACGGTAAGACGCTTTGAACGCATTCAGCTAATTCGTTACTTTGAGCTCCTCACTCAAGCTGAGCAAACAGCACTCGAAGCAAGTGTCGCATACTTAGATGTACAAAAATTTACCGAACTGGTGCAACTTGCAGAAAACAACCTACAAGAACACCAATCGGTGTACCAACAAATTGAACAAAGTGTTGGGGCCGGTGTGGCACGTGCCGCTGACTTAGAACAAATTAGTGGTCGTTTATCACTTGCTCAATCAAATGTCATGACCGAATATGCAAACTTACATGATGTAAGCGCTCGCTATTTACGTATTGTTGGCGAATTGCCGACCAAAGGAGTTGTTAAAGCAAAACTCAGTGACGATGCTATCCCTATTTCTATCAATCAAGCACTGGATCTGGCTTATAAAAACAGCCCTAACTTTTATGCTTCTTTATACAATATAGAAGCACAACAAGCTAACGCCGACTCACAACGCGCCGCTTTTCATCCTAATGTCGATTTATCAGCACGTTACGGTATGCAAGACCGAAACGAGCTGGGGTTAGATGAAACACAGTCTGAAGCACGTGTGGGCATTGATATTAGCTATAACCTGTACAGTGGTGGTCGTGATAGTGCTAACTTAGACCAAGCGTACCAAGAGGTTAATGTTGCGAAATACCAACGTGATCAAACCTGTATCGAAATAAGACAAAATCTTCAAGTGGCTTACAACAATGTACTCGTGCTGCAAAGTAAAATCCCTTCTTTAGAAAGCCATAAAAATTCTTCTAACAAGGTAAAATTTGCATATAAAGATCAATTTGATATTGGTCAGCGCACCTTACTTGATGTACTTGATGCAGAGAACGAATCATTTCAGTCAAATAGAGCATATACCGCAGCGCTTTATGACCGTCAAACTGCGATCTTAACCATGCTTGCAGAGATGGGTAAGTTACTAGAAACATTGAATGTAAAATCTGACAAGTTCCCATCAATAAGTGAACTTACCGATGATCCAATTGCGCATAATGCTGAGTATGTTTGCCCTAAATACGATGTTGCAGCAACATTGGGACGACAAGCGTTTTTGCAAGAAAAAAAGAAGCAAGATAACGCGTATATGAGTGTGACTGCGATGCCAAGTTATTTGAACATTCCTGCCACACCAGCACCACAGGCCCCCATAACAACCTTTGCTGATGATGACAATGATGGTATTGCAAATGAGCAAGATGACTGCCCATCGACCCCAGCATTTACAGAAGTCGATGACAGAGGTTGCACTAAATACCGCAGTAATACCAGTAATGTCGAAATTGGTATTCCTTTTCTCGCTGACTCCAGTGTAGTGCGCCCTGAATATATGCAAGAAATCGCCAGATTAGCTGAGTTTTTAAAGGAGCACCCTACTAAGCATGTGGAAATTCAAGGGCATGCATCATTAGAAGGCCCGGCCCTTTACAATCGCAAGCTATCAGAAAAGCGCGCTTTTTCAGTCGCAGAGCTACTTATCCAACAATATGGTATTGCGCCTAATCGCGTCACATCTTTAGGCTATGGAATAGATCAGCCAAGAATTAACGAAATTTCCGTTCGCGCAAATGCTGCAAATCGTCGCATAGAAGCTGTTATTACGGAGGCTGGCAATCGCTCAGCTACAGCACAAAATGGTTGGTCTTAGGCTAAGCAGTAAATTAATGTATGGATAGTGTATGCAAGAAAATGACGCACTCAACCATGGTGGTAGCCTTGTAGACTGCCTTGAGATTTTATGCCGTTATCATGATCGCGAATTTTCCCGAGAAACGTTATTAAGCGGCTTGCCTCTGGAAAATGGTTTATTAAATCCCTCCGGATTTTCACGTGCAGCGAAACGGATAGGCTTTAAAACCAAAGTTGTTCATAAAGCACTTTGCGATCTCAATGTGGCTTTATTACCCGCTGTATTAATCTTACAGAACAATCAAGCATGTGTTATCACTAAGCTGAACCTGACAGATAATACCGCACAAGTAATATACCCAGAATTAAGTGATTCTGCCGTCACAATAAGCCTTGATGAATTGAATGAAACAAGTTCAGGTATGATCATTTATGCACAACCTGAATTTGCCTTCGATGCACGCTCACCGGTACTGCAAAAGCTATCAAAAGATGGCTGGTTTTGGGGAGTGATAAAAGAATGCCGAACCCTTTATAAAGATGTCATTGTCTCCGCTATCGCACTTGGCGTACTTTCTATTGCTATGCCACTGTTTGTGATGAACGTCTACGACCGTGTTGTACCAAACCATGCGACAGAAACACTGTGGGTGTTAGCAATCGGTGTGCTGCTGGCTCTGACCGCAGATTTCATACTAAGACTGGTGCGCAGTTATTTTGTCGAGCTTGCCGCAAGTAGAATTGATGTAAAAGTGTCGGCGGTAATCATGGAGCGAGTTTTGGGTATGAAACTAAAGAACCGCCCTGCATCAGCCGGTTCCTTTGCGAGTAATATTCAGTCTTTCGAGGCCGTTCGCAGCTTTTTTAGCTCGATCACTTTAATTGCGCTCGTTGATCTTCCCTTCGTGCTTTTATTTCTTGTTGTTATTGCCATTATTGGGGTAGAGCTTAGCCTGCCAATTATCATCGGCGCAGTGCTTTTGCTGAGCTATGCATTAGCAGCACACAGAAAGCTTGAAAGCTTATCTGAGCAAACAATGAAAGCCAGTTCAATGCGAAATGCAGTCTTAGTAGAAAGTTTAACAAACATTGAAGATGTAAAAAGCTTTCACAGTGAATGTAAAACTCAATCTAGTTGGGAAAAATCAACAATTTATATTGCTAGAGTTAATGCTCAAAGTCGCCTCATTTCATCTTCAATCAGCAATGCAGGCGCGTGGGTACAGCAGTGTGTCGGTGTGGTGATCATGATGATTGGTGTGCATCTCATTATAGAGGGCGACTTAACCCAAGGCGGGCTAATTGCAGCCTATTTATTGTCGTCTCGAACTATGGCACCCATTAGCCAATCAGCGGCGGTACTTGCCCAGTTCCATCATGCAGCAATTGCTATGCATTCATTAAATGAAATAATGGAAAAAGAAGTCGAACGCCCCCCTGGTAAACACTGGCTAAGCCACCCTGTGTTACTCGGAGATATTGAGTTTAAGGATGTGCGATTTAAATACTCAGATGAAAGCAATGAAGCGTTATGCGGTGTAAGTTTCAAAATAAAGGCAGGTGAAAAAGTCGCTATTTTAGGGCGTAATGGCTCAGGAAAAAGCACTGTAGAAAAACTTATTTTAGGTCTTTATGAACCCAATTCTGGATCAATTTTAATTGATAACAATGATATTCACCAAATTGACCCTGCAGAGCTTCGTCATAATATTGGGTATGTTCCCCAAACAATTTCACTATTCTTTGGCACCTTAAAAGACAATATAACGCTAAGTGCATGGCATGCAAAAGACGAGCAAATTTTATCTGCGTGCCAGCAAAGCCAGTTATTTGAGTTAATTAATTCACACCCTGACGGATTTGATATGCAAGTAGGTGAACAGGGTCGCCTACTCTCTGGTGGTCAACGCCAAGCGGTTGGGATCGCCAGAGCCTTACTAAACAATCCACCGATTTTATTAATGGATGAGCCTACCTCAGCACTGGATCATAATAGTGAATCTAAGATCATTAATAACATAAAACGTAGCTGCCAAGAAAAGACTCTGATTGTTGTTACACATAGAACATCGCTGCTAGAGCTTGTTGATCGGGTCATCGTATTAGATAACGGTAAAGTTGTGGCCGATGGACCTAAATCCCAAGTTTTATCTGCTTTGTCGACTCATACGGTTGGAAAAGTATCATGAGTAAAAAAGACTTACCAATTGAACAACGCTCATTCGAACGTTTGAATAAAGCGATGGATAAGCAAAAAGCAAAGCGTCCATCTATATTTTCATATTTGTTTTCTCGTTGGTTATCACCGCCGAATACTCAAGATTGGGTTGTGGACGCGCAATGGGAGAAAATGCAACAACAGCCAGCCAGTGCCAGAGTATTATTGTATTTAATTTGCTTAACTATCGTCGCCTTACTTGTTTGGTCAGCGTTTGCCCACTTAGATGAAGTTGCACGTGGTGAAGGCAGAGTGATCCCCTCTCATAAACTACAAGTTGTACAATCATACGACGGTGGCATGGTAGAGCAAATTTTTGTTCGTGAAGGACAAATCGTCAATGCGGGTGATGTATTGGTGAAGATAGATCCAACTCGCTTTATCTCTTCATTTAGAGAAAACCAAGCAAAAATTTTATCTCTAACAGCGAAAGTTGAGCGACTTAAAGCGCTCACTAAAAAAAAGCCACTTGAGTTTACTCCCGACTTAATCGAAAAAGCGCCGGATGCCGTTGCACACGAACAAGCCATGTTTGAGAGCAGTAATCAAGAGCTGACACAACAAGTTACAATCCATAAGCGCCAACTAGAGCAGCGTCGCCAAGACTATGCCGAAGCGAGAGCCGCACTGCAACAACACACCAACTCTCTCAGTTTAGCGAACAGAGAACTTTCTGTGACACGGCCATTACTTCGTTCAGGTGCTGTATCTGATATAGATATAATCCGTTTGGAACGCCAAGTTGTAGAGCACACAGGTGAGATAAATCGAACAAAAGCAGCAATAAACCGAAGTTTATCAGCTATCAATGAAGCAAAAAATAAAGTGACTGAAGTAGAGCTTGCGATGATTAACCGTTGGAGTAATGAACTTTCAGAAGCACTCCTTCGCCTTGATGCCATTAAAGAAACAGAGTCAGGACTGGCAGATAAGGTTACGCAAACTGAGATCCGCTCCCCCGTCAATGGGACCGTTCAACGCTTATTAGTAAATACAGTTGGCGGCATTTTACAACCTGGTAGTGATGCTGTGGAAATTATTCCCTTAGATGACCAGCTCGTTGTTGAAGCGAAAATTTTACCAAAAGATATTGCGTTTTTGCAGCCAGGGCAAGAGGCTATGATCAAATTCAGTGCTTATGACTTTGCTATTTATGGTGGCCTTGAAGCCCAGGTAACTCACATCAGTGCTGATACTATCACCGATGATAGAGATAACACTTTTTATTTAGTGCAATTGAAAACGAACCGAAACCACTTTGCCGACAACCTAACGATTATCCCTGGCATGACAACTCAGGTCGATATTATTACCGGAAAAAAAACCGTGCTTGAGTATTTATTTAAACCCATTTTAAGAGCAACCTCATTAGCCATGACCGAGAGGTAAACTATGAATGCCCTTCACGCCAGTGTAATGGAGTAACTATGCGCAGGAGTGTTTTTATTACACAAGATGAACTTGTCTCTCCACATTGGCAATCTGCATTTGCTGACTGTAGCGTACAAACATCAGTGCCTAAACGGCTAATGGCTGATAGCCTAATTTGGCTACTTGCAGAGACACCTGATTGGCTCAATCTTCTGTCGAAACTCACTGAGCAAAGAATTCCTGTAATAGTGATGACAACTGAGCTTAATATTTCTCAACTATGTAAAGCATTAGAACATGGTGCTCGTGGCTATATAGAAGCCTATGCCAGTAAAGCAATTATTGAGCAAGTTGCTGAAACAGTGAGTAAAGGAGGTATTTGGCTACCTGGGCAACTGTTATCAAACTTAGTTGGGGTGCTGTCTAATCAGCAAATTCACTACCAACACAATTGCGATTTAACATGCCTAACAAATCGAGAAAAACAGGTCGTTGATGAAGTTGTCACGGGGGCAACAAACAAACAGGTCGCACAAAAGTTGAATATCACAGAGCGCACCGTAAAAGAACACATGAGTTCTATTTTCAATAAGCTACATGTGCGAGACCGCATGCAGTTAATGTTAGCGGTTAAAGGCCACTAATCTTTCTTGCCTTCAACCGCAACAAGCCCATCGAAACCTAGCCCCTTCAGTATAGTTTGATCACTTGGGTTTTTAACCCCTTCCGCTACCACTTTAATACCTAAAGAGTGCGCAAGTGAACACACACCGCGAAGAAAACTTTGGTTATCTTCATTAAAGCTTATGTTATGACAATAAACACTGTCTATTTTTATTAACTCTAAGCCAAGCTCTTGGATTTTATTTAATTTAGTAAACTCAGCCCCCACACGCTTGAGCGCAACTTTAGCGCCAATGCTATGAACTTGTGAACAAAAGCTTCTAAACAAGGCAAACTCTTTAATTGCGAAATTTGCTCGCACCTCAAAGCATATACGCTTAGCAAGTGCAGGATACGCAGATAACCCTGTTAAAATGGATGCCACCGCCATATCATCTTGTAAAGTTTCAGCTGAAACTTCCATTCCTAAAAGCGTATCCCCTTGAATTTGGCCATACTCATTAATCATTAGTTTCATTAAACTCCAATCAAGGCGAGCTAATAAATGCAAACGCTGAGCCCATTGAAAGTAAAAGCCAAAGCGATATTTTTCGCCTTCAATTAATAAACTTAAAGAAATTTGTTGCTGTATTAAGCGCTCATCAAAAGTTGTTACGGGAAATAACGCGATTTCTAATTGGTTTTCTTTCAGCGCAAATTCTAATCTTTCTCGCCAAGTATCAATATCATTATGGTTGTCTTGCGTTTGTTGTTTTTCATCTACATAAGCACAGCAACCTAGTTTTGCAACGGCAACCTTCAAACACTGGTCGACTCGTTTTAAAAGTGTGGCACGGGTGTCATCAACTTCAATGTGTGTACAACTGTGTGATACCGCAAGCTCTACTGATTTATGATCTGCAACAAGTTGCTCATGGGACTTTAAAATCTGCTCACTCAAGGCTGCGAGATTACTCACATCGCTAAATAACACTAAAAAATCAACATGGGACATACGTGCAATTTGGCTTTGCCTAAAGCTGTCTTCATTCGACTCTAAAAAAGAAACTAATGACTCTGAAAAACGACGTAAAAAGTCCACCATTTCAACGCGACCAACTTGCTCTGTTAATGTATCCAAATTGATCACTCTGAATAAAAAGAGCCCCCCATGTCCTTGTGAGTTTTCTAAAAAGGTATCAAGAGTTGCATTAAAGTATTCTCGATTAGCAAGGCCTGTTAAGTCATCGTGTTGACTTTTAAAACGAATTTCTTCTAAGCGACGATTATCTTCTTTGGTAATGCGATTAAAACGTGTCGACAACAAATTCATTGATGACACAAGCTTGGCAAACTCATAGGTGCGCGGTACTTTTGACTTTATAAAGCGTTTTTCACTTAATGCCACCGCTTGTTTCATTACATCATTGAGTGGACTCAGAATTTTAGATAGAAAATAAGCCCCTGCAATACAAGCCGCCACTGCAACAACTAAAAAGCTAAAGAATAAATGTACAGCACTTTTCCACAGAGCATCTTGCGTATACTGGCTATGGCTTTCAACATACAAAGTACCAAATTGTTGCCAGCCATCGCTCACTTGAGCAACACCCGGCGCAACCTCTAACTTATAAAAGTGCCTAAACCAACTCGGTGCGTTTAAAGTAAGCTCCCCCGTATAAAGGCGTTTAATTATTGTTTTACCTTGTGGGTCTTGTAACTCAATTCGGTGGTAATAACCGGTATCAAATGAGGCGGATACTAAAAGCTCTATTTCAACAGGGTCTTTACTCATTTGACTCAACATCAAGGCGAGTGAGTTGGCATTATCTATATTTTTCATTCGCAACTCAGTCGTAAAGTACTCTTTTGCAGAATTAGTACTGATCAACAAACTACTCACAAAACCAATAATGATTAATAGCAAAATAGCAATCCATAGCTCTTGCTTTAAGGTAATGGTTTTATTTCGTTTGAGTCTAAATAGATTAAATACCTTCACCATCGCACTCCTTCTTTGCGTGATTGCTCTAATATATGACGCCACCGTGATAGCCTAGCAGTAGGATCGGCCACACTCTTTGTTGAATTATTGGCCCACAAGCCTTTGCTGTTAAAGCTAAAAACAGGACTAAGATCGGTCCGCTTAGCAGCAGGCAATACCTTTACAATTAAACTATCTAAAATAAGTGGTTGTGCATTCGGGTGTGTAAAGTAGCCAAGCACCATGTGCGCTTGTGTTTTTCGCGTACCAGGTAGTTGAGCTTTTACATAGATAAGCCGTAATTTATCGTCACTCACACCAAGTGCTCTGAGGCTTATATACTTGGCAATTGCGTAATCTTCACAATCACCTAACCCTTTACCAAGCGTTTCAAGAGGGGTCGCCCAATAGTCTTCTTGCTTCCATAATTGAATATCAGTTTGATAACGCAGACTACGGGCAAAAAACTCGTTAACAACAAGTACCTGTTGTTGTTCAGGTAAATTAGAAGCCTGCTGCAACATCCCTTGCCACTGCCTTGCAACAGTGACCCTATTGGCACCGAAACGCTGCTGCATCTGTTGAATAAAAGTGGTAAATTCAATAACTAAGCGATCAGCTATTGCTGAGTGACTTAAGCATAGAATAATGACAACGGTTAACCAGCAGGCATGAGTGCGCCAAGTTTGATTAAAGGCAATCGCATATGCTCTAAACAGCATAGACAATCCCTAAAAGGAGAAAAGCTTGGTTAAAATAATATGTTAATGCCATTATGCTTTTGTTAAAACTAACAGTCTTAAAAGCATAGCACCCAAGCTGCAACTATGAGAATTTAGTACTTAATAATAAGTCACTTTTTTTACTTCACGCGGTTTGATTTCGCCAATATATAAGTCATGTACTCGTTTCATGTCGAGTTGTAACTCTGTGGCGTAAGTGTCGCCCACCGCATACGTTTTAATGACCTGTGCACCTTTGATAACACCCTGCACTTTGCTTTGTAGCTGATCGTTATGTGCAATGCTGTTTTGTACCGTCGTCCCTGCGGAAATCTTTTGCCCATAAACCTGTTCAGCTAGCTCACGATATGCTTCAAGTTTTGAGGCTTTAATTGCAAGTAAAGTTCGTTGTGATTTGTTATCACTCGGTTGAGCACTAATGGGGGCATAACCAACGGCTTTTAAAACTGGGTAGTCATCAGGCTCGATATAGGTGTACTCTACGTGTTTATCAAAAATACTACTGCAACCACTTAGTGCAATACAGGCAGCTAGGCCACAAACTAACATTGCTCGCATAACTTGTTTCCGTTAAAAACTCATTTTCTACAAATATGCACGTTTAGTGCCAATCTGGTACATTACTTGCTCGGTACTTGGTATCAATGAACAGTATCGCTAGGTATTTGCATGAAGTGTCTATTAAAAACGAGTTTATACAGCATGGGGCTGGCCTTTACTCTTGTTTTTTCTAACAATAGTTTAGCTCAATGGTTTGAATCTACAGGCCATGCAGTGATTAAAGATGGTGATACAAGTCAAGCCAAATCTGCCGCAATGAAAGATGCGATAACCCAAGCATTAGTGTTTTCAGGGGCGCGTGTTAGCTCTGTACAAACCTTAGTAGACGGAGTTTTGACGCAAGATCAGCTTAAAATTAGTAGCCATGGTGAGATCCAAAAAATTGAGCTTATTAGCGAAGATCGTCATAACGATACCTATGCAATTACACTTCGCTTAGATATTTTTCCAGAAGCTGAAGAATGCCCTGCAAATAAGTATGCTAAATTCATCGCAATAACACAAAGTCAGTTGGCCAACAGAGAGCAAGCGAGAATGGGCCAAATTTTTGACGTCAATAAAGCTATTAGTGAACAGCTTTATACTCGCTTAAGTAATACGCAGATGGCCGCAAAACCGACAGCATATTACAATGTGCCGTTACGTGTGGACCATTTTTTCACCCAACAATATGACTACAGCGATGCATTACTCGAAGAGATAACCAGTCGTAGTAACTCACAATATGTATTACTCAGTCGTATCCGCGATTTATCGGTAAACCGTAAACTCAATAACGATTATGCATTTTGGCAAGATGATAGCTTTAAACGTGCTTATAAAGCCGATTATGTTTTATTTGATGGCACCACTTACGAAAAGCTATGGCAGAAAAGTTACCAAACTGAGGGAATTTGGCCATACAAAAAAACCGATATCATTGATGTGTATAGCGACCGCTTTTGGGAAACCGATTATGGCCAAGCCATCAGTGAGGTAAACCAAACACTCACCTATGACTTGCAAGCAGCTATGGCTTGTTTACCTACGCAAGGCAAAATTTTGCATATTGAAAATGGCAAATTAATAATCAACCTAGGTAAAGCGCATGGCTTACAGCAAGGGGAGTTATTAAATATTGCTCATCATAACTACATGACAGATGCGCAAGGTAATAAACTACCACATAAGATCACTACCCTTAATCAAGTGAAAATTACCCAACTCTATCAGCAGTCGGCTGTTGCCATGAGTATTGATGAGCAGCCATTACCCAACATTCAAATAAACGATATTGTTGAATTAGCTGGTGGCGAGTAAATGTTGCTGTAACCCTTTATGAGCATTTAGCCAAGCGGCTAATTGCTCTACTCCCGCAATATGTGGGTAGTGCTTACGGGTTGCAATAACAACTTGCCGTTGTTGATTAGGTGTTATTGCCAAATAATTAATTCCCTCTCGCGTCGTGCAAGCAAGTTTGGGAACAAATGTAATACCATCATTCATCGCGACCAAAGCAAGTAAGGTTTCGATACTATTGCCCTTGTATTGGTTTGAAACTTCAACCCCTGCCGAAAAGCAAAATTGCTCAGCTTGTTCTTTAAAGCAATGCCCTTCGTTTAACATAAGTAAGTCACAATCACTTAGCTGAGTAAGTGCAACTTTCTCTTTGTTAGCTAATGCATGCTGCTCAGATACAGCTACTAAAAAGTCTTCTTTGTATAATGCTGATACATGGTAATTAGCGAGGTCAGGCACATCAGCGACAATTGCAATATCGATTTCTCCGTTATCAAGGGCGATAAGTGTTTGCGCGGTTTGCATTTCAATAAATGAAAAATGAGTGTCGTTAAAGGCATGTTTCATTGACGTGAGCAAGGTTGGCAATAAGTAAGGTGCAATAGTGGGAATAATACCTACGTTTATTTTGCCTTTAAGGGGATCATGGGAGCTTGCGGCAATTTCCTTCAATACTTGGGTTTGCTCAAGGATTACGTTAATTTGTTCAAGTAACCGTTGACCTTGTACAGTCACTGTCACTTGTTTAGTGGAGCGATCAAAAATAGTTACCCCAAGCTCTTGTTCAAGCTTTTTAACTTGACCACTCAAGGTTGGTTGGCTCACATAACAGGCATCAGCTGCCTTTCGAAAGTGCTTAAACTGAGCCACCGCTTTTGCATATTCCAAATCTTTTAAGTTCATAGTACTCACCAACAATCAATAGCTTTTAGCTATCATAGTAATAAAAACAAACGATTGGAACTATTATCTATATAACCCCATAATAACACTCAACTAATCAAGAGGAATTAAAACTATGTTAAACAATATTGAAGGTCAAAAAGTCCCTAACGTTACATTCGCAACACGCATTGATGAGCAATGGCAATCACTGACCAGTGATGATATTTTCAAAGGTAAAACCGTTGTACTGTTTGCATTACCTGGCGCATTTACACCAACTTGTTCATCAACACACTTACCACGCTATAACGAACTTGCGCCGGTATTTAAGCAAAATGGTGTCGATGACATCGTTTGTATTTCGGTTAACGATACTTTTGTTATGAACGCATGGGCACAAAATCAAGAAGCACAAAATATCACGCTACTACCCGATGGTAACGGCGAATTCACCGATGGCATGGGCATGCTAGTCGATAAAAATGATTTAGGCTTTGGTAAACGTAGCTGGCGTTATTCTATGCTAGTAAAAGACGGCATTATCGAAAAAATGTTTATTGAGCCACAAAAGCCAGGTGACCCATTTGAAGTCTCTGATGCTGATACCATGCTTGAGTACATTAACCCAGCGCAGGTAAAACCAAAACCTGTTAGTCTTTTTACCAAGCCTAACTGCCCATATTGCACAAAGGCAAAAGCATTGTTAGAAAGTAAAGGCTATGTGTATGAAGAAATTATTTTAGGAAGAGACGCTTCGCTTACCAGCTTAAAAGCAATGTCTGGCCGCGAAACGGTACCACAAGTATTTATCGGCGGAGAGCACATTGGTGGCTCTGATGATTTAGAGAAACACTTCGCATAATCAAACTGACACTAAGAGGGCTAACATATGGCTCTCTTAGTGCTAAAACTCCCCCACAAACCACCTTAAAACGCCTTTAGCACCAAGCATATTCAACATTACTCCCATTTATATTCAATATACCTACATTTTTATTACTTGTTTATTACATAAATTCCAGAATAAATCTAAAATAGCCACCAGCTACATTCACAGTCTTTGTGATGAAATTAAAAATGAACTAAATGGAACATATAAATGAATAAACGAATGCTAGGATTTCTACTTTCCTTAGTGGGGTTTAGCGGCTATGCACAAGCTGAATCAGTCGGTGCCATTGACCTACTTACCCACCCTGTCGGCATCATCTGTGTCGTTATTTTTATCTTTGCCTATGTATTAGTTATTCTTGAAGAAAAAATCCATTTACGTAAATCAAAACCCGTGCTTGTCGCGGCAGGGATTATTTGGACACTCATTGCGTGGCAGTACAGCGCGCAAAATATGTCTGAGTTAAGTACCGATGCATTTCGTCATGCTTTACTCGAATTCTCTGAGTTAATGCTATTTTTATTAGTCGCGATGACTTATATCAATGCACTTGAAGAGCGAAGATTATTCGATAGCCTGCGTAGTTGGCTGGTAGTACGAGGTTTTAGCTATAAACAACTATTCTGGATAAGTGGCGTTTTGGCCTTTTGTATCTCTCCTGTGGCAGATAACTTAACAACCGCGTTGCTTTTATGTGCCGTGGTTATGAAGGTAGCCGCCGACGATAATCGCTTTATTGCTATGTCGTGTATTAATATCGTGATTGCCGCTAATGCAGGCGGTGCGTTTAGTCCCTTCGGCGATATTACCACCTTGATGGTTTGGCAGGCTGATGTCATAGAATTCACTGGGTTTTTTGTATTATTTTTACCAGCATTAGTCAGCTATATTATTCCCGCGTTTGTCATGTCTTTTTTCATTAATAATAAACACCCTAAAACAGTGGATGATGAGGTTGAACTTAAGCGCGGTGCTATCCGCATTTTATGCTTATTTTTACTGACTATTTTAACTGCTGTCGTCCTAAAAACAGCCTTTGGCTTGCCGCCTGTTGTAGGTATGATGATGGGCCTTGGTTACTTACAATTTTTTGGTTATTTTCTTCGTGTTACTCTACCAGGCTCTCTTGCCAGAAAGCGTGCCATGGCTGAACGAGAAGGCGACAAAGAACGCCTCAGTCGCTTAGGTAATGTGGTTCCTTTTGATGTATTTAGTCGCGTATCTCGTGCCGAGTGGGATACCTTATTATTCTTCTATGGCATCGTTATCTGTGTAGGCGGTTTAGGCTTTATAGGTTATTTAGCGCTCTTGTCTGACCTACTTTACACAAACTGGTCAGCAACAGGGGCAAATATCATCTTAGGGTTGATGTCTGCTGTTGTTGATAATATTCCTGTCATGTTTGCTGTGCTGCAAATGATGCCAGACATGTCTCATGGGCAATGGCTTTTAATTACCCTCACAGCAGGCATTGGCGGTAGTTTATTATCTATTGGCTCTGCTGCGGGTGTTGCATTAATGGGCCAAGCAAGAGGTATTTACACCTTTAACAGTCATTTAAAATGGTCTCCGGTAATATTACTTGGCTACTTTGCTGGGGTTTTCACCCATTTATATTTAAACACGTCTTACTTTAACTAAGTTAACCAAGCCCTAAGCTATATGCCTAGGGCTTGTCTTAAAAACGAATAACAGCCGCGCTTACAGGTTTATCCGCCTATACATTCCCATGTCGTAATTTGTCATGTTTTTGTCGCAAAAAGTAAAGATATCCTCAGGCTATTTCCCTTAATGTAGATCCTAAAGAGAAGACCCCTTCCCTGCCTAATTGAGGATACACATGATGAACAAAATGAATTCTGTTGCTATGCAAAATGGTCAACTACATGTAAAACAAATTGATATTCCAATACCAAGTGCAGGTCAAGTGCTCGTAAAGAGCTTGGCTTGCGGTATTTGTGGTTCTGATATTCATATTACTCGACACACAGCAGATGTATTCGATATCTATAAGAACCTAGGTATTATGGAACAGGAAGCAAGTAATGAGCAGGAAGTTTTACTCGGCCATGAATATGCCGCAGAGATTGTGAGCTACGGCCCTGAAACAAAAAAAGAGCTGGCCATAGGCACTCGCGTTACATCAGTCCCTATTTTACTCTCGGCTGGTGGTGCTGGAGTTGGCGTCACACCCGGTTTATACGGCGCTTATTCTGAGTATTTCATTGTTGATGAAGCCCTACTACTGCCTATTCCAGATGCTGTTCCTTCAGAAGCGGCAGCAATCACAGAGCCACTCGCTGTTGGCCTACATGCTGTAAATCGTGCGCAAATAAATACTGACGACGCTGCCATCGTCGTAGGCTGTGGTCCGATTGGCCTTGCCGCTATCGTCGCGCTAAAACTACAAGGCGTTAAGCATATTATTGCTTCTGATCCGCTAGAGAGCAAAAAACAAATTGCCCTTGAATTTGGCGCCACAGAATATGTTAACCCAATGGCTGATGATGAAGTAGCTAGAGCAACAGCACTTGCAGGTAGCAACAAAGTGGTTATTTTTGAATGCGCAGGTGTAAGCCGTTTATTAAACGACTACATTTTACGTGCTCCCGCAAAAGCAAAAATTGTTGTTACTGGCGTTCATACCGCCCCACTTAACGTTAACTTTGCCTACGCAACAGTAAAGGAGATCGACCTTATTTTCTCTTATTACTATCAACCAGAAGAATTTGCAGAATCACTTGAAAACATCGCTTCAGGTAAAATTGCATGGCAAAAAATGCGCACAGGAAAAGTGGGTATCGACGGCGTACAAGGGGCGTTTGATACCTTGTTCAAACCCAATGATCATATCAAAATCATCATTGAACCATGGCGTGCTGGTGCATTAGAAAGAGTAACAAACTAAGCTTCTTACTTTAAAAGCTATTCAAGCTGTTGATACTGCTTGAATAGCTTAAAGCCATACAACCATCAGGTTTCTCACTAAACATAACGACAAACTAAGCAAGTTGCCTACATTCAGTTTTATCACCCTTTACCGAGATGCTACACGGTGTTTTTTGGTTTGTTTTTAACCAAGCTCGGTGTTACCCTAATCGAAACGGACTTTAACTTATTGATAAATGGAATTATCGCATGACTCTCCAATTAGCAGACTATGAAATTAATATACGCTCATTTCACCCAGAGAAAACATTCGGCTGGTCAGGTCTCATGTTTGAAGGTGATAATCGAGGGTTTTCCCTAAAACCTAGTGGCACTGAAAGTGTAACATCTCGTATTTGGCATAAGTTTCATCTCTCGCCTTTAGAAAATAAAGTACACACAAAAGAAACTGTTTCAGATCCATCAAAAGCTCCTTGGGAGAAAGCAAAAAGAGTATATAATGGTGAATTAGCGCCAAAAGGACGCACTTTTCTTAAAAGCAGAGCTTTTCCCAATAAACACATTTATCAATATAGGATGGAAGGTCAATATGGTGGCGTTAATCATGCTATGCCAGGTTCTCCTGAGATACAAGAAGCTTTAGGTTTCTCCTATGTTCCTACCTTAAATGTTAAATACAAAATTGTTATAGATATTGACAGACAAAATAGTCACATGGACATTGTTACTTATATTACTGGCGATGGTTTCCCTAATTGTGAAGCGTTTATAGTCGGCCCTGGTGGGCAGGCAGTTTCACTGGGTGTACACGTTAGAAAAGGAGCAGCACCTGTGAGTTTATCTTTAAATGCTGACTATCCAATGATTGCAAGCGCAATACGATTACCCCTCAATAACAATGGTAGTTTTAAAGGAACTGTAGGTGATGAGCTTTTTAGACAAACCAATAAACAACCAAAACTAAAGTTCCAAAAAATAACTGACTGGAATTACCGCTTTACCTCTATTCCTGCCAACAGTGGTCACTGTATGTTACTCGAAAAAGCAAGTTTAAAATATTGTTTTGATGGCTTACTAAAATAAAGGCAACTCAATGAAAAATTCCTTCAATACTCACTTTTTTAAAATACTGCTAGTTGGTTTGATGATCACGTTTTTATCAGCCTGTACAGAGGTGAAAAAAAGAGAGCCTGCAATTTATCTAATACCAGATGGATACGTAGGCTCTTTATATATTGTATTCAACGCACCAAATGGTAAACCTCCCAAATACGAGGGTAATTCAAGGGTGTATCATATTCCCTCATCAGGTGTGCTTGTAACACAAATGGATGCCAATGAAGGTTGGAGTGAAAGCAGTGAAATTAAGTACTTCTCTGTGAGTCAATCAGGTAAACGAGCTCCCATAAGTACAGTTTCAGAGGGTACCCCTGATAATACAAGAGCTTTATATTCTGGTGGCTTAGGTGAAGCAGGCCCCATTTTTGGTTGTACGGTGATCAATAAGAAGTTTACGATCGGCACGAAATCACAGAGAACTGACTTAAATAAATTACTCACGATTTTTGAAGCCATCAAAGTTAAAAACATTGATAAAAAACTATTCGAAGATATGTGTTAGGCTTATTTATTGCTATTTTTTCTGAGCTTTGATTTTACTCTAATGGCCTGCAAAGAGAGGCTACAGGAATGTAATCATTGATTTAATTGGTAGCCCCTACAGGAATCGAACCTGTAACTGCCCCTTAGGAGGGGGCCGTTATATCCATTTAACTAAGAGGCCACTTAGCTAAGAAAATTATAACGGGCTAACCCTTTTATAATCAAGCCTTTAGTTTTGGCTAATTTTATTTGATACTGGCGGTTTGAATTGATTCATTTTGCAGCACAAAATAAGGGATGACTTTTTGTGCGCTTGCAGTGACTTGTTTTGAATTTAAGTTTATCACTCTGGCATTCACTTCTACGCCGGTGTTACGGTAGATCAAGGTGCCCGACAGTACATGACTGGCAATTTGGCGCTCTGCTAGCTCTTCCACTTTACGTGTCATGACAAAATCGCCACGAGGAGTCACTTTAATCACATCCATCGCTTTAAAATCAACCACACCAAAGCCGAACTTTTGTAACTGATACATCATCGATTCTGCAATCTGGTTACCAAGCTGAGAGCTTGTATCAAGGCTGGCATCTAATTCAACAAATGTGGTAATTGCGATACCAAGCTCAGCCTCTTGTTGCATTGTATCAACTAACTCTAACGCCATTTGCTCAACATAGTTAACTAGTGTTTTATGATGTTGATACGGCACGAATAGCCTATCGTTCGTATTGACTTGCTGCGCTTGGTTTTGTTGCTCTTGCAATAAAGCAGCATAATCTATTTGTGTTGTTGAAGTGTTCGCTTTTGGCTCTGGCTGTGGCTGCTGTGCAAGCATTTCACAACCTGTTAGGACTAAGCATAAAGCGATTGAAAAAAAACATTTCATAATTTACTCACTTGCCTGCTTTAGCATAATGCCGTCACTACGGTTAGTACTGTCGAGTGCATCAACAACCGACTGTGGAATAAACCCTTGAGCAGAGCCAACTACCGCTTTACTGGTAATGCCAACAATACGCGCATTCACAAGCACACCACCTTGGTGATTGACTAAAGTGCCTGCCAATACATAATTAAAGTTTTGCTGCTGACTTAATTCTAAGTAGTCTCGACTAAACACGAAGTCACCAGTGGGGGTAACACGCATATAATCTGTTGTTTTAAAGTCGATAACTGGCACGCCAAAGGTATGTAATTCGTGCATAAAGCTTTCGGCAATTTGATTACCAAGTAATGAACCTGCATTGTAATCAGCGTCTAGGTATATAAAGCTAGACACCGCAAGTGGTGTTTTATCGTTAACGTATTGCAGGTTTTCAACCATATCCTGCATGATGCCTCGAACATAGTGATTAATGTTCTTCCGTGTTGGCGCTGCAGTAAACGTACTGTCGTTCATTACCACTTGGTTGCTTTGAAATACGCTTGTGCTTGTTTGCGGGGCAGCAACTTCACGCTGTGCGCTAACAAGCTGAGGCTCATCACTGTATGTCTTTTCGTTATCCGCTGTCAGCATCGAAGAACAACCAAAGCCTAAAGGAAGGCATAAACTTAAAAATAAACGTTTCATTGATAATTCCTCTTAATATTCACTACGGTATAGCTGACCATCACGCTGCTGCACTTTCTCATTTCCCCACATAACATTAATAGGAATTTCAGTACTAGCAGCCGACACTATTCGCTGATCTTTTGTATTAACTAGGCGCGCATTAACTATGTAGGCATGTTGTTGCCGTGTTAATGTGCCTGTGATGACAAAGTCAATATTCTGACGTTGACGTAACTTACTCACATCACGACTTAATATACTATCGGCCGTAGGCTGTAAATTTAAAGTGTTTTCTAAACGGTATTCAATGGTATGAAAACCCAGTTGTGTGAACTGGGTCATTAAACTCTCTTGAATTTGTTGGCTCAAGCCATTGCCTTGATTGCTTGCCAAGCGAGTACCTAAGCCATCAGCCATATAAAAACTGGTTACAGCAATGCGAGCATTGCCTTTGTAAGAGCCTTGAATGCGGCTTAATTGACTGCTTAAATCTGCAACATATTGATTAACAGTGTAGGCTGCCATGCGAGCTTTAGGCGCATTGGTCGATACAACTGGTTTTGCCTCTTCTGTGAGACTACAACCAGTCAGTATAAAAAATATAAAACAATGTAAAAGTCGCATAATTGCCACCCTCTATGAACATAGCAATGTACTAGCAAGGATTATGCCTAATAATATTTACATGCCTGAAAAGGGTTTATTGGTGTATTGAGTGACAAGGCAATTGACTTCTTTTTGCTTTAATAACTGGCAATCCTTTTCAGCCATTTGCTTCTCTTTATAAGCGCCTATTTTTAATCGATGATACACAACACTGTTAACCTCAACAGCCTCAACGTTAACCGCAAATTGACCTGTAAACATACTTGGGGCTTTACTTTTTAACTCTTCTAAACTTCGCGTTAATCGCGCTGTTTCTGTGACAGAGGCAACTTGTAATGCAAATAATGGCTGCTCAGTATAAGCATTGCTTTTAACATCAACAGGTTCAACAACTTGCTCACTAACGGGTGAGCTTTTAGCTTGGTTTTCTGTTTGCGTCTTGGCAAGATCATTTAGCTGGGTAATTAGTAGGTTTAGATCATTTTCAATTGCGATAAGGCGATCAATGCTAGGTTTAGCTTGTTGCCACTGCGCGGCACTTTCTTTTAGGCTATCGAGTTCTTGTTGAGTAATTTGCACACTATTTTGCGGTGTGGAAGAGTGTTCGCTATTTGTTGATTGACACGCAGATGCCAGTAAACAAAGTAAAACAACACTAAAATGACGCTTTAACATTATAATTTTCCCTAAATTAATAACTAACCGTATATGGCTCAACATCACAGTTAAGCTTATAGCTCTTTAATACGCTGCAAACTTGTGTAAGTTCATCGCTTTGAGTTTCAGAAAACGCGGCTGAGAGAACAAACTCTTTATCACTTTTTTTGATATAAAAAGGATCTAAAATAGCGAGATCTGATAATGGTTTTTTCACAAGATAAAGATATGTTTTTAAGATAGCGAGTGATGAAAACTGCCCTAACTTAGCAATGTAGCCATCTTTTACTTGTTTAGGCTTTAATACTAGATCAGCGCCAACAACAACTTCGCCACCAGCAGATAAGTTAAGGGTCACATGTTGGTTATCTTTTAATGATTTTTTGTCTTTATATTCATCATCTATCACTGCTTTATATTCGCCTGGGCGAAGGTCTGTAAACAAGTAATAGCCATCATACGCAGCTTGGGTTTGCGACACCTTTTTCCCTGTTTTATCAATGAGTGAGATGTTCGCAAACGGTTGCACTTTCATATTTTCATCTTGCTCAACATACACAACCCCCTCAACTTCGCTGCTGTTGTTAAGCGCTATATCAATATATTCTATAAATCCGGCTCTGGGAGTAACAGAGAAACCATCATTAGCAGCGATCAAAAATGGATCTGGAAAACTATCTGGATCAATAACAATATCGGTCGTTCTATTCGCAGGCATACTGGTTAGCAATGCAATGCCGTTTTCATCAGTGACTGCTTGACGATAATTTTGCACACCTTTGACTTTAACACCTGCAATACCATGCTCACTTTCATCCTTGATTCCATTATTATTGGCATCTAAGTAAACGTGAGCCATCAGAGTACCTGAGCGTGCTAAACTTCGTTTGCTAGAAAAGATACCAGTGCCTTGGCTAGCATAACCTAGGCTAAAGCGGCTAAATAACCCTACTCGCCAACGATCTTCACTGTCGTAGTTAAGATTACTATTTAGGCTAAATCTATCAGATTGCCAATTAAGTCCAATCTCCGCTGACTTTACATCATCAATAAGCGAGTTACGAAGTGTCAACTCACCTTGCAACTGTGATGTTAAACTACGATTAAATTGGGCCTCATATGACTGAATAGAGTGGTGAGGACTCATACTGTAATCCAGACTAAAACGGCTAAAAACTTGACCAAATCGACCTTGGAGTCGAACGTTACCCAATAAGGTAGAGTCATCGAGCCTGCTGTCTTTTTGCCAACTCAAGCGGTGATTAAAGGAAAAGCCTGAGTAAGCATAGTTCATGATATTCTCGAGCTTTAGGCTGTCGTATCGGCTATCAATGTCAGTGTAATAAGCGTTGTTTTGATAGTTGAGTCGACCGTATTGATTTTGAAAGACCTCTCCAGAGATATTAAATTCATAATTGCTTGATGAACTCATGCTTTGCTGGCTGCTTTGACGATTAATTAAACGCTCTCGTTCTGATGCACGAAACCTTAACGCTTGCTCGGCAATTTGACCTCTTGCGGTAAACTCAAGCTCGCTTTCATCTTCATTGTTTTGCTCGTAATCTAGGTTAATTAACAGACGGTCAAAAAGGCTCACATTACTACCGATCGCTAGGTTTTGAGTGTCATCTTTATACTCACTTTTTAAACCCGCTATACCGCCATACACTGAGATATTATCTGTTAATGCTGTATCGTAACGGCCAGAAAACAGCCAGCCTGGGTTTTCAACATAATAATTCGATTGGTTAAATAACTGGTGCCCTTGCTCCGTGATTGAGAATTCATAAAACGACTCTCCCGCAGACAAGCTAGTGCCATCAATCAAGTATTGTTCAGTCTTTCGCTCCACTTGACCTTGCGGTCCATAAAAAATGAGCTCAAAGTTATTGGCGCCATACAGCAAGTCTACATTTTCAAATATATACCTACCGTCATTAAGACTAAGTAGCTGATTAATTAAAACACCATTTTGATACAGCTCTACATCCCAGCCGGGTTGGATATTACCAATGATGTTAACCTGATTAGTATTAACAGGCTTAAATAGCGGTTTATTAGTTACTTTTGCACCGCGAGCATAATTGCTATTAAAACGGTTCCCTATTTGCGTTGCAAGTACATCACCAAACTCTATTCTGTTTGCTGCTAAAGGGCCAAGTAGCTCTGAATTTAAGTCTTCACGGCTAAATGTGAGTCTTGAATCAGTAAGTAAGTCACCATCACGACCCGCAAAATAGTATTCAGCATTTAAGTATGCAAGATCATTAGCACCAAGAATAGAGTATCCCGCAGAGCTTTGTTGATCATCTGCTGTCATGCTAATTTGGATATCTGCCATAGGAGAAGACACAGCTTGGTATGGGCTTTCTTTCCACGGTAGTGTTGGCTCAGAGTAACGTGCTGTTTGGCTTAGCTCTCTTTTCTGCCGAGCTAAGCGTGCTTCTATGGGTAATCGTGCGTCAGAGTTTATGTAAAGTTCAAGTGTTGAGTAGTCTACAGCCATTGTTAAATCAAACACTTGCTCAAGTAATGTTGAAGCAACAAAAATATCTTGCTGATCAACGTGTAACTGTTCTTGGGCTATTGAAAATGTCCGACCTTTAACTGTTATGGTCATTTTAGTTGTATCAAGCACAAAGGTATTTTCTGGATTAATAAACCAGCCCTTCGCAATACCGGTATTTCCATTTACATCAATTACAAACTCTACGGTTTCAGAGAAGCTCAGCAAGTCGACCCATATTCCTTGCTGACTTTTAACAGCTAACACTTCTCCTAAGTAGGTATGCTTTAAGTAAGCTGAAAAAAACAACAACTCCCCAACAGGGATCCCTTCCCCATTCATTTTTTTATTGAGGTCTGGTGCTGTTGCCTGAGAATCAGCGCTTTCTCTTTCAGAAGCTTTTAACTGTTGTAACTGCTGCTGCATTTTCTTTAATGAAGCAAATACAGCCTGATAATTTTTTTCAGCTGCGACAGGAGCGCCAGTGGCAAACATTAAAAGACAAAATAAGAGACGTTTCATTTACTGCAAAGAATTAAAATGCTGAGACGTGAAGGTCGTCGTTTTAGTTGAAAAAACTTGCCCTTGATACTCTTTTAACCCCGAGTAAGTAATGCGTATTTGGCTATTTTCTTGTAGCTTCATATTATCAAATAAAGGCAGAGTTAAAGTAACGTTATCAAGCTCAGGATAAATACTGAAGTCATTTACCATGGCAATTTTTTGCTCTTCTTTACTTCCTGATAGAGTTTGAAAAACTTCAACTTTTCCGAATGAACTATAATCGCCAGAATGATTAAGACTAATGCCAAGTGATGGTTTAGCATCATTTGTTAAGTACTTTACTGAAGCAATATCAATCTCAGGTAGCGTAGTTCCCTGTCTTAAGAGCACAGGAATTGAGTAACTTAAAACCATGTCTAAACGAATACCAAAGCTTTTACTATTACTTTTATGTTCATTGGGTAGCGCTTTAAAGACCAAGTGAGAACGATATTCTTTATCTGCCAGACCTTTAGCTCTGCGAAGAGCTATTTTCACAACCTGCCTCTCTCCCGGCGCTAATCTCACCTGAGAAGGACTCAAACGCATCATACTGGCCAGTGAATTAGGGTTAACCTGATCGTCGGTCAGCGTTATATAACCACCTTGCGGCTTCGCTATTTTCTCTTGCCACTCAAGGCGGTAAGTTTTGCTCTCATTAGAGTTATTTACCACAATAACTTTAGCGACTCGTTGCCTGTCATCAAATGCAATACGTGTTGGCGAGATCAATAAGTTTGCATATACAGCAGCACTATGAAAGGTTAGTAAAACAATAAAGCAGTATAGAAAGTATCTGTACTTCATAAAATTCCATTAAAAGTCTACGGTTAATGAGACGGTTGCATCATAATAACCATCATTATAGGTGCTACCATCACCACTTGTGCTTATCTGCCCACCCACCGTTAATACAGCACTGCCGTATGAGTCAGTGACCAAGGTAGGGTTATAAATCAATCGATTGAGATAAAAGCGTTGGTTATTGTGTAAATTACTAAGTGGTTGGTTATTCACATTATCACTAATGGTAACTTGTATTCTTGCTCCATAGCCTTCAAACAATAACTCGGCGGCGCGACCCTGTTTAACAACATAAATACTGTTGCTACTCGCGCTAGTATTGCTTGGCAAAACAGTGACAGAGCTAACACTTGAGTTGTCTGTAATAGCCAGTAGACCAAAGCTAAGTGGTTCAAGCTCAGTTATTGTTTGTTGTGCAACAGAGCCTGCGCTCAATAAAAGAGCACTTAATAGACAAAAATGCGTACGCATAAGTTATGCCTGCTAACACTTAGCAGGCACTCTATGTTAGTAATCTAATTGCAGTGTGAATGTACCGCTATAAGTACCATCAATATAATCGAGAGCCGGAGTTGTGGCATCTGTTGTTAGTGTTCCACCCACATTGAATGTTGCCTCACCATTAGCATCTACTTGGATTGTTGTTGTGGCTGCAGAGTTAGGGTTTGCACCAGTTAATACATAATAAGTAGGCGAAGCTAACACAAAGCCTGCGGTGCCAGCTGGCGCTGAGTCAGGTGCGATGGCCGTCTCAGTTGGGTTTGTGATGTTTAAGGTTGCAAAAGGTGATACACCTGAAACACTGAATGACGCTGGTGTACCAGGTACTAGGATAGCAATTTCAGCTAAAGCTGCATTTGTGCTGGCTGTCGTCGCAGATGTTGCAGGGTTAGCTGATAACACTAGCGTTGCTGTTTCTGTCGACGCTGTATCTGCTTTGGCGCGAATTGTACCAAAATCTAGGTCGCTGTCTTTTTGCAATGTAAACGCGTTTTGTACCGTTACACCAGCTTGAAAAGTAGTTTGCTCAGCAACAACGTTAAACGTTAAAAGTGCTGATGAGGTCATTAGTGCTGCTATCTTTATTGAGTTTTTCATATGCATTCCTAAGATATGATAAAAAGTTTCAACCTTTTATTCAGGTTAAATTAAGTATCGGCAAAATGCATTATTTTATTAGGAAAAAATGTACTTTTTTTATTGTTTTAAATAAAAAAGAGTAAAACGATAAATTACAAATCAACGCCTTTAAATTCAGTAGTCTCACAATGGCTATAAATAAGTTCAAAAACTTGGCAGAGTTTGTTTGCCTCTTGCTCTGTTTGTAGCGGCCCAGCGACAAGGCTATAAAGTGTTTTAGAAGCTGATGATTGCGTACTCATTTTATAACTAAGCATATTATAAAGATTAGGATAACGATTTTTAAGTTGGCCTAATTGGGCTCTCACTCCCCGCTCAACTAAGTAACTGCCAATTTTCACACCATGAGTAGGTGATTCTGTGTTTGTGGTTTCATTCAAATTTTGATTTACCGTTGTAGACACTTGCTCAGTGCTACCATAGCTAACAACTTTAGGATCGCTTTGCAGCTTTTTAGGCAGTTTATCAACGTCAACTTGTACAGCAAGTGCTTGTATTAGCATCAACAAATCAGCTTCAATGGTATTTAAATGATCTATTTGTTCTTTTTTAGTATCCCACTCAACTAAAAGTTGTTGAAGCTCCTCACGATTAATATCTGACTCTTCGTAAGAGTTTGGATCTGAGAAACTACACGCCTGTAGTAAAATAAAAAGTGTAAAGACAATAAACCGACTCATTAAAAGCTCACCCTAAAAAACGACTCTACTTCCAAGCAAAAAAAGTGCCATTATAGCACTTGTACCTGTCGAATTTCAGATAGAAAAACCATTCTTTGAATAAAAGCTAAAAGTTCACTCGGTTATCTGTATAGCTACTTACCCAGCAATCAATCCCTTGGCGCTTAATAGCTTCACAGTCAGCTTTCGCGTTCTTCAAATATTTATAACCGCCAAATTTCAAACGGTAGTAGGTGTGCTGATCTATATCTGCAACTTCCATATTCAAAATTGGGGAGCCCTGAAAAATATGGGGGGCAAGTCTTTGCATTTTTCTAAGTGCAATCGCTAAGCTTTTTTCGCTATTAACTGACGCGAGTTGAAGGGCAAATAAGTAGTTATGCTGGGCGCTGATTGATCCTGAGCTCTGAACACCACTCGTCTTGACTGCTGATAAATGTGTTGGGGGATCAATCGTAGCTGAACCGCTGGTGTGCATATTTGCTTTTAGAAAAAAAGGCGAATCAAATTGCTCACCAACAAAAGTAACCACCTTGATAGAGGCACTCAATGCGGCTAATTTATTATTTTGAAGAGATACTAAAGAATCACTGCTGCAACCAGACACAAATAGTAATGCCAACAAACACATACTATGTTGCAAAGGCTTGATGCAATGTTTCATAAACATGATTCTAAAATATACCATTGTCAATTTGCTTGTTCACAGGGCTGACTGCGCGCATGTGTTTTTCACCTTTAAGTGCACTAAAAGTTAAACTTAATTTAAAGAATCTCGCGTACTATTTTTTGTTATATTTTTAGTACTGTACTTTATTAGCCATAACAAAAACTTATTGCTTAAGTTTTCATATTAGATGACCTAAAGCAATAAAAATTAATTTCGTTAAAGGTATTTTTACAAAGTATAGCTTAATTTAGCTACCCTTGGCTGTTTGGTAAGTGCTTTACTTAACTTTCATATTAACAACACGTTAAGATAAAGATATATCAGAAAAGTCCCCAATTGAGTAATAATCAACAATTACATCTGTTATGTAAATAATAAAAAAGTGCCATATAGGCACTTTTTTATTAACTTTAATTACTTTATGGTAAACAGTTATTTAGCTAGCGACTTTATAAACTCAGTCAACTCGCCTTTAAATTCATCACGGCGTAAGGCAAATTCAACAATTGCTTTCAAATAACCAATTTTGCTGCCGCAATCATGGCTTTTGCCTTTCATTGAGTAAGCATCCACAGTCTCTTTTTCCATAAGCATAGCAATGGCATCCGTTAACTGGATTTCATCGCCTGCCCCTGCAGGCGTTTTGGCAAGTAATGGCCAAATATTCTTGCTTAGCACGTAACGACCAACCACTGCTAAATTTGATGGAGCTTGGTCGACAGGCGGCTTTTCAACCATATTTCGAATTGCAGCACTTTCACCTTGCTTAATTTTTACATCACCTAAGTCAACAACACCAAATTTATCAACTTCATTATGCGGTACTGGCTCAACCATTATTTGGCTTTCACCGGTACTTTCAAAGCGATTGATCATCTCAGCTAAGTTGTCTTTTTTAAGGTCACTCGCCACATCGTCAATAATGACATCAGGCAATATAACAACAAATGGCTCATCACCAATAATAGGCGCAGCACAGTTAATTGCGTGTCCTAACCCCTTCGCTTCCCCTTGACGTACTTGAATAATAGTAACGCCTTTTGGACAAATAGACTGTACCTCGGCAAGTAACTGACGTTTTACACGTTTTTCAAGGGTTGCCTCTAATTCAAAGCTGGTGTCAAAATGGTTCTCGATCGAGTTTTTACTCGAATGCGTAACAAGAACAATTTCTGTAATCCCTGCTGAAATCGCTTCATTTACAACGTATTGAATTAAAGGACGGTCAACAATAGGCAACATTTCTTTCGGTATGGCTTTCGTTGCCGGTAACATGCGCGTACCAAGCCCAGCAACTGGGATCACTGCTTTCATGATTTCTCCTTAAATTTATTATTCTTAAACTGAAAACGGATATTTAATCGCATCATGACACTGATAGCCAACGACTTCAAAATCATCTTTTGTAACCCATGTTTCTATATCGTCCAGCGATTTTATATTTGGGTTAATCTTCAGTTCTGGCGATGCAAAAGGCTCACGCTTAAGCTGTACATCACGCATCAACTCTAACTGGTTCTCATAGATGTGCGCATTGGCAATTTTATGATACGCCTTACCAGCTTTGTGACCGGTAATTTGCGCAACCAAAGCTAACAATACAAAGCATTGAATTTGATTGAAATTCAATCCAAGCGGCACATCACAGCTACGTTGGTATGAGGTTAAGTATAGAGTATCACCTAACAAAGAAAAGGTATGGGTATGCATACAAGGACGTAAACAACCAAGTTCAAACTCACCTGGGTTATAAAAGGTGATAATTTCACCACGGTCGTCAATGCCTTTTGATAAATTATCGATGACCTTTTTAAGCTGATCAAGGTGGCTACCATCAGGGCGTTGCCAACTGCGGCCTTGAACACCGTAAACACGCCCCATGTCGTCTTCGCCACGACGATGTGGGTTATCAAGCCACGCTTTGTTTTCGTTCGCATTCGCGTTCCATGTCATACAGCCGATGTCACGAAACTGCGCGGCACTGTCATAACCGCGTAAATAACCTAAAAGCTCAGCAATAGCAGCTTTATAAAAACTTTTACGCGTTGTGATAAGCGGAAACTTATTATTTGCCACATCATATTCAAGGTCGGCATTAATTACGGTTAAACACTTAGTGCCTGTGCGCTTATTTTCTACCCACACACCTTCATCAACAATGCGTTGACATAAATCTAAATACTGTTTCATTGCTATGCTCTTGTTATGCTTTGCTAGAGACGCGTTGCTGCGGCTTTTTATAGGCCCATATTATCAAACCTAGACCACCAATTACCATGGGAAGCGAGAGTATTTGGCCCATCGAAATCACACCAGCAAATAAACCTAAGTGGGCATCTGGCTCACGGAAATATTCAACAATGAACCTAAACGTGCCGTAACCCAATAAGAAAAGACCGGCAACACTGCCTGCTGGACGTGGCTTTTTAATAAACCACTGCAGGATTAAAAATAACACCAAGCCTTCTAAAAACGCTTCGTAAAGTTGTGACGGGTGACGCGGCTCTGGTCCACCTGTTGGGAATACAAATGCCCAAGGGACATCTGTTACACGACCCCAAAGCTCACCATTTATAAAGTTACCAATGCGCCCTGCTAATAAGCCTAACGGCACCAGTGGCACTACAAAATCACCTACCTCGAACAGTGACTTTTTACGCGTCCATGCAAATATTGCTATTGCGCTGATAACACCAAGGGTTCCGCCATGAAAAGACATGCCCCCTTGATCGATTCTAAATAAATAAAGTGGATTTTCAATAAAGTAGCTAAACTGGTAAAACAATACATAACCTATTCGGCCACCAAGAATAACCCCTAACATCCCGTAAAAAAGTAAATCGCTAACCTGTTCTTTGGTCCACCCTGAGTTTGGTTTTGCAGCTTGACGATTAGCAAGCCACATCGCTAACGCAAAACCAATTAAGTACATTAAGCCGTACCAACGCACGCTGAGGGGTCCTACTGAAAAAATAACCGGATCAATATCTGGAAATTGAAGAGCCATAAAAATAAAAACCTTTAACTAAACACCATTTTAAGTGCAATTATTACAAGTAATAACGCGAATACTTTTTTTATTGTTGTCACCGGCAAGTAATGAGTGGCTTTAGCGCCTATTGGCGCTATTAGCGACGAAGTAACTACGATGCCTAGTAACGCAGGCAGATATACAAATCCCGCAAAACCATCACTCAAAGAAGTTACCTGCCAACCTGCTGATACATAACCAACTGAGCCAAATAACGCAATGACAATACCACAAGCCGCAGCACAACCGATGGCCTTTTTTATATCTACAGAGAAATAATGCAGTAACGGCACAATTAATGCGCCACCACCAATACCGATTAAACCCGATAGCGCGCCCATTATGGCACATAAAAAACCAAGAATAGGACCCTGTGGTAAAGGTTTTTCACTTGCCGCTTTTTTTCGTGTTGATAGCACCATACGCAGTGCAATAAACACAACACTTCCTGCAAACACAAAACGTAATAATTGCTCGGGAATTAAACTCGCTGCAAACCCACTGATAAGGGCACCAATGCCAACTCCTGTCATAACCCAAGGCGCTATTTCCCAAGGGACGTTAGCATTGCGATGATGAGCAAACGCTGAAGAGGTTGATGTAAAAATAATAGAAGCAAGCGATGTCGCAATGGCAATCACTAATACATGCTCAGAATCAGCTACATTAAAAGCCACAAGTAATGCGCTCAGCGCAGGCACAATAATTAAACCACCGCCGATACCAAGCAGTCCTGCTAAAAAGCCAACAACACTGCCTATAATTGCGCAGTAAGCCATCAAAAGTATTACATCATGCATAAAACACTCATATATTCACTTTGTTATATACATATATTAAACTAATATATATACCCAAACCACCTCAAGATGCGAGTTTCAGTTGGAATTAAAAGCGATTTAGGCAAGGCATTGATTGCAAGTAATAGTGGTTCTATTGTTAAAATCAATAACGCAGTATAAATCGCTTTTAAACCAACCCTTTGGGCATTTCACAGGCACTTACTCTCATCGTTGTTACTTCTTAAAAGGGACTGCCATTGTTGCAAAGTAACGCCTTGATATTAAGCACCTGTGAAACGCTGAATTCTACATCTTGAGGTGGCTTGGGTATAGGTGCTTCACAGCACAATTTCCGATCATGTATGCTCTTGGCTAGGTGTGTAAAATAACTCACCGAGTTGATGTTCAATCATAAAATTTCGGGTTAGACGTAATACGTGCTTGGCGGTAGGTTGAATAAGACACTGCTGAAGTAAGTGTTCCATATCACTGACTTTAAGACGCCGTAATACAAACTTAATTTTACTAATCGATGCATAGTTCATACTTAAACGACGATAGCCCATTGCTATTAGTAATAAAGCGCCTTCGGGGTCTCCTCCAAGTTCACCACACAAACTAAATGGCAATTCATGGTTTTGACACTCTTGCGCTACTTTAAGCAATACTCTGAGCACACTTGGATGATACGGGTTAAATAACTCTGCAACACGCGCATTTGAACGATCAACTGCGAGCATATATTGCGTTAAGTCGTTGCTGCCCACAGAGCAAAAATCGACTTTTTGCGACCACTCTTCAAGCATAAAGACGCTAGAGGGCACTTCTAACATCACGCCTATTTCTGGGCGCTCAATTGCTTGCTCTGGAAATTGCTCTTCAAGCTCAAAATAAGCCTGCTCTAAAAGCTTAAGTGACTCTTCAACCTCTTCTGTTCCGCTAATCATAGGCAACATTATTTTTAAATTACCCAAGCCTATATTCGCTTTAAGCATAGCTTTGAGTTGATCTAAAAAGAGCTCAGGGTGATCAAGCGTTACGCGAATACCACGCCAGCCTAAAAATGGGTTTTCTTCACTGATATTGAAGTAGTCTAGAACTTTATCGCCGCCAATATCTAACGTACGCATCACCACAGGATTGGGGTGATAACATGTTAGCACCTCTCGATACCAATGTTCTTGATCTGATTGAGACGGGAATTGGCCTTTTTGCATAAACCAAGCTTCAGTTCGATATAAACCAACACCGTCACACAAGCGTTTATTATCATGCTCGGTATTCATCTCAAGGCCCGCGTTTAAAAGCAAGCTGATATGTTCACCGTCTAAGGTAATGGCCTCAAGATCTTGCTCAGCTAAAAAGCGATCATTTAAAAGGGCTTCTTGGTATTTAAGCTGACTGTATTTATCGTGCAGCGATTGTGATGGAGAGATATATAAACGCCCTGCGTAAGCATCTAAAATCATAGGTTTTCCATCAAACTGCAATAATGGTAGATCTTCAATGCCCCAAATAGCGGGAATCCCCATTGCACGAGTCAAAATAGAGGCATGACTATTTGCAGCCCCATTAACACTCACAACCCCTGCTAAATGCCCTTTTGGTACTTCGGCAAGCATAGCGGGTGTTAATGTACTGGCAATTAAAATCGTATCTTTAGGGTATGGTTTAGCTGCATATTCTGTATTGACTAGATGATGTAGCACACGCAAACCTATGTCTTTTACATCAATTGCCCGTTCTTTAATGTAAGGATCTTGCATAGCATTAAACTGTGCAACTAATTTTTCAATCACAATTTTCAACGCGCTTTTTGCGCTCCAGCCCTGTTGTAACTGGGCTTCAACATTCTGACCTAAACTTTTGGCATCAAGTAATTGTTGGTAAACATCAAAGACTGCTAACGCTTCTTTAGGAATTGAATCGCTTAACGTCATAGACAGCGTATTAAATTCATTGCGAGTAGCAGCAACAGCTTGTGTGAAAAGTTTGCGTTGTGTGCTTACGTCCTCGTCTTTTTGTAACTCTATTGAAGTAAAGTCGAGCTTGGGTAAAACAACAAACGCTTGGCCTATAGCGATCCCTGGAGCGCTCGAAACCCCTTTTAATACGGAGGTTTGATGTGAAAACTCATCGAGCCTTAGCACTTCCTTAATTTCAGCATGAGCAAGTTGTGAGGCCAGTTGTGCAGACAAAGTAATTAAAAAGGACTCTTCATCTGGACTAAATACACGGGCAAGCTTTTGCTGTACAACAATGACGCCCAGCACCTTTTTTTGATGCACTACAGGCACTGACAAGAAAGCATTGTAACCTTCTTCATTGACCTCTGGAGAGAGTTTAAAGCGGGGATGAGACTTTGCAAAAGCGATATTTATAGGCTCTTCACGCTGAGCAACAAGGCCAACGAGCCCTTCTGTAAAACCGATACGAAACTTACCGACTGCATCAGGGTTAAGACCTTGCGTGGCCATTAATACAAAGTTGTCTTGGCTGTAATCGGCAAAATAAATTGAGCAGCACTGTGTTTGCATGGCTTCTTTTACCATTTTCACAAAACACGCCAGCGCACTGTCTAAGTCCGCTTGTTGCGACACAGCCTCAGCAATGGATCTGAGCGTGGCTAACATGATGCTGCTCCTTGTATTTAAATAAAGTGACCTTTATCGTCTCTGTCGCCAATTCTCTTTATGTTGTTCTCGTTTATTAAATGGCATCGCTAATGGTGCAAACTCTTTCATTACACGGCGATAAACATCGCGCTTAAATGATACAACTTGTCGCACAGGATACCAATAACTCACCCAACGCCAATCATCAAACTCAGGATGATGTGTTTTAAGCAAGTCTACATCTTCATCTTTGCAACGTAGTTTAAGTAAAAACCATTTTTGCTTTTGTCCAATACACACAGGACTTGAGTCTCTGCGAATTAATCGTTTGGGTAATTTATAACGTAACCAATGTTTTGAACTTGCAACGATTTCAACATCTTCAGGAAGCAAGCCTACTTCTTCGTGTAATTCTCTGTACATGGTTTGCTCGGCCGTTTCACCGTCGTCCACACCACCTTGGGGAAATTGCCAAGAGTGCTGACCGTAGCGACGAGCCCAAAATACTTGTCCCTGATTATTGCAAATCACAATTCCGACATTGGCACGAAAACCTTCGGCATCAATCACCTTAGTGCCTCATTTGTAAGTCGATTTTTATTGATTGTTCCACATAACCTGCGATACAGCAAACACTATTACATCTAACATCCTGCAAGATATAAAATAATGTTTTTAACAAATCCACATAATCAATACCTTACAATTCTATTCTTGTAAAAATAGGTCTTTTACACAAAATAGCTATTTACAACAGTATTTCAACCAGCTTACCCACAGCTTGTGCATAACTTTTATAAAACATGGCTATTTTGCAAACAAATCCACAATCCTGCATTTTAAATTGCAGTTTCTCCACAGAAACTGTGGATAAACGTGTTTATATATCTGTATTTATACAGACAACTTTTTCGTTTCTTAATCCCATATGAGACTCAAAGAAACTAAAAATTATAAATTTCAATAAGTTAAAAGTTAACAAGCGTTTTTATTAGTGCTTATTCTTAGTTCAACCCAACCATGAGCAAAAAACACCCAAACACAAAGATATCCACTAAGACGCGTATTTGCTATCATGATATGGTTAATTAGACAATCAAATAAACGCCTTATGCGACCAATAAAACCCGCTTCTATAAACGAATTAATGCAACGTGTTGATGCTATTGCTGGCCTCACCCTAGGGCAGCTAGCCGAGCAATATCAGTTCAAAACTCCTGACGATTTACTACGTGAAAAAGGCTGGACCGGTCAACTAATCGAATATGTACTTGGCGCAACGGCGGGCTCTAAACCAACACCTGATTTTGAAGATTTAGGCATTGAGCTTAAAACTCTGCCAATCTCATTTAAAGGAAAGCCGCTCGAAACAACCTTTGTTTCTGTAACACCGCTACTGAATGTAACAGGCATGATTTGGCAGCAAAGTACGGTACGTAAAAAGCTCAATCATGTTTTATGGCTACCTATTTTAGGCGAGCGCGAAATACTGCCTTTTCACCGTACTATCGGCAGTGGCTTTTTATGGCAGCCAAGCGCAGAGCAAGATGCTCTTTTACAGCGTGATTGGGAAGAACAAATGGAGCTAATCGCCCTTGGTCGTGTGGATGAAATTTCAGGTCATTTGGGCGATGTTATGCAAATACGGCCAAAAGCTGCTAATAGCAAAGCGCTTACAGATGCAATTGGCCCAAATGGCCAGATAATACAAACCTTACCCCGTGGTTTTTACTTAAAAACCAGCTTTACCGGCGAGATCCTAAAACAGCAATTTCAGCTATAAAAAAACCTCCCGAAGGAGGTTTTTAAAGTCTTAATGAGCTAAGCCAGATTACTGACCTTTAACCTCTTTAAGACCGTTGTAAGGTGCTTTTTCACCTAATACTTCTTCAATGCGAAGTAATTGGTTGTACTTAGCAATACGGTCAGAACGGCTTAATGAACCCGTTTTGATTTGACCAGCTGCAGTACCTACTGCTAAATCAGCAATTGTTGCATCTTCAGTTTCACCTGAACGGTGTGAGATAACAGCTGTGAAGCCTGCGTCTTTAGCCATTTTGATAGCAGCAAGCGTTTCAGTTAATGAACCGATTTGGTTGAACTTGATTAGGATTGAGTTAGCAATACCATTATCAATACCACGCTTTAAGATCTTCGTGTTAGTAACGAAAAGGTCGTCACCTACTAATTGTACTTTGTCGCCAATTAGTTGTGTTTGGTGTGCGAAACCATCCCAATCAGACTCATCTAAGCCGTCTTCAATTGACACAATTGGGTATTGCTCAGTAAGGCCTTTAAGGAAGTGGTTGAATTCTTCAGAAGTGAATTTTTTACCTTCGCCTTTAAGGTCGTAGATATTTGCTTCTTTGTCGTAGAACTCAGATGCCGCACAGTCTAGAGCGAGTGTGATATCTTTACCAAGCTCATAACCTGCATTTGCAACAGCCACCTTGATTGCAGCAAGTGCCGCTTCGTTTGATTCAAGGTTTGGTGCAAAACCACCTTCATCACCTACTGATGTAGAATGTCCTTTAGCTTTAAGCACTTTAGCTAAGCTGTGGAATACTTCAGCGCCCATACGTAACGCTTCGCGGAAGTTTGTTGCGCCCACTGGCTGAATCATAAACTCTTGAATATCAACAGAGTTATCTGCGTGCTCACCACCGTTGATGATGTTCATCATAGGTAATGGCATTGAGTAAACACCTGGTGTGCCGTTAAGGTCTGCAATGTGCTCATAAAGCTCTACGCCTTTAGAGTTTGCAGCTGCTTTAGCCGTTGCTAAAGATACTGCTAAGATAGCGTTAGCACCTAATTTTTCTTTGTTTTCAGTGCCGTCTAAATCTAACATTACTTGGTCAACAGCTTGTTGATCAACTGCGTTTTGACCTTTAAGCGCTTCAGCGATTTCGTTATTGATATAGCCTACCGCTTTTAAAACACCTTTACCTAGGTAACGTGCTTTATCACCATCACGTAATTCAAGCGCTTCGCGAGTACCTGTTGATGCACCAGAGGGTGCTGCAGCACGGCCCCATGAACCATCAGCTAAATGTACATCAGCTTCAACAGTTGGGTTACCACGCGAGTCCATGATTTCGCGACCAATCACTTTTACGATTTCTGACATCTTGATTCCTCTTTTCCCGAAAATGGTGAGTTTGTACCAGCTTTATTCCTGCTGGCTTTTTAAAACAAATAAGCCGTGCATATAGCACGGCCTATTTAAATTACGATGACGCTTTTTGGTGAGTGTGTGCAGCTGCAACAAACCCTTCAAACAGCGGGTGACCATCACGTGGTGTTGACGTGAATTCCGGGTGGAATTGCGCGGCAATAAACCAAGGGTGATCTTTATTCTCGATGATTTCGACTAGTTTCTTATCTTCAGATAAACCAGTGAAACTCAAACCAGCTTTCTCAAGCTGCTCTACATAGTGGTTGTTTACTTCGTAACGGTGACGGTGACGTTCTACAATTTCGTCACTACCATATACTTCACTTACTTTAGAACCTGCGATTAAATGACACTTCTGTGCACCTAAACGCATAGTGCCACCTAAGTCAGATTGCTCATCACGAATTTCAACGTTACCGTCAGCATCTTGCCACTCAGTGATTAAACCAACCACAGGGTGTGCTGATTTAGCATTGAACTCGGTTGAGTTTGCACCTTCAAGGCCAGCAACGTTACGCGCATATTCAATAAGCGCCACTTGCATACCTAAACAAATGCCTAAATAAGGAACTTTGTTTTCACGTGCATATTTAGCCGCTAAAATCTTACCTTCAACACCACGGCCGCCGAAGCCACCTGGTACTAAGATAGCGTCAAGGTGAGACAGTAACTCAGTCCCTTTGCTTTCTAAGTCTTGTGAATCAACGTACTCGATGTTCACCGTTAAGCGATTTTTAAGACCCGCATGCTTTAATGCTTCGTTTACTGATTTATATGCATCTGGTAGTTCGATGTATTTACCTACCATACCAATTGTCACTTCACCTGTTGGGTTAGACTCTTGATATAACACTTGCTCCCACTCAGATAAATCTGCTTCAGGGCACTCAAGGTAGAAACGACGACATACGAAGTTATCAAGTTCTTGTGACTTAAGTAACGCAGGGATCTTATAGATGCTTTCTACGTCAGGTAATGAAATAACCGCTTTTTCTTCAACGTTAGTGAAAAGTGCGATTTTTGCACGCTCGTTATTCGGTAATTTACGATCAGAACGACAGATTAAGATATCTGGTTGAATACCAATCGAACGCAACTCTTTAACTGAATGTTGCGTTGGTTTCGTTTTCACTTCACCAGCAGGGCCTAAGAATGGCACAAGCGTCAGGTGGATAAACAATGCGCGCTCACGGCCGATTTCAGTGCCAAGCTGACGAATTGCTTCTAAGAACGGTTGTGACTCAATGTCACCCACTGTACCACCGATTTCAACGATAGCGACATCGCTACCTTCTGCACCGTCGTATACACGTTGCTTAATATCGTTTGTGATGTGTGGGATAACCTGAATAGTTGCACCAAGGTACTCACCACGACGCTCACGTCGTAGCACATCTTCATAAACACGACCTTGTGTGAAGTTGTTGCGGCTAGTCATCTTGGTACGGATGAAACGCTCATAGTGACCTAAATCAAGGTCAGTTTCTGCACCGTCTTCAGTAACATATACTTCACCGTGCTGAATTGGGCTCATAGTGCCTGGGTCAACGTTGATATAAGGATCCAGCTTTAAAATAGTCACGTTTAGACCACGTGCTTCTAAAATAGCGGCTAATGACGCTGCTGCAATACCTTTACCCAACGAAGAAACAACCCCGCCAGTAACGAAGATA
Source organism: Pseudoalteromonas sp. N1230-9 (assembly GCF_032716425.1). Taxonomy (NCBI): domain Bacteria; kingdom Pseudomonadati; phylum Pseudomonadota; class Gammaproteobacteria; order Alteromonadales; family Pseudoalteromonadaceae; genus Pseudoalteromonas; species Pseudoalteromonas sp. N1230-9. The sequence goes on from NZ_CP090419.1 coordinate 2,689,713, forward strand.
AATTTTGTACTCATGCGAACCCTAGAATATCAGGAATTAAAAGGAATAATATAGAATCAAGACGGGGCGATATTATAGCAAAGGGACTGCTATCAATCCAGATAAAATTAGCAAATTAGTGCACAAAAAACGAGCGCGGGAAAAACCACTTCGAAGCATGTTACTTCGTAGGCAGTTTAATTGCTTCCCACGCCTCATCCATTTGCTCTAGTGTTGCTGTTTCTAGGCTTTGCCCTCGCGTACTTAAATAAGCCTCAACTTTTTCAAAACGTGATGTAAACTTTCTATTGGCATTTCGAAGCAATTGCTCAGGATCGCGTTTTAGATGACGGGCAACATTGACCGTTGCAAATAATAAATCACCTAACTCTTCTGCGCTGTGCTCAGAATATGGGTCCTGTTCAAGGGCTTCTTTAACTTCATCAATTTCTTCAGCAACTTTATCTAACGCACCATGATAACTTGGCCAATCAAACCCTAAGCTCGCCACGCGTTGTTGAATTTTTTTTGCTTTAGAAAGCCCAGGCATAGCATCTGGAATATCTTGCCAAAGACTCATTTGCGGTGAAGCTGTTTTTTCTGCTCGCTCCTGAGCTTTAATGGCCTGCCACTGCGTCGAAAGTTCAGCGTCGGTCAGCTCACTTTGCTCTGCAAAGACATGTGGATGACGACGGACTAATTTCTCATTAAGCGTATTTGCCACATCGGCAAAATCAAATAAGCCCTGCTCTTTAGCAAGTTGCGCATAAAAAATGACTTGAAACAGTAAATCACCAAGCTCACTTTTAAGCTCGCTAAGCTCACCTTTTTCAATGCAGTCTGCAACTTCGTAAGCTTCTTCAAGGGTGTGCGGCACTATTGATTTAAAGTCTTGTTTTAAATCCCACGGGCACCCAGATTCTGGGTCCCGTAGTTTTTCCATTATCGCTAATGACTGCTCAATAATCTGTTTATTTGACATTATGCGTGTCCACGCTTTGCATCATGCACACCTTCAATTTGATGTAATTTAGACAATAAGCGGTTTGTGCTCGATAAGTCGTGCACTTCAACTTGCATTGAGAATAACGCTAATTGCTTATCTTCAACGGTGTTGACATTCATATTGAGCACATTCACTTTTTCATTCGCAAGCACAGAACTAATGTCTCTTATAAGTCCTGATCTATCGGTTGCTTCAACTTTAATCGTCAACGCATATGAGCCGTTAACATCATCAGACCAACTCACAGAAATCACTCGCTCTGGGTGTTTCTCTTTTAGTTTATTAAATGAATCACAGTCTTCACGGTGTACGGCAATACCACGGCCTTGAGTAATGTAACCGATGATTTCATCACCAGGTACTGGTCGGCAGCACTTAGCAACGTGACTCATTAAGCTACCGACGCCATCCACCACAATGCCGTTTTTATCACCATTAACACTTTTTGGCTTTTTGAGTTTTATTTGTGGCTCATCGTCATCACGATCACTGATAAAGTTGAGAAGTTGATTAAGACGCACATCCCCAGCGCCAACGGCCACCATTAAGTCATCTAGGCCACGCAAATTAAAACGCTCAATTGCAGGGGTTAAATCTTTTGTTGTCAGCTCCAGTTTTTGCAGCTCAGTTTCAAGAATTTCTTTACCTGCACTTAAATTTTTATCGCGATCAAGCTGTTTAAACCAATGATGTATTTTTGAGCGAGCGCGTGACGACTTAATATAACCTAGGGATGGATTTAACCAGTCTCGACTTGGATTAGCTTGTTTTTGCGTTAAAATTTCAACTTGATCGCCGGTGCTAAGCTGATGGGTAAACGGCACTATTTTGCCGAAAATTTTAGCACCTATACAGCGATGTCCCACATTTGAATGAATGTAGTAAGCAAAATCAAGCGGTGTTGCACCCAGTGGTAAATCGAAAATGTCACCTTTTGGCGTGAACACATAAACACGGTCTTCAACTACTTGGTTTTTAAGCTCTTCAGCTAAGTCACTACCATCAACAACCTCTTCTTGCCATTGTAGTAATTTACGTAACCAACTAATTTTTTGCTCGTAGCCCGAACCACGTCCAGGCAATGCACCTTCTTTATACATCCAATGCGCAGCCACACCCAACTCGGCATCTTGATGCATTTCGCTTGTGCGAATTTGAATTTCAACAGTTTTGCCTTCAGGGCCAAATACCACGGTATGAATTGACTGATAGCCATTTTGTTTTGGCGTTGCAATATAATCGTCAAATTCTTTATTTAAATGGCGCCAATTAGTATGCACGATACCTAATGCTGCGTAACAATCCTGTAGCCGCTCTACCACAATCCGCATGGCACGAATATCAAACAACTGATCAAACTCGTAGTTCTTTTGCGCCATTTTTTTGTAAATACTGTAGATATGTTTAGGTCGACCATATACTTCACCTTCAATACCCGCTTCAGCCAAGCGTGATTTTACTAAAGCAACCATGTTTTCCATGTAAGCTTCACGAGCAAGGCGCTTATCATCAAGCTGTTTTGCGATGTTTTTATAGGTGTCTGGGTGCAGGTAACGGAACGAAAGATCTTCAAGCTCCCATTTAAGCTGACCAATTCCTAAGCGGTTAGCAAGAGGCGCAAAGATATCGCGTGTTTCCTTAGCGGCAATGACACGCTCTTCTTCACTGGCGTCTTTTACATCACGTAAGTGGCATACTTGTTCCGCTAACTTAATTACCACGGCACGCACATCTTCAACCATGGCTAACAACATACGGCGGATATTGTCGATTTGCACAGTGCCCTTGCCTTGGTGAGCCAAGGTACTGATCGTCGCCATTTGGCTTACGCCTGTAAGTAATAACGCAACGTGATTACCTAGCTTTTCTGTGACTGTCTCAATCGAAATTTTTTCAGCTAAGAAGTAAGGCGTTAAAAATGCCGTAGCCAATGAGTCCGCATCTAAATTCAGTTCAGCTAAAATCTCCACCATTTCAATGGCGGTATTCTGACGTTTCGTATCGTCACAATGTAGGCACAGCTCATGAGCCTGTTCTAATAAGGTAGTTTTGTCTTCTGTTAGCGCTAACAGCTCGATACGGCTGGCAAAATCACTCTGCTTTGTAAGCTGATGTGATTGTCTAGTAGCTACCATAGTGCGCTTTACCTCCTATGAAATAACGCCATTGTTTCGATATGCCCCGTATGTGGAAACATATTCATAAGCCCAATTTTTTTAATGCTAAAGCCTGCTTGTAACATAATTGCACTGTCACGGGCTAAAGTAACAGGATCACAAGAGACATATAAAATCGTTTTAAACTGAGTAAGCGGTAATTGCTCTAAAATAGCCATCGCACCTGTGCGTGATGGGTCAAGTACTAACACATCAAGTTCAGCACTAAACCAAGCAGCAGATTGCATCGATTGAGTTAAATCAAAGCAGTAAAAATCAGTATTCGATAATGAGTTAGTGTGCGCATTTTGTTTCGCTAATGCAACCGCAGAATCTACTCCTTCGACACCAATAACGTGTTTTGCATACTTTGCAAGCAGTAATGAAAAATTACCGATTCCACAAAACAAATCCAACACTTGTTCATGACCTTGCAAATCTAACCACTCTTTTGCTTGATTAAGCATAGCTTGATTCACTTGTGGATTAACTTGAATAAAGTTTTCAAGGCCAAATTCAAAGGTTAAATCATATTTAGGTATAGTGTAGTACGGCACCGGATAGTGTGACTGATCAATCTGCCCACTTTCTGATTGCCAAACAATTAACCATTGTTGTTCTTGGCAAGCTTGAGCAACTAATGACTTAAGCTCTTCACTTATTGGTTTTGTATGTCGGATAACCACAAAAGCAGCATTATCAGCCTCACACAATTGTAAGTGAGTTATACTTTGTAAGCCTTTGTGCGTATTGATAAGTAAATCAAATAGGGTAAATAAATCACTAAATGTGCTAGTTAACACATCACATTGATTAATACTCACCAGTTGCTTCGAGCCTTGTGCACGATAACCTACACGCATTTTTTTAGCTGCTTTATCATGCATTACAGCAATGCGAGCCGAACGCCTGTAATGCTGCATATCACTGGTCAGTGGCTTTTCCCAGTTTAAGCTAGTGACCTTAGCAAACTTCGCAAACAGCTGACTCACAGCAGCTTGCTTCTCAACTAATTGTTGAGAAGCATCTAAGTGCTGTAACTGACATCCCCCACACACCTGATAATGTTCACAAAATGGTTTAACTCGATATTCAGATGCATGAAGCACTTTTTTACAATCTGCGCTGGCAAAACGAGCTTTGTCTTCAACAAGTTGCGCTTTAACCTCTTCACTTGGCAGCGCACCATTTACAAAACACACTTTATTATTATGTTTTGCAACCCCACGCCCTTGATGATCCATTGCTGTAACCGATAACGTGATCATTTTTTGTGAAACGGATTTCTTCTTGGCTTTGAAAATCTGTGCCATCGGACAACACCTTAATTATTGATAAAGCGGGAGTAAGTATATACTCTTAAACAACGATAATAATGACAACAACCTATTTTATGACTAAATTTGGCTTACGTGATTCAGTCTTAACCCTAACCTTGATACCGACTGTAATCATAGGCTTGTTGCTGGGCGGTTATTTTACAATAAATCGTTACATTGAGCTCGATGAAATTTTATATCAACAAGGTGTAACAATTATCGAGCCACTTGCCATTGCCGTAGAGCAACCTCTGCTAAAGCGTAATAAAACTTTACTTACACGCTTGGTAAGTCATACCCATAACAAACACGCACCTGCTATACAGTCGATCGCCATATTTGATGAAAATAACGAACTGGTTATTTTTAGTAAGTATCAAAATGAATTTAAAGATATCGATACAAACAACTCGGCAGCACTTGAGGGTATCAATGTCAAAAGCTCTAAGCATTATTTAACCTTCTCAACGGCTATTATTAATCATAGTCGCCAAGATATGATTTGGAATCATCATAGTTACCAAGCATCACTTGGCACTGTCGTCATTATGCTTAACAAGCAGCAAGCAATTATCGGCCAGCAACGCGCACTACTTGTAAGTGGAATTGTTATTATTTTAGCCTTGGTACTTGCCACAATTTTAGCATTTAGGCTAACTCGCATGTTTGTTCAGCCTCTTAATAAGTTAGTACTCGCTACCGATAAGTTGATTGAAGGTAAAGTTGATACCGGCCTCGACAAGAAAATGTTTGGCGAATTTGAACTACTTCGAGAAGGGCTCAATACTATTTCGCACACCATGGTGATGCAACGAGACGAAATGCAAAAGCATATTGACCAAGCAACCTCTGATTACCGCGAAACCCTTGAACAATATGAAACACAAAATATTCAGTTAAGTATTGCTAAAAAAGACGCACAAGATGCTAACCGTGTTAAGTCTGACTTTTTAGCAAAAATGAGTCATGAACTCAGAACCCCTCTAAATGGGGTAATTGGCTTTACTCGCCAGTTATACAAAACACCGCTAAATAAGCATCAAAAAGATTACTTAGATACCATAGAGCTTTCTGCAAATAGCTTAATGACGATTATCAGTGATATTTTAGATTTCTCTAAGTTAGAAGCGGGTGCGATGGAGTTGGAATCAATGCAATTTCAACTTCGCGATACAATTAATGAGGTGCTGACCTTACTAGCGCCTAGTGCCCATGAAAAGCAGCTAGAGTTATCAATATTTATCCATCCGCATGTGCCTGATAACCTCACCGGCGACCCAACACGCTTTAAACAAGTTTTGATTAACCTTTTAAGCAACGCTATAAAATTCACCGAAAAAGGTTCTATAAAAGTGGATGTTGGTCATCGTTTATTAGATGAAGAACGCGCATCTATCTTGGTATCAGTCACCGATACAGGGGTGGGCATTCCAATGGATAAACAAGACGCCCTATTCACCCCATTTGGCCAAGCTGATTCAAGTATTACGCGTAAGTTTGGCGGCACAGGCCTTGGTTTAATTATTACTAAACACATTGTTGAAGCCATGAATGGTCGAATAACCTTAAACTCAGCACCTGGGAATGGCACCTGTTTTACATTTAATGCTGTATTTAGAACACCAAGCAATTCGATTACCAGTGATTTACCAACACAGTCATTGATCAATAAGCGTATTCTTTATTTAGAACCTCACGAGCATACTCACCAAGCAACATTATCATTGTTAAATGAATGGCAAACACAGGTCACGCCTTGTACCGATGAAGAAACTTTTCTCAATGAAATCAACAAGGACTTTAGCTACGACATTTGTATCATCGGCCACACAGCAACGATTGACGATATGCAGCAACTTAAGAGTTATGTAAAGGCTGTACGCCCTGTAACCGACTACTTATACATTATGCTCAATACTGTATCTCACAATATGCGTGAGGCTTTTGTTGGTAGCGGTGCTGACGCCTGTTTAAGTAAGCCGCTTAATCACCGTAAGCTATGTGAAGTGCTTGCTGCACCTTACCGGCTTGATCACCCTGTGCATAATATCGAACAAGGTGATGAAAAGTTATTGCCGCTAAAAGTACTGGTTGTTGACGATAACGACGCTAACTTAAAACTTATTTGTACCCTGCTTGAAGAGCAAATAGAACTTATAGATACAGCACATAACGGTTCGCAAGCTTATAGCTTGAGTAAAAGCCATAAGTACGACTTAATATTTATGGACATCCAAATGCCTATTATGGATGGTATTACAGCATGCAAACTTATTCGTGAATCTTCACTCAATGAAGATACCCCAATCATTGCTGTCACAGCGCATGCTTTGAGCGGTGAAAAAGAGCAACTTCTCAAAGATGGCTTTAAAGGTTATTTAACTAAGCCAATTGATGAAGACATGTTAAAACAAATAATCAGCGATCACAGTCCGCAGTCGCCTATTAATAGAGAACGGAGCAAAGCAGTTACAGCTCAATCGGAGCCTCCTTTTGAAAGTATACGCCTAGATTGGCAGCTCGCGCTACAACGTGCAGGTGGCAAAGAAGAGCTCGCACTTGAAATGCTTAATATGCTGCTACTCAGTGTGCCGGAAACTCTGCGTCTTCTTAATGAAGCAATTGAAAAAGAAGACTGTGAACATGTACTTAGCATTGTTCATAAGTTCCATGGTGCATGCTGCTACACCGGTGTACCTAAGCTAAAATCACTTGCCGAAACACTAGAAACCTCACTTAAAAGTGATTGTGACCTAAATTACATTGAGCCTGAGTTATTTGAGTTGATTGATGAGCTAAATAACTTGTTAAATGATGCAGGAATGACGGTTCAGCAAGGATAACAGCATGCGGCTGTATGCTCTAAATGTGAATTTTATAAGGAACCTGTTGTGTATTTTGTTTTACTGATCGTCTTTAGTGCGATTTCGCTCGCTTGGTTTTTTCATCTTTATACTAAGCTAAGCAAAGTCGCTAATAATTACGTAAAGACTAACTACACACAGCAATGGCAAGACTATAACAATAAAGCAAGGTTAACGAAGGAGAAACCAAACTCCATTATTTTTCATTCAATTAGAAAGGGAGAGCTATCGACATTGGGTGACGAAGTATTGCAGAACTATAAGAAAAAGCACCAGTATTTAACCACCCTGCTATGTCTTTCTCCCTTGTTATCATCAGTGCTTGCACAGTTGATCATTTATTTGCTCAAATAAAAACGCGGAGCAGTTTTAACATGCTCCGCGTTTTAAAACTCAGTGACTAAAGCTCAATTATAAACGCGCCTCAATCATTAAACGCTTCATATCGCTCACTGCTTTTTCTAAACCATCAATTGCTGCACGAGCAATAATTGCATGACCAATGTTCAACTCGTAGATTTCTGGCATTGCTGCAATCGGTTTTACGTTGTGGTAATGAAGGCCATGACCCGCATTGACGATTAAGCCAAGGCTGTCGGCATATTGTACGCCACTACGAATGCGCTCAAGCTCTGTGTGAAGCGCTTGGTCATTTTCTGCATCAGCATAAGCACCGGTATGAATTTCAACATAAGGCGCATTACAGGCTTTTGCAGCATCAAGTTGCGCGTTGTCGGCATCAATGAATAACGACACCTTAATACCCGCTGCTGTTAGTTTTTCTGTCGCTGTTTTTACTTTTTCAAAGTTAGCCACTACGTCAAGGCCGCCTTCGGTAGTAAGCTCTTCACGCTTTTCCGGCACCAAACACACATAAGCTGGTTTCACTTCAAGGGCAATATCAATCATTTCATCAGTTACGGCAATTTCAAGGTTCATACGTGTTTGAATCGTTTTTGCCATTACATACACGTCACGATCTTGAATATGACGACGGTCTTCACGTAAATGAATGGTAATGCCATCTGCACCTGCATGTTCAGCAACCGCGGCCGCATGGGCTGGATCTGGGTAGCTTGTGCCACGCGCTTGACGTAAAGTGGCAATATGATCAACGTTTACACCAAGAAGAATATCTTTCATTTTTTTACCTGTTTAAAACAACGATTCATGGCTGAGTTTCAGCCTATTTAATAAATAACTCACGGCTTTTTAATGGCTTTTTGCCAAGTAAAGGCTTAAGTAGATATCGGCTTAATTGCTTTGCCATATATAACACATCTGGCGCGCTAAAGTCATGGGCAGCAATAGCATTTAATTGCTTTCCAGAAAAGCCACTGTGGGGGTCGTCATGCAACAAAAAGCCGTATTCAGCAAAATACTGGTAATTTGCTGCATCGTTAATTTCATCCCCTTGCGCATCCACACTGAAATCAACGCCATAACCAAGCATTTCAAGTAACTGAAACTCGTATGAGCGCAGCACAGCTTGTAGGTTTTTAGTTGTCGATAACTCGTCTAAATGCTGCTTATAAAGATGATAAACACTTTCCATCGGCTCATTGATTGGTACGATACGATTAGTTAATTCGTTCAAATAGAAACCGCAATAGAGCTCGGTGCCAGTCAGCATAGTTTGGCCGTCATGGGGTTCAAAGTGATTAATGTATTTTAAATCTGATTTGCCGCTGTACTTAACCAGCAGTGATTGGAAGGGTTGCAGTTGTGCTTTATGTTTAGTGGCCAAGCGGCCACTAATACGAGCCAGCATTCTGAGCTGACCAACGCCTTCTACCAGCATATCTAGCATGACTTGCGAGTCACTAAAAGGACGTCGATGCAGCAAGTATGCTGTGTAGAATTCGCTATCCATGGCGTGTAGACTTTACTTAATCTTCACCATAGCCAAGGCTACGTAGTGCACGCTCATCGTCAGCCCAGCCTGATTTCACTTTTACCCAAAGCTCTAAGAACACTTTATTATCAAGCATGTCTTCAAGGTCCTTACGAGCTTCACGGCCAATCACTTTAAGCTTTTCGCCTTTATTGCCAATGACCATGCGCTTTTGCGTTTCACGCTCAACGAGGATCAGACCATTAATTTGCCAAACACCGTTTTCTTGCCATTTAAATTGCTCGATTTCAACAGTCACTGAATATGGAAGCTCATCACCCATAAAACGCATCAGCTTTTCACGGATCACTTCTGCCGCCATAAAGCGCATTGAACGGTCTGTGACATAGTCTTCAGGGAAATAAAATTCACAAAGCGGTAAGCGCTTTTTCACTTCATCTTTGATGAGTTCAATATTTTTTCCCTGCTTTGCAGAGACAGGCATGATACCAACGAAGTCAAATTTACCGCCCAAAAACTGCATATGCGGCAGTACTAAATCACGATCTTTTACTTGGTCAATTTTATTCATAACCAATAACACCGGGCGACCGCTTTGACGTACTTTATTAAGTACCATCTCATCGTCATCATTCCAGTGTGTACCTTCAACCACGAAAATGATCAGCTCCACATCACCAATTGAGCTTGATGCTGCACGATTCATTAAACGGTTAATGGCACGTTTTTCGTCAACGTGTAAGCCTGGCGTATCTACATACACGGCTTGGTATTTGCCTTCTGTATGAATACCCATAATACGATGACGTGTGGTTTGTGGTTTACGCGAGGTAATACTCACCTTTTGCTCAACAATGTAGTTAAGTAAAGTTGATTTACCCACATTTGGACGGCCAACAATGGCAATCATCCCGCAGTGCGTATCAAGCTCTGCAGGCTCTTTGCTAATTAAATCATCAAGATTCATTTTTAAGTATCTTTAAGGCTTTTTCAGCAGCTTTTTGCTCCGCTTTACGACGCGAGCTACCTACTGAGATAATGCTATCCATCCCTTCAACAATACATTCAACCGTGAATGTTTGATTGTGCGCTTGACCTTTTGTATCAATAACAGTGTAGCCTGGTAACGATAACTTGCGCGCTTGTAAGTATTCTTGAAGTAATGTCTTTGGATCTTTCTGATTTAACCCCGGTGAAATTGCATCAAGTCGCGATTCATACCAGCTTAAAATCAACTCACCACATTGTTCAATGTTTGAATCAAGGAACACGGCACCAATAATGGCCTCGACTGCGTCGGCTAAAGTCGACTCACGGCGAAAACCACCGCTTTTAAGCTCACCAGGGCCCAAACGCAAGTAATCACCTAAGCCAAACTCAAGGCCAAATTCAGCCAGTGTTTGACCACGCACTAAGGTTGAGCGCATGCGACTTAAGTCACCTTCTCGCGCTTTAGGGAATTTGCTGTAAAGCGCATTCGCAATCACAAAGCTCAATATAGAATCACCTAAAAACTCTAAGCGTTCGTTATGTTGACCTTTGTGGCTACGGTGCGTCATTGCCTGTTCAAGCAAGGCTTGATCAGTGAATGTATAACCTATTTTTTTGTATAACTCTGTTACGTTTTTTTTCATCGTTACTGAATATTACCTAGGCGTTCAAAACGAACACCAGTTGGAACCCAGCTTGGTAAGAAGTCATCTGGGCCATTTTCAAATTCAAAACTCATCCATATAAAGACGGCTTTACCTACCAGGTTTTCTTTTGGCACAAAGCCCCAAAAGCGACTGTCTTGGCTGTTATCACGATTATCACCCATCATAAAGTAATGATCAGCAGGAACAACCCACTCATCTGAGCGTGTACCTGGTTGTTGATAATAACGGCCTTTCATTTCAAGCGCTTCTGGGTTAATCAAGATGTTATGATTCACTGTGCCTAGATTTTCATCTAAGCGAACTAAATTCATAGACCCTTGCTTGAATTCGTCACTATTGAGAATTTCCATATCAATTTTATTGTATTCATTACACAACAACTCACCTTGCTGCGTTGCTCCATCCTCACACTTAGGTTGGATATAAAGGTGCTTATTGCGATAAACTATTTTATCCCCAGGTAAACCAACAGCGCGTTTAATATAATCAACACGTTCATCCAAAGGATATTTAAATACAACTATATCACCACGCTCTGGCTCATCAACATCAACGAGTTGAGTGCGCCATACTGGATCTTTAATACCATATGAGTACTTCTGAACCAATATAAAGTCACCAACCAATAGCGTTGGCATCATCGAACCTGATGGTATCTGAAACGGCTCAAAAATAAATGAACGAAAAATTGTAATTGCGGCGATCATCGGGAAGATTGATTTTGCCGTTTCAGTAATACTTGGTTCTGGCGCAATTAATGCGGCAGTTTCTTCGTCTAGCTTACCGCCCGACGCATTTTGAGCAAGGGCGATGCGTTGTTGACGCTTTGGTGCAAACATAAAATGGTCAATTAACCAGATTAGCCCTGAGCCAAGCGTTAACAACACTAAAAAAATCGAAAAATAACCCGCCATGCATTAATTCCTTTATTAACTTCTATTATTTACCAACTTTAAGGATAGCTAAGAACGCATCTTGCGGCACTTCGACGTTACCTAGTTGCTTCATTCGCTTTTTACCTTCTTTTTGCTTCTGTAGAAGCTTTTTCTTACGGCTTACGTCACCACCGTAACACTTTGCAATTACGTTTTTACGTAACTGTTTAACAGTCGTACGCGCAATAACATGCTGACCAATTGCCGCTTGAATTGCAATATCAAACTGTTGACGTGGAATCAGATCTTTCAGTGCCTCAGCTAATAGGCGACCACGTGATTGTGCGATATCACGGTGTACGATTATGGCTAATGCATCGACACGTTCACCATTAATTAGTACGTCCACACGTACCATGTCTGACGCTTGGAAGTGCTTAAAGTTATAATCAAGTGACGCAAAACCACGGCTTGTTGATTTTAACTTATCGAAGAAGTCCATGACTACTTCAGCCATTGGTAATTCGTACGTTACCGCCACTTGCTTACCATGGTAGTTCATTTTAGTTTGTACGCCGCGCTTTTCAACACAAAGCGTAATTACGTTACCTAAAAATTCTTGTGGAACTAATATGTTAGCTTCAACAATTGGCTCACGGATCTCAAGAATATTATTTACCGGAGGAAGATCCGATGGGTTATCAATCTGCTTAACGCCGTCTTTAGTTTCTACTTCGTAGATTACCGTAGGTGCCGTGGTAATAAGATCAATATCGTATTCACGTTCAAGGCGCTCTTGGATGATTTCCATGTGTAGCATACCTAAGAAGCCACAACGGAAACCAAAACCTAACGCTGTTGAGTTCTCTGGTTCAAAGAACAACGACGCATCGTTCAAGCTCAGTTTATCAAGCGCATCACGGAATGATTCATAGTCATCAGATGAAATTGGGAACATACCCGCATAAACCTGTGGTTTAATACGCTGGAAGCCTGGTAAGCGCTCTGGAGCAGAATTACGTTGTAAAGTAATGGTATCACCTACTGGTGCACCGTGGATTTCTTTAATACCCGCAATTACAAAGCCTACTTCACCGGTTTTTAAGATGCCCGTGTTAGTTTGCTTTGGTGTGAAAATACCCACTTTATCAGCAATGTGAACTTGGTCATTCGACATGATCTTAATTTTATCGCCTGCGCGCAGCTCACCGTGCTTAATACGTACTAATGATACAACGCCTTGGTATGGGTCAAACCATGAATCGATAATTAATGCTTGTAGAGGCTTGTCTTTGTCACCTTCTGGTGGCGGAATATCTTTAACGATAACCTCTAACACTTCTTCAATACCAATACCAGTTTTCGCACTACATTGCACAGCATCTAGGGCATCGATACCAATGATGTCTTCGATTTCTTCAGCAACGCGAAGTGGATCAGCTTGCGGTAAGTCGATTTTGTTTAGAACTGGAATAACTTCTAAGTCCATTTCGATTGCTGTGTAACAGTTAGCTAAGGTTTGTGCTTCTACACCTTGACCCGCATCAACAACTAAAAGTGCACCTTCACAGGCTGCAAGTGAACGCGATACTTCGTATGTGAAATCAACGTGTCCTGGCGTGTCGATAAAGTTTAACTGGTATGTTTCGCCATCTTTCGCTTTATAATTTAGCGTTACACTTTGCGCTTTGATGGTAATACCACGCTCACGCTCAATGTCCATTGAGTCTAACACCTGCTGCTGCATTTCACGGTCTGTTAAACCACCACAAACTTGGATAAGACGGTCAGAGAGAGTCGATTTACCATGGTCAATATGGGCGATGATCGAAAAATTACGGATATGCTTCATAAACTGGATTCTAAACTTCTATATAAAATGGACTAAGTGTATAAAGCGACAATTTTACATTTAATTGGCTTTAATCACCATCTATTTGAGTGAAAGGAATAGTAATTGGGTGAATTTTTATTACTTTTATATCATGTTTTAGGCTCTTAACCCTTGATTTAGCTATTGCATAGCCAATTAAGCCCCCCAACAAGGCCGCTAAAATTTGCCACCCTTCAGCAAGCGAAAATACTGCAAAAGCAGCTAAAGCGAACCCTAAACTAAGTAATAGTGGCAACATATACACAGCCATTGCATGTTTTACTAAATGACTATCATCCAATGCTAAGGTCACTTTTTGCCCTACTTTTAGCTCATTATCGAATGTATATGGGAATGTTTTTTTAGCGGTACCAAATAACTTGGCAAAGACTTGTGAGCCACAACGGCCATTGCACCCTGCACAGGCTTGTTTTTGCTCTGCTTCTAAATTTGCTGTCGTGCCTTTTACAGACACGACAGTGAGTGTTTGTTCAATCATGGTTTAAAGAGGTCGCGCTACCGACTCTGCAATGGCTTTGGCTGTCATAGCGGGAATATTACCAACAACTGACACATCAAAGCTACCACTGTTATGAACATAAACTGTAGTAGCACCCGATGAAAGCGCACCACTGGGGCGTTTACCTGGTAATGGTCTTTGAACAAATACAGAGACTTCAACAAAGCCATCTGAATACAAGTAATAATCTGTTAGCTCATTGTTTAAATCAAGCTTATGGCGATCAGATTTTAACAGTTTAAATCCATCAGGTAACCAGCCTATCTTCCAATTATTAACCGCCGTACCTGTGCTTTCATTGTCAATTTCACTCACTGGTAAGGGAGTTGGAAAGTCACGGTTTTGCATCTCAAGCAATAAGGGAGCTGGCTGCTCCGTCACACTGATATGAGTAAGCTGTAATTGTTCCAACATTTCGCCTTTGTGGTTAACGTAAGCAGATTTAAGTAATAATGATGACTCAGTATCAAGCCAAATCCAGTAATTAAACTTAAATTCGTCCTTTGATTCTATTCGAACCAATTGCGCTGAACGCCCAGCTATACGGCCTTTTCCGCCAAGAACGAAATCATAATGAGCACTTAAACGCTCAATATCTTTAAACAAAACCTCTGGAATAGGTCCTGCAATTGAGTCAGTTTTGACAGAGTAAGGCTCTGAGTGGGGCTCAAAATAAGTAACTTGATCGTTCACACGAGCCATCTCAAGACCAGCACCATTCAATAAACTTAAATGCTCAAGCTCAATATCACCTTGTTTTGCGTGTAACCAGCGATAAGGCTCCATTGCTTGACCTTTAACGACCACAAAGGATGCATCAAAGTTACGGGTATGAACGGCTTTAGCCATATCTAATAATAATGCTTTGGCGGGGTTTTCGTCGCTGGCAAAAGCGGATGCACTTATTACCAGCGATAAAATAAAAGTAATAACTTTCATTAAATTAGTGATTTTCCTCTTCGGCTTTGGCCTCAGTTTGCGACTTTTCTAATGAATAAGCAACACGTGCTTGTCTATGGTGCTCTAGAACAAGTGCACCAATTCGCTGCTGCTGTAACTCACGCAAACCTTGCTGTGCATTTTCAAGCGCTGGCTGTTCAGATGAGTAGCTCACCGGTGATGCCACGCCAGTCAATGGGGTTGTTTGTAGCAATGGAATGTCACTTTCAGGTGACTCACTGTTTTGCGGCAATGTTTGTACGCCCACTATCGCGAACATTGCAACGCTTGCTGCGATAGCAACTTGTGCAAATGGACGGCGCCAGTTAAATGCGACAACATTGTCAGTACCTGTTGCTGCCACGATTTCTTCGCTTTTTGGTGCATTTGTTTTATTCGCGAAATCGGCATAGACAGGTTCGTGTTCAAGTGCATCTGCAACGGCGTCGGCAATATCAAAGTTAAAAGCGCTGTTATTTGCCTCAGCACGCATTGCATCACCGATCATCGCATAACGACCAAATGTCGCGACATCGTCTTTTGTTATCGCTTCATCGGTTAGTTGCTGTTCGCCGTCAAGTAACGCGGATAGCTGCTCGTTATCCAACTTGTTAACGTCTGCTTTTGTCATACTAAGACTCACCTATTAATGGATTTAATTTATTATCAATCGCTTCGCGGGCACGGAATATACGTGAACGTACAGTTCCCACGGGGCAATCCATAACCACGGCTATTTCTTCATAGCTCATCCCTTCTATCTCTCGAAGGGTAATCGCAGTTTTCAGATCTTCAGGCAAACTATCAATTGTATTAAAAATTACAGCACGTACTTCGTCACTGAGTAACAGATTCTCTGGCGATGCGTTAGAACGCATTGCATCTGCACTGTCATAAAACTCAGCTTCTTCTGCATCAACATCGTTCGCTGGGGGCTTTCGGCCCTGAGCAACTAAGTAATTTTTAGCACAATTTACGGCGATACGGTATAACCAAGTATAAAAGGCGCTGTCCCCTCTAAAGTTAGGTAACGCACGATAAGCTTTAATAAAAGCTTCTTGAGCGACATCAGCAACATCACCTTGATTCGACACATAACGTGAGATCAAGCCTGCGATTTTATTCTGATATTTTCTAACTAATAGGTTGAAGGCGTTTTTATCTCCTTGCTGGACCCTTTTAACTAGCGCTAAATCCAAATCCTGCTCGCTCATTCGAGCCGGTACTCCTCTGTTTGATTCTTGCTTGCTATTCATATACTCGCCATTGTTTACACAAACTCTGACTGCACGATGAATATAAAAGTTCAGTTTAAAATGTTTTTTTTATAAGATAGCATGCAAATATATTGAGTTATACCGTTCTTATTTGCGTAAAACTTCAAAAATAGCTTTAAAATCAACAGCTATTCTACATTTGTGCAAAACAGTTGATAGTACACTGTTTATATGACAAAAAATCTAATAAGATTGGTATAACATTTAAAATAACTAATAGTGCTACAGCAAATATGGTACATATACATATATCATATCAAAATATTTTTGCTCAAACTTTTGCACTATCAGCTGAGCATTGTAACCGCTAAGACCACAGACATGAACCAAAATAAACATCACATTACTGATGTCGCTATCATTGGCAGCGGCGCCGCAGGCCTTTCCCTTGCCTTATCACTCGCTAATCACTGTAAAGTAACCGTATTAAGTAAAGGGGCACTTACAGAAGGCTCTACATTGTATGCACAAGGCGGTATTGCGGCGGTTTTTGATAAGAAAAATGACAGCATTGAATCTCATGTTGAGGATACACTTGATGCAGGTGGTGGCCTGTGTGACCGTGATGCGGTTCACTACACTGCAAGCAATGCTAAAAAGTGTTTAAAGTGGCTTATTGAGCAAGGTGTGCCTTTTGACATGGAATTTGACTCAAAGGGCAAAGAACGTTTTCACCTAACACGTGAAGGCGGCCATAGTCATCGCCGCATTCTGCACGCTGCTGATGCAACGGGTCGTGCTGTACAAACAACACTTATCAGCCAAGTACAAGCACACCCTAACATCACGTTATTAGAAAACTACAATGCGATTGATTTGATCAGCGATAAAAGCCTTGGCAAAAAAGGAAAGCATATCCATGGCTTATATGTCTGGAATTGTGAAGATAAAAAAGTAGAAACGATTGCTGCTAAGTTCGTCGCGCTTGCAACTGGCGGTGCAAGCAAGGTGTACTTATATACCTCTAACCCAGATGTATCGAGTGGTGATGGTATTGCGATGGCGTGGCGCTCTGGTTGTCGAGTGGCGAATATGGAATTTAACCAATTCCACCCGACGAGTTTATATCACCCAGAGCTGCAAAACTTTTTGATCACAGAAGCAATGCGCGGTGAAGGTGCGTATTTAAAACGCCCTGATGGCACACGCTTTATGAAAGATTTTGACGAGCGCGAAGAGCTTGCGCCTCGTGATATTGTCGCTCGCGCTATCGACTTTGAAATGAAACGCCTTGGTGCAAACTGTGTCTATTTAGATATCAGCCACAAAGATAAAGATTTTATTATTGAGCACTTCCCAACTATCTACGCAAAGTGCTTAAGTGTTGGCCTTGATATAACGAAAGAAGCGATTCCAGTCGTCCCTGCCGCGCATTATACGTGCGGTGGTGTCATGACTGACTTTAATGGTCGAACAGATCTCGATAATTTATATGCCGTGGGTGAAGTCGCTTATACAGGTCTTCACGGTGCAAACCGAATGGCGAGTAACTCATTACTTGAGTGTATTGTGTTTGCCCATGCTGCGGCAAAAGACATTTTAAGCAAAATTGACACCTCACCTGCGCCAGAACCATTACCTTTATGGGATGAAAGTCGTGTCACTAACTCAGATGAAGAAATCGTTATAACCCACAACTGGCATGAGCTAAGGTTATTTATGTGGGATTACGTGGGCATTGTGCGCTCAACCAAGCGCTTAGAACGCGCACTGCATCGCGTTGAATTACTGCAGCAAGAAATCCATGATTACTATGCAAACTTTAGGGTTACAAATAACTTACTAGAACTTCGTAACTTGGTACAAGTTGCGGAGCTGATTATTCGTAGTGCCCTTGAGCGTAAAGAAAGCCGCGGGCTTCATTATACAATCGACTACCCAAATCAAACTGAAAACCCCACACCGACTATATTAACACCTAAGCTGGTTGCTGCACTGCAATAACCGCTCGTCGCAAACGAGAAAAACTTAGCTCATCAACACTGGCTGACGAGATAATCAGCCAGTGTGATTGATAAAAGCCAATTAATCTTATAACTACATGATTTGCAAATACATAGCTCTTGGGACTTATTTTACCTTGCAGTTGTAATTGTTCATTAAAAAAACCTAACTGCGATTGCTGCAAAATAATAACTCCCTCACTGGGCTGTGCTTGTTTTACTTTTTTAAAACAAACAACACCAATCACAAGGCAAGCAAAACAGGCTAAAAGCTCTGATAAGATATGACTATAAGAAAAGTATAATAATAGGGCTAGAAAACAAAAGAAGACCACAAAAGGTTTGTGGTCTGGGAAGTTATTTTTGACGGTAAACCTATACACGAACTCGGTCTAAAATAAGCGTCACCATGCTCTTGAGCTCTGCATCTTTACATTCTTCGTGACCCATAAACCATGCAAATAAATCAGGATCATCGCACTCAAGTAGGCGTTGAAATACAGCTTGCTGCTCTGTAGATAGTGAGTCAAACGCTTGTTCAACGAATGGCATGAATAAAACATCAAGTTCGAGCATACCACGGCGGCACGCCCAACGAATGCGTTCTTTACTGTGAATTTCAGTCATTTTAAACCTCGTACTTATTTGTCTGCAGTTTAACAAATTGCAATCGAATAAACAGCTATTTAAATTGCCACCCTAACTAAGTTATCATTAGGGTTCACTTATATCGTAAAGAAGGTTTTTATGTCGACTGTTTACGCATGCCCATTATCTCATACGCTTATTAGCCTTTCAGGTAAAGATAAGCTGTCATACCTTCACGGGCAAGTTACTCAAGATATCAATAAGCTAAGTAACGATAACTTCTTATGGGCAGGACACTGTAATGCCAAAGGTAAACTTTGGGGTGTGTTCAAGCTATTTACATACCAAGATAGCTACTACCTAGTTGGCTCTAAACCTGAGGTAGCACAATCTTTGGTCGAATTAAAAAAGTATGCTGTATTCTCTCAAGTTGAGATTGAGCAATCTGATAAGCCGCTTATTGGCTTAACTGGTGAAGATCTTACCTCAACCCTCGCGTTGTTGAATATCCATTTTAATGATACTCAGACTGCTGTTGATTTTGCAGGAGGCAAAGCGCTAAAGCTTGCAGAAAACCGCGTATTATTGATGGTAAATAATGACTTTAGCTTACCTGACGATATCACCGCACTTGATAATGACAACATGTGGCAAGAAGCAGCAATCACTGCCGCTGAACCCTCTTTAAATGAAGATGCTATTGGCGAATATGTACCGCAAATGGTTAATTTACAGGCTATAGGCGGTATTAGCTTCAGAAAAGGCTGTTATACAGGGCAAGAAACCGTCGCCCGTATGAAGTATCTCGGAAAAAATAAACGCGCCATGTATATCGTCGCAGGTAAAGCCGATGGTTTACTCGATGAACTAGAGCTTGAAACACAAATGGGCGAAAACTGGCGCCGTGCAGGCAAGCTTATCAGCCAATGTTATAATCAACAAACGCACACTCTTGTGGGCCTTGTAGTCTTACCAAATGACAATGAAACAGGCCACGTATTACGTGCAAAACACCTCCCTCAGGTTGAGCTATCAATTCAAGCTCTACCTTACTCTCTCGAAGATGAATAAATAGGAATGACTATGATCGTAGCAGCAAACAAAGTGGTAAAAATGCATTATTCAGTATTGGATAATAACAAAAATACCATCGACAATTCTTTCGATGGTGAACCACTGGTGTTTATCGTGGGCACAGGATTTTTAATCCCTGGTCTTGAAAACGCGCTACTCGGTAAAGAAGCCGGTGATACATTCAGTGTGACTGTAGAGCCAGAACAAGGCTATGGTGAGCGTCACGACGACCTAATGCAAGCAGTGCCGAAGTCGATGTTCGAAGGCATGGAAATTGAAGTAGGTATGCAATTTAGAGCAACAACTGATGCAGGCGATCAATCAGTCATGATCATTGAAATCCAAGATGAAGACGTGATTGTCGATGGTAATCATCCTCTTTCAGGTATTACGCTTCACTTTGATGTTGAAGTACTCGAAGTACGCGATGCCACAGAAGAGGAGCTTGCACACGGTCATGTGCATGGCGAAGGTGGTTGTGGTCACAGCCACTAAACCTGACTATAAAAAAAGCGCCATTGGCGCTTTTTTTATATCTGCTGTGTGCTTATTCGACTACTTCTTCTGTATCCACAGAAGCGTCTGTCACAGGTTCTGCAACATGTTCTTTAAGCGCAGCCAGTAAACCTTCTTGGTCGTTGGTTCCTAAACGGTAGTGTGTACCATCTTTCATTGCCAGTTCGACTGCACTGAACCCTGAAACACTATAAACCCACCCATCATGCGTAATGCGCAGACCTACACCATGCCGAAATGAGTTACTTACCGCTCGAACAGACTCAATCTCATCAAAGCTAACGGTTTTACCAAACACACCTGGCCCAAATGCCCAACTTACCGTTTTATCACTTACTTTTATTGTTAAGCCATGGAACAAAAAGCCCACCAGCACTAGAATTGCGCTAAACACCATAAGAGGTATATCGGCGCCAATTAAATTCCAAGCTAAGGCAATAAAAGCGCCTATCCAGCCTAAAACAATAAAGATAAATAGTGCATATTGCTTATGTTGATACATAAAGAATTCTCTAATTAAAAGCTATAAACAAAGGTTGCACTGAGCTCTGAATCATACTTAAGCTTGTCTTCCTCTGGTTTTGAGTTATAACGGTACATATAGGTAAATTTAAGCGATACATCACCCATGATTTTGCTGATCAGCGAGGTTTCTGATTTTAGTCGCGAGTTTAACCCAGACATAGATTGCTCATAACTTACATCTTGGTTAAAACGTGTGCGTGCAGATACCGTGCGCTCCCACTGCAGAGCTAAGCGCAATAAGTAGCCGGTTTTAGTTTCATCCTCTTCGGTTGCCATATCTTCATCGGCAACTGAGCGGTAAAGGCCGGGCCCAACATCTATATCAACCTTGTTCTTGCTACCTTGGTATATGCGATTACCATAACCTGTAGCCACAGTGCTTTTAAACTCTAAGCCACTAAACTCATCTTCTTCATAATCAGCATAAATAAAGAAAGATTCATTTTTAACGTTTAGCTTGTAGTTACCCTGCCCTGATATAAAGATTCGATCAGCTGAAACTTCATCATCACCAGTTTCGTCATTACGGTCTCGTTTATATAGGGTGTCTATTTTGAATTGGTTACGCCATTTTTCAAAATCCTGATACAGGTTACCTTTATATTTAAAGCTGGTTGAATGTGTATTACCACTACTAATCATAAAGCCAAATTCCATATCCCCATAAAGCATCTCGCCCTTATGGATTTTATGGATTTCTTCTTCAGATAGCTGACCATACTCATGAAAATCTTCAAATGGATCAACAGCGGCAACCTGCCAGCTAGTCAGCATAAAAGCGACTAAAAGCACACGTTTTAGTGTATAAAAGCAACTCGGGATTAAATCAAACATCGGCGGAAAATTTATTCGCTATCTTTCCAAAGAATATGACAAAAAGGCGCATCTTTATCTCGGCTAATTAAAATTTTGGCAAACAGAATATCTTGATTATCAAACTCAAGTCCTACTAAGACTTGCACAAACAGCTCAGGTTCAATCTCTAATGCAACAAAATCTTGCCATTGATTATCCGGTTCACCTTCTTCAATAAAACCGAGCTCTTCGCGGTGTTCATTAAAGTCAGCAATATCTTGCTCGCTTAAGTTGTCAGGTGCTAATTCTAAAAATATATCATACGCCTGATGTGTTACTTCTTCTTCACTGTATAAGCGTGGACCAGCCATGACCAAAACCCTCTGATATTTGAATTAAGCTATGATAACAAACCTCTTTTGAGTTTTACCAAAAAAAAAGCCAGGTTACCCTGACTTTTTTATTTTTCGCTGAAGGCTATGAAGATGCTTGCCCTTTTATTTTTTCACGCATCCCCTGCACAAGGGTATAAAATAATGGCACCAACAATGTACCAAATATCGTAGCAGCTAACATACCGAACAGCACAGTTACACCCAGTGATATTCGACTTCCAGCGCCTGCACCGCTTGCAAATACTAAAGGTAATACGCCAAGCACAAACGAGAGGGCTGTCATTAGCACCGCTCTAAAACGCATTTTCGCCGCATTTAATGCTGCTTCGAGAATTCCTTTACCCGCTGAGCGTTCTTCCATAGCAAACTCAACGATCAGAATAGCAGTTTTAGTTGATAGGCCAATTAACAACACAAGGCCCACTTGTGCATAGATATTGTTTTCCATACCAATTACATATAACGCAAGCATTGCACCAAATAACGCCAGTGGTACGGCCGCAATGACCGAAAATGGAATCGTCCAACTTTCATATTGTGCGACTAAGAATAAATAAACAAAAACAACCGCTAAACCAAATAGAATCGGTGCAACATTACCTGCTTCTATTTCTTGTTTAGATTGCCCAGCCCATTCATAAACATAACCCGTGGGCAGCTGCTCAGCTAATTCTTGCATGACTTTTATCGCATCACCACTTGAGTAACCCGCTGCGGGCTGCCCGCTAATACTCGCACTGCGGTATAAATTAAAGTGCGTTAAGCTGGTTGGGCCAAGGATTGGCTCAAGCTTAGCAAGCGTGGTAAGCGGCACCATTGCACCTTCATCATTACGCACATAGTAATATTGTAAGTCGGCAGGGTTTTGACGAAAACGACTCTCCGCCTGCATGATCACTCTGTATGTGCGACTAAATTGATTAAAGTCATTAATATACAATGATCCTAATTGTGCCTGTAAAGTTAAGAAAATATCACTAAGTGCCACCCCTTGGGCCTTGGCCTTATTGCGGTCAATCTCTAAAAAGTATTGCGGCACATTTGCTCTAAATGTGCTGTAAACATTAGAAAGCTCTGGACGCTGATTTGCCTCATAAATAAGTCCATTTAATACCTGAGCAAGCTCAGCGGGCTCACGCCCTTCACTATCTTGCAACCTAAACTCAAAACCTGCACTGGTACCTAACCCTGGGATTGATGGTGGATTAAATGCCATAATCTGCGCATCTGGCATCGCCCAAAACTGCCCCATTAAACGTGTTAGTACCGCACGCAAACCAAGTTCAGAGCTAGTTCGCTCCTCCCAGTCTTTTAACACCACAATCCCTAATGCATTATTTGAACCTGCACCACCTAGTAACGAAAACCCAGACACGGCTATAAAATCAGTCGCTGCGGGTTCATTTTTTACAATATCCCCTAATTTATGCATCACCTCTTGAGTACGATTACTTGCTGCTGCGTCTGGCAACTGCACATCAACGAACAAAAAGCCTTGATCTTCTGCTGGTACAAAGCCTGTAGGAACCGTTTTTACAAGCCACCCTGCGGCAGCAAAAATCACCACAGCGAAAAGTGCCATTCGCGCAGAACGCTTTAAGATAAAATTAATTACTTTGCTATATCCGCTGGTTGAGCGTGTGATCACATTTTCGAAAGGAGCCAACCATTTTATTGGTTTCATGGCTTTTTCATTTAATAGCAAAGCACACAGCGCAGGACTTAAAGTAAGTGCATTAACAGATGAAATAAGTACAGCGAATGAAATCGTTACGGAGAATTGTTTATAAAGCTCTCCGGTGATCCCTGGCATAAATCCAACAGGCACAAATACCGCTAATAACACGAGGGTGGTTGCAACAATGGGGCCTGATACCTGCTCCATTGCTTTGGTAACGGCTTCTTTTATAGGTAGTTTTTCTTCTTTTAGGATCCGCTCAACATTTTCGATAACGATAATAGCATCATCAACCACAATCCCGATTGCCAGCACCAAACCAAAAAGCGTAATTAGGTTGATGGAATAACCCATCATCATCATAAATGCGAAGGTACCCACCAAAGACACCGGAATCGCAACGGTAGGAATCAGTGTTGCGCGCCAATTTTGTAAAAACAAAAACACCACTAAAATAACCAAACCAACGGCTTGTACAAGTGTTATTACCACTTCTTCAATTGAACGGTTAATAAATTCAGTTGTATCATAGGGAATTGAGTACTCAATACCATCAGGTAACTGCTTTGCTAGCTCCTCCATACGCGCTTTAACATCGGTAGCAACTTGTGTCGCATTCGCCTCAGTTAGCTGATAAATAACAATAAACGCAGTATCTTGCTGGTTTAATTTGGCGGTCGTACTGTAGCTCGCGGCTCCCATTTCAATGCGCGCGATATCATTTAAACGCACAAAATTACCATCTTTATTTGCGCGAATAATAGTTTGACCAAACTCTTCTGGTGTCTTTAAACGCCCCTTCGCCTGAATTGAGTATTCAAATTGCTGGCTAGGCCCTGTTGGTGCCGCACCCAACTTACCGGCCGCCACTATGGTGTTTTGCTCTTGTAACGCAGCTTGTACTTCCGCCACCGTTAACTCTAAAGAAGCCATTCTATCGGGACGCAGCCATAATCGCATCGAGTACGTCTGCTCCCCCATAACCTCTGCTGAGGCCACACCATTGATACGCCCTAAAGGCTCAGTTAAATAATTTGTCGCGTAGTTACTTAGAAAAATAGCATCAATATTATCTTTGCTTGAATAAAGGTTAATACCTAAAAGCATTGAGCTTGATTTTTTCTTAACCGACACCCCTTGACGCTTCACTTCTTCAGGCAAACCTGACTCAGCCAGTGCGACACGATTTTGCACATTAACCTGTGCTATGTCCGTATCAGTGCCGACTTTAAAGTAAACGGTTATATTCGCAGTACCGTTATTAGATGAAGTTGACTCGATATACATCATATCTTCAACCCCATTGACCTGTTCTTCAATAGGTCTAATAACGGACTCTTCGACTATTTGCGCACTCGCACCAGGATAACTGGCTGTAATTTGTACTTGTGGCGGGGTGATTTGCGGGTACATATTAACCGGCAATAAAGCCATCGAT
This sequence comes from Pseudoalteromonas sp. N1230-9, assembly GCF_032716425.1. Lineage (NCBI taxonomy): Bacteria > Pseudomonadati > Pseudomonadota > Gammaproteobacteria > Alteromonadales > Pseudoalteromonadaceae > Pseudoalteromonas > Pseudoalteromonas sp. N1230-9. The sequence goes on from NZ_CP090419.1 coordinate 2,714,986, forward strand.
ATTAAGCCCGCAATCGTAATAACAATAGATATAACCAGTGCAAACTTAGGGCGAGATATAAATGTTTTGCTAATCATCTCATACTCCTAAGAGTTTGCTTTATTAGAAATAGTGCCTGTTGTGGCATCTACTTTCTTTTCCACAGCCTTAACTTCTGCACCTTGCCGTACTTTTTGCAGGCCTTCAATAACCACCTTTTCCCCAGCTTCAAGACCTGATTCAACCACCCACATGGCATTGATACGGCGGCCAAGTTCAACAATACGCATGGCGACTTTATTATCATCACCAACAACCAGTACAAATTTACCCTGTTGATTTTCTTGCACGGCGACTTGTGGGATCAGTGCAAGTTCTTTTTTATTGGTACTCTCTACGATTAAAGTGACAAATAACCCTGGCATCACAATACCATCGGGATTATCAAACGAGGCTCTAAGTTCAACCGTACCAGTATTACGGTTAATTTTAGTATCAGCAAAATCTAATACACCCTTTGCAGGAAAGGTCGAATTATTCGGTAAGCGTAGTGTTAAATCTATTGGTACATCTCGCGGGTCGCGACCTGACGGTGTCTGGTGCTGTTGACGATAACTAATGTAATCTGCCTCTTCTACCTGAAAACTCACATAGATAGGGTTAACATCTGTCAGCTCTGCAAGTTCATTTGATGATGGCCCAACAATATTGCCAACATCATAATTTACTTTACCAATGCGCCCACTGAATGGCGCTTTAATTTCGGTATAGCTTAAATTTAACTTCGCTTTCTCAAGCTCTGCTTCTGCCGCTTTAACCGCCGCAGTTGCTTGCTCAAAATTGGTCGTTAATTTGTCGAGGTCAGATTGAGAAATAAACCCTTGTGACGCAACATCTTTGCCGCGCTTTAAATCTCGCTCAGCTGCACTGGCCGCTGCGATACGGCTTTTTAAATCAGCTTCAACTTCAGTGACCGTTGAACGATACTCTGAAGGGTCAATACGAAGTAATAACTGATCTTTTTCAACAGACGAACCTTCGTCAAAGTGACGCTCAATAAGCTCACCTTCAACTCGCGCTCTAATTTTAACCTCTTGAAATGCCTCTGTTCGTGCTACAAATTCGCGGTAGTTACCGACCTCTTGTGTATTCACATTGTATACAGAGACAGCAGGGGGTGGTGTTGCTTGCTGCTGAGACTTGTCATCTGAACAACCTGTAAGTACGACACTTAATGCCAATGCATATACTGTTGTTGTTATAGATTCAGTTGATAGCTTTTGCATGCGTTGTGTATTGCGCATCAGCATATTTTTACTCCTTGTAGCGCGACTTAAAGCTAAGTCTAGTCGTGTCATGGGATTTTGCGAAAATTTGAAGCAGTATCTTATTAATCGCAAAACCGAACTAGCTGTAAACCAGCATCTTTGTTTTAAAAATATACATCAATTTGTAACCAAATATATGACGAAGTTACTCTTTTTTAATAAATCACCTAATTCTTTGTCACACATCAGCATTTCTTTACATACATGTGATTAGTTCGTAAGCTCTAGCAAACAGGTCAGAGGAGTTACCATGATAAAACTAGAAATCAAACAACAGGTCGCTTGGGTTAGCCTTGCCCGTGCCGAGAAACAAAATGCACTCAGTTTTGCTATGTTTGTGGAGCTTTCAAACGTGATCAAAAAAATTAAAAACGATCGCAGTTTGCGTGCTGTGGTGATCTCTGGCGAAGGCGAGCACTTTTGCTCTGGGCTTGATGTTGCTGCGGTGATGAAAAAGCCGAGTAATATCATCAAACTATTATTCAAGTGGTTACCAGGAAACCAAAACCTCGCGCAAAAAGTGGTGTTAGGTTGGCAAGACTTAAGTATTCCGGTGATAGCTAAAATTACCGGGCATTGCTTTGGCGGCGGTATGCAAATCGCGCTCGGGGCTGATTACCGTATTGTCGATAAAAACGCAAAGTTAGCAATTATGGAGGCTCGCTGGGGTTTGTGTCCTGATATGGGGGCTAACGTTGTACTTGCAGGCTTAATGAAGCGTGACCAGGCACTTTGGCTTGCAAGCCATGCAGGGCCTGTTTCGGCTGAAGACGCTAAAGAATATGGCTTGGTTACGCAACTGACTGATGATGTCGATAAACAAACCGATGCTGTACTTGAAACATTGATGGCCCGCTCACCCGATACACTCGCTGCAATTAAACGCATTACTCAGCAAAGCTATCGCTCACAGCAACGTAAAATTCTTGCTAAAGAAACCTGGAGCCAAATTCGCTTACTAATGAATCCGAATACCAAAAAGGCGATTGCGAAAGCCAAAGGCGCTGAAGATGTTCAATTTAATAATGCTAAATCATGGTAAGCTAAAGTCGCATAGTACAGCTGACAAGGGTATGATGTAGTTGTACTTTATTCGCAATTATCCTGACTCATGAAATACCTAATCAGTAGCGCCATTATTCTTGCTTGTTTAGCCGTTGCTAAGTATTTAACGGCTTTGTTTGAAAGCAGTTTTCCAGCTCCATTACTCGGTATGGTCTTGTTACTCGTATTACTTTTAACAGGTATAGTAAAAGAGCACCATTTAAAGCCGACAGCCAGCCCTTTACTCAATTATATGCCATTGTTTTTTATTCCTGCGGGAGTCGGGATTATTGAACACTTAGGTTTAATCGCTGAGCACTGGCCTTTATTACTGACTATCTTTATTGTTGTGCCACTGACAAGCGTTGTATTGATTGGCTCTGCTATCGCTTACTTTAAGGGGCGTGAAAATGACAGCTAGCTTTTGGTGGTTAAGCGTTCCATTAGTTATTGCTCTTTTCCTAGCGCTGCGTTTTTTAAACGCTAAAACACACCATGCTATTGCAAAAGCACTTACCAACCCAGTTTGTTGGGCAATTGTGCTAATTGCAGCGTGTTTAATGATACTCAAACTCCCCTACGCTCCATTCGCTGAGCACACTAAAGTGCTAAGTTGGTTACTTGAACCGGCGATTGTAGCTTTAGCTCTACCGCTTTATCAGCAGTTTATACATGTTAAAAAGAATCTACTATTAATTCTGATAAGTTGCAGTTTAGGGGTAATCAATGCCACGCTGGTTGCATCGATTATTTGCACTTTGTTTTCCGCGCCCGCAGAACTTAGTGCATCCTTGGCTAGTTTGTCAGTAACCACACCTATCACTTTACTGGTTACCGATGCACTTGGCGGTATTCCTTCTTTAGCAGCGGCTATGGTGATTTTTATTGGTGTACTTGGGGCAATTTTCGGTAATTTAATTTTCTCGCTAATAAATATACATAATGCACAAGCTAAAGGTGTCGCAATTGGCACTGCTTGTCATGCTATTGGCACTGCTTCTCTTATAACAGAGCAACCGAAGGCAGGCGCTTTTGCATCTGTAGCTATGGCATTGAGTGCGCTATTAAGCGCTTTAATCGTCCCCTTACTCTACCCCGCCATTCAACATCTGATATAGTAATAACCAGCAGTAAACCTTGTTAGGAAAAGCCATGATTGACGCAGAATTACAACAAGTGGAAAAATACTATAACCTGATCACCGAATATTTAGTGACATACAGCATGCAAATAGTGGGTGCGATCTTAATTTTGGTATTTGGCTTGTGGATTTCACAAAAAGTATCAAATATGGTGGCAGCCTTAATGCAGCGCCATAATATAGATATCACCCTCACAAACTTTATCAGCAATGTTATAAAAGTCTTGCTGATCATCATGTTCCTCATTATTGCGCTGGGTAAAATAGGCATCAGTGTTACTCCTTTTGTGGCTGCTATAGGTGCCGCCTCATTAGGTGCGGGTTTAGCACTGCAAGGCATGCTTTCAAATTATGGTGCAGGGCTTGCGATTATTGCAACGCGGCCTTTTGTGGTAGGTGATACAATTGAAGTAAAAGGGGTGAGCGGGCAAGTTAAAACAATTGAGCTCGGCTACACTATTTTGATTAACGAAGAAAAAGTCGAAATCACCATTCCTAACAAACATATTGTTGGCGAAATTCTGCATAACTCGTTTAGCTATTCACTCGTAAAAGGCGAAATTGATATAGCTTATGATGCAAATGCTGACTTGGCTATTGAGCTGATCGAGACCGTTTTAAACGATCATGAGCTGGTTGCCGATACACCACACTCACAAGTCGGTATTGAGCGCTTTGCCGAAAGCGGTGTCACCTTGAGCTATCGTTTTTGGGTGCCAACCACCAAAATTATTGAGACCAAATTAGCGATAAATCGTAATGTATTTAAGGCAATCCAAGGGGCGGATATCGAAATACCTTTCCCACAACGGATTGTTACTCTCAATCAAACTAATGATAAAGGCGCTTAAGGCGCCTTTTTTGCAGCTTGTCGACAGAGATTGTGTTTGTTCAAAAGATTGTAGTACAATTTAAATGATAACAATTACTATCATCAATTAACGTCGGGCTATTTTTACCATGAGTAAACGTCTTTGGTTCCAACTGCATGGTTGGTTTTCGCTCCCAGTATGGGTGCTATTTTGCTTTATCTGTGTCACAGGCACTGTATCTGTAATAAGCCATGAACTTACTTGGCTTACTAACAGTGAAGCACGTGCAAACAACCCAAATGATTTACCAGCACTAGGTGTTGATCAAGTTATTAATAGCGTAGAAAAAGCTTACCCAACCGCCGATGTAATGAGTGTACTCACTTATGAGCCTTACCTTGTTAATGCTGTTATTTTCACAGATACCGACAAACCTTACGCTGTGGCTTACGTCAATCAATACACAGGCGAAGTACAAGCGGTTAATGACACTATCTCATTCATCGAATTTATGCGTACCCTACACGGCTGGCTATTCTTTCCTTGGCAAGAAGGCTACAGCATAGGTTACTACTTAGTCAGCGCCATGGCGTTTGTCATTTTAGGTGCACTAGTAACAGGCTTAGTGATTTATAAAAACTTTTGGCGTGCATTCAGTCAACCTAAGCTGCGTTTTAATCAAGGTAAAAAAACCTTTCTTAAAGATTTACATACCCTAAGTGGTGTGTGGTCAATTTGGTTTATGGCAGTAATGGCACTCACAGGCCTGTGGTATTTAGTACAAGCCATCATGTGGCATAACGAAATAGACATAGAAGAGCACGCGCCGCTAGTGGCGGTTTCAACTTTACCTGCGGACAAACAAACACCGCCTACCGATTTAAAAGCGGCACTGGCTATTACCAAAGAGAAATACCCAGATTTCAAACCTAGCTATGTGATGCTACCAGAGCATAACCGCGGTATGTTTAATATTATGGGCAGTGGCGATACTATCTTCTACGATAACTACGCTTACTCAACCTCAGTCAATCCTTGGACGGGTGAAATTGCAGCAAGTAAAAGTCCTGAAACAATGTCGGGGCTTCAAACCCTTTCGCATATTACTGATCCACTTCATTACGGTAATATTGGCGGCCTATGGACAAAGACTATTTGGTTTATCTTTGGTTTGATTTTAAGTGGTATGTCAATCACTGGTTTTATGATGTATGCCGCTAAATTAGTTAATAATAAACCTGTAAAAGCGCGCCAAGCTGCGCCAGTAAATAACGTTCAGGAGGCAAACTAATGGCTCGTTTACAAGCGACTTGGTGGCAACGTAAAAAGTATATTTTACATACTGTGGTACTGGCTTTGCCTGTGTGGTTTATTTATCAATCACTGAACCCTCAGTTTCCTGCTCTTTGGCAAGAGCAACAAGCGGGCGAATTTAAAATCGCGCCAATGCCACTGAATGAAGATGCCCCGTACTCACACCACAATGAGTATGTTAAAGATTTCTTTATCGCCTTTAATCAAGGTGACATAAGCAATGTTCGTCAGGCGTATTTAAATATTGGCCAAGCGCCTCTACCACTAACGGAGTTTACTAAAGATGAAGAAGGCATAATGCATGGCACCAGCCACGGTCAGCATGCCCACGCGATAGCTCCTAAAACCATCTCAGCAGATGATAAACTATGGATCACCATCCAAACTTGGCAAGGCAAACTGCATACCCTCAAATGGGATATTCCCAGCCAGTTTATTACTCAATAATATCTGAAAGGCCACTCACCGAGTGGCTTTTTTGTATCTCTGAAAAAACCTTTATCTCCTCCAAAATAATTAAAAGTAAAATTTTTGTTAATTATTTTCATTAAACACCTTTACAAAAGTAATAATATAATAAAGTATTATAAATAGTTTTCATTAACATCAATGCATTCAATTGATGTTGGTCAGAACTCATCCAAGGAGCTAAACACACAAGGAAAGCTCAATAACAATGATTTGGAGACACAATGATACTTTCAAGAAAAGCGCTTGCAGCGCTCAGCTTTGCAACAACACTCATACTTCCCTGTGCCTACGCGATTGATAATGGCGTATACACGATTAAATCAAAGTACAGCGCTAAGTTTGTAGAAGTAGCTAGCGCGCAAACCAATGATGGTGCAAATGTCAGCCAGTGGGCTGACACAAATCACGACACGCAGCGCTGGTTAATTACCAACATAGGTGGTAGCAACTATTCGGTTATTAACTTAAACAGTGGTAAAGCCCTCGAAGTGTTTGATTTTTCAACGGCCGATGGCGGTAATGTGGTGCAGTATGAATATGCAAACATTGCTAGCCAACACTGGCAAATTAATGACGAAGGCAGCGGTTATGTTAGCTTTATTAACTTAAACAGTGGTAAGGCTCTCGACTTATATGGATTCGATGGTAACGATGGCGCGAACATTAGTCAGTGGAGCTACAACGGCAGCGATGCGCAGCAATGGCAACTCACCAAACTTGCCAATGTTGAATCCACTCCCTTTGATCCATCGACCACCAATGGTGCTGCTGATCATTGGCCACTCACTGGCAATTTAGTTACCCACGATCCAACTATTGGCTACGAGAATGGCACTTGGTGGATATTTCAAACAGGCCCAGGTATTTACGGTAAATATTCAAGCAATGGCGTGGATTGGAATGATGCGCTGCCAATTTTTTCAAATGGTTTAAGTTGGTGGAGTAACTATGTGCCTGATCATGACGGAATTGATGTCTGGGCGCCTGAATTAAAAAGCTACAATGGCCGCAGCTGGCTTTATTATTCGATTTCGACCTTTGGTTCACGTGTCAGTGCTATTGGCCTTACCTCAGCAAACAGTGTTGCCACAGGTAATTGGCGTGATGATGGCTTAGTGATTAACACCACCAATAGCAATAATTACAACGCCATTGACCCAGATCTTGTGGTAGCAAAAGATGGTGCACCTTGGCTTGCATTTGGCTCATGGAATTCGGGTATTAAACTAACGCGTATTAACCCAATGACAATGAAACCATTTGGTCAAATCTACTCATTAGCAAGTCGCTCAGGTGGTATTGAAGCGCCGACCATAGTGTATCGCCAAGGCTACTACTATTTGTTTGTTTCAATTGGCAAATGCTGTGATGGCACAAATAGCACATACCGTATTGCTTACGGGCGCTCTACCGACATTCGAGGTCCGTATCTAGATAAAAATGGCACCGACATGTTAGCCAGCGGCGGTAGCATTCTTGATGCGGGTAATAGCCAATGGGTAGGGCCTGGTGGACAAGATATTTTAAATACCGATGTAATTGTTCGTCATGCTTATGATGCAGGTGATAATGGCACACCCAAATTGCTCATCAGCACCCTTAATTGGGATGCGAATGGCTGGCCTAAATACTAGTTCTCCCCACTAAGCGCGTGCAAACGCGCTTTTTAAAATCGTTCTAAAATACTGCGAATAAACTCAGAATTTAATATCTGTGTCACCACGCCACCGCACCACACATACGCACGATGCAAAGGGTAGCCTTTTAAAATCCAACGTTTACGCACATGATTAAAGTCATGCAAATAATCAGCCTTCGCCTGTGGTAATGAGTCACCTGCCAGTTTTTGCCACGCTTTATAAACCCCACTCATATCAGCACCACGCATAAAACGCTGTAACCAACGCGGAAAGCGTGAAAAACGAATCGCCGACTGAAAATCAATAATATAAGGCTTACCCTCTTTTGAACAAATCACATTACCCAGATTACGTAAATCAAGGTGTACCACGCCACGACGGTGCATTTTCGCTACCATACGTTCGAAGTCTTTGAAAAAACGAGCTGGCAAATGTGCTTGCTGTTGGGCAAGCTGCTTAAGTGGTGTGCCCTCAATAAAGTCATAAGCAATAGCAATTGGCGATAAACGGCAAAAATTATCTACTACTCCGTCTACATCTTGCAGGCGTGCGAGTCCCTTGTACTCTTGATTAATAAAAAGCGGCGCAATGGTTTTTCTTACCCACCAAGGACTATGCT